>CANRPN010000073.1 GCA_947632505.1 uncultured Clostridia bacterium | reverse complement strand
GAGGGCGTAGACCAGCGCGCGATCGACCTTTTCATCGACGAGGAACTCTCGATCGGCGACTACGTTTTGACGGGCGGGGAGCTTCCCGCCATGGTGGTTGCCGACTGCGTGGCGCGCTATGTGGACGGCGTGCTCTCGCCCGAGAGTTTGGTGCAGGAGAGCTTTTCGGAGAATTTGCTCGAATATCCCCACTATACCCGTCCCGTGGAGTACCGCGGGCTCACCGTGCCCGAAGTGCTCCGCAGCGGCAATCATGCGGAGATCGACAAGTGGCGCAGAGAACAGTCGATCGCGATCACCAAGAAAAACAGACCCGACTTGTTGAAATAGGTTTACCAAAAATCTTTTGATTGCTACGGAGAGATCTCATTCTTGCTGTCCCCCGCATAGCGGGGGAAAGTGGCGAGCGTAGCGAGCCGAAAGGGGGGACAAAATAAGGTGCCCCCTTCCCTACCCTCCCCCCAAAAAGTTGGGGGGAGGCAAGAAAAATGTTCCCAAATTGCTGCGCGGAGCAGGGTTCCCCTGCGGCAGCGCACTCAATTTGCCGCATTCTTACGGCTTGTTGTACATGTCAAGCGAATGAGAGTTTGACTTTGTTGATGTAAGAGGTAGGTTTCCTCGCGCAATTCTTTTCGAAGCGAAGCAAGCAAAGAATTGTGCGAAATTGAGAAAGCAAAGAAATGTGTGAGGAAATTTGTGAAACTCATCCACTGGTTCCCCGGGCACATGGCAAAGGCCATGCGGCTCATGGAGGACAACTTAAAACTCTGCGACGCGGTGGTGTTTGTGCTCGACGCGCGCGCTCCCGCCTCTACCTATAACCCCAAGCTCAGAGAACTTGCGGGGCAGAAACCCGTGCTCTTCCTCTTCAACAAGTGCGACCTCGCCGACGGGGGAGCGGACGAACTTCTTACCCTCATGCGCGAGAGCGGAAAGAGCGCGATCAAACTGAATGCGACGGCGCAAAACGTCCGTCCTTTGCAGTCCGCCATGGAGGAACTCGTCGCGGAAAAGGCCGCCCGTCTCAGGGAAAAGGGGTCGAATAAACCTTTGCGTTTCCTCATCGCTGGCGTTCCCAACACGGGCAAGAGCACCGTCATCAACGCGCTCTCGGGCAGTAAAAAAGCGCAGGTGGGGGACAAAGCGGGCGTTACCCGCGGCAAACAGTGGGTCAAGTGCGGAGGTTTCGAACTCATGGATACCCCGGGCACCATGCCGCCCTCCTTCTCCGACCAGACCCTTGCCCGCCGTCTCGCCTATATCGGCAGCGTCAACGACGACATCCTTGAAATGGATGAGATCGCCCTCTGCCTCTTGGAGGAACTGAGCGGAAAATATCCGGCCGCCTTAAAGGAACGCTATCAAATTTCGGGCGGGGCCCCTCTTGAAATGCTCGAACAAGTATGCAAAGCGAGGGGAGCGCTGCTCCGCGGCGGGGAATTTGACTATGAGCGCGGTGAGCGCGCCCTCATCGACGATTTCCGCAAGGGCAGGCTCGGGCGCGTCTGTCTCGACCGCGCGGAGGACCTGAAAAACACGGGGCTCATTTGACAGTTATGGACGAACTCACATACGAAAGAGAATATTTCGAACAGGGCTACACCGCCGTGGCGGGGGTGGACGAGGTCGGAAGAGGCCCTTTGGCGGGACCTGTTGTCTGCGCCGCCGTCATTCTTCCGCTCGAAGAAGAGAAGCGCATTTTGGGCATTGACGACAGCAAGAAACTCTCCAAAAAGAAGCGGGAGCTCCTCGCCGAACGCATCAAAGATGTCGCGCTCGCCTATTCCATTTCCGAGGTGGACGAAAAGACGATCGACGAGATCAACATCTTGCAGGCGACGCGGCTCGGCATGAAGAGGGCGGTGGAGGGGCTTTCGCTCCCCCCCGATTTCGTGCTCACCGACGGCAACATGACCCTTGACATCGCGCCCCCGCAAAAGAGTATCGTCAAAGGGGACGCCCTCGTGTGCTCTATCGGCGCGGCGAGCATTCTCGCCAAGGTATATCGGGATCGGCGCATGGAGGAGTACGCGAAAGTGTATCCCGGTTACGGGTTCGAACACAATGTCGGTTATGGCACCGCGGAGCACATCAGAGCGATCGGGGAACACGGAATATGCAGCATTCACAGAAGGACTTTCGTAAAAAACTTCTTGGAAGATCGGGAGAAGAACTCACCGTAAAATATCTCAAAAAACACGGATATCAAATTCTCGAACGCAACTATGTCACTCCCTTCGGCGAGGCAGACATCATCGCCCTGAAAGGGGATACCTATTGCTTCGTGGAAGTCAAGACGCGGACAGACGACGAGTACGGCTTGCCCTCCGAGGCAGTGGATCTCAAAAAGCGGGAGCGCTACCGCAAGATCGCGTGGAGCTACTGTAACCGTCTGCGTAAGGAAGTTCCCTGTCGGTTCGACATCGCCTCCGTGCTGCGCGGCGAGATCGAATACTTTGAGGGAGCATACATCTGATACACCCGAGAGGGCGGGCGACGAAAAGAAATGATGAAAAAATGAGGCAAAGAAAGAAGGGCGGCGCCCGCGAAATTCTTCGCGGGCGCCGCCCGATCCGTTAAGCGATCTTTATTTTACGAGTTTTTTGATCCAGCTCTTTTCCTTGGCCGAGACCTTGCCGTCGATGGCGCAGATCATGAGGCAGATGAGGACGACGTCGTCTTTGAGATCGTCGGAGAGGAGACCCAGAAAATCCACGATCTCGTCAAGCGACTTTTTGAACGCGCGGCTCTCCGAACGGAGCAATTTAGCGGCATTCTTGCAGTCCTCATAGTTGACCTCGTCGCCGAAGAAGGCGTGCAGAAGGGGATAGCAAAGCAGGTATTCCTCCTCCGAGAGCTTGCCGTCGGCTGCGATCGCGCCGAGGATGAAGGAGGCAAACAGCTCCGCGCCGTCCACGTCGCTTCCCGCCACCGCTTGCAGCGCGGGCAGAACGTTGAGCGATTTTTCGGCGAGCAGCGCGGTGTAAGTCCCCGCGTCGAGTTGTTCAAATTCTTTGCAAAGTGCATCAAATGCTTTCATAAGTTATTTTCTCCCTTTGTTTTATTCGGGAGATATTGTAACAGAGAGGAGCTTCTATGTCAAGAGTTTAACCAAAATTCTTCCCGCTATGCGAAACTTTTCCACGGGAAATTTTCAAAGCGCCTTGCATTTTTCGCCGGGGTGTGTTATCATGAGATCGAAGAAGAGGAGGTCTCTATGGAACAGTACGACAACGTTTTTATTTTTGACCATCCGCTCATCAAGCACAAGGTGAGCATTCTGCGCGACAAAAACACGGGCATGAAGGAATTTCGTGAACTCATCGAGGAGATCACGACCGTCATGACCTATGAAAGCATGGCGGATGTGGCGCTCGAACCGGTGGAGGTGGAGACCCCCCTTGAAAAAACGGTGCAGTTCCGCGTGCCCGAGGAGAGCATTGCCATCGTACCCATTCTCAGGGCGGGGCTCGGCATGGTGAACGGCGTGCATCGGGTCTTTCCCACGGCGCGGGTCGGGCACATTGGCATGTTCCGCGACGAGGAGACTCTCGAACCGCAGGAATATTATTGTAAACTGCCCGATGGCATTGAGGAAAAGACGGTGCTGCTCTTGGACCCCATGCTCGCGACGGGGGGCTCGGCCTGTGACGCACTCGCAGCGCTCAAAAAGCGGGGCTGCAAAAAGATCAGGTTCATGTGCATCATTGCGGCGCCGGAGGGGATCGAGGCCGTAGCAAAGGCACATCCCGACGTCTCCCTCTATGTGTCCACGCTGGACAGATGTCTCAATGAGCACGGGTACATTCTTCCCGGGCTCGGCGACGCGGGCGACCGTCTTTACGGCACAAAGTGATTTTACGGCATAAAATAAATAAGGAAAGTAAATAAGGAAAGAAAAGAAGGAGAGGGCGCCCCTCTCTTTTTTTATGGGGGGCCATGAAACTTCCCAAGGCCCTCCTATTAACGCTCGGACCGCCAAAACAAAATCCGCACATTTTTTTCCATGAAAAGTATTGACATTGCAATTTTTTTGTTGTAAAATGTTGTTTGCCATAAATCCAATAGGCAAAAATAAAAACTTTATTAGGGGGAAAGTAACATGAAGAAGCTCAAGATAGCTTTGACACTTCTGCTTGTTCTTTGCTGCTCGCTGGGGCTGTACGCCTGCAAAGACGACAACAGCGACACGCCCGGCGGTCCAACCGGCGGGACGAAGAACATTTCCGAAGTTCAATTATCCGGGCAGAAAACCAGTTTCAAAGAGGGCGAAGCGTTCTCTACGGGCGATTTGAAAGTCACCGTCTATTATCAGGGCGATGACAACGCGTACGAATTGACGGCAGACGATTACGAGATCGATTCCACGGCCTACAATAAGGACCTTGCGGGTCAGTATATCATCTACGTCATTCCCAAGAACCAGCCCGCAGAGCTCTGGGACGGAAAGCCCGAGAGCAAGGACAACCGCGTCAAGAAGTCCTATTATGCTTCCGTCGATCACAGCTGGACGGAATCCACGGACGGTAAGTATCAGTTCGAATGTGCCTGCGGCGCTAAGCGGAACTCCTTCACCGGTCTCGAAGACAAGATCACGACGGTCGGCTGGGGCACTCCCGCAACGCTTGAAAAGGGTCCCGAAGGCAAGACCTATCCCGACGTGCAGGCTCCCATCGCGGGTGAAAACCATGTTTCCTACGGCAGCCTCGTGGCAGGACAGAGCTTGACGCTTACCCTTCAAATCACAGGCCTTACGAGAAACGATACGCCCGGTCTGGCAAGCGCATGGGATTCTCCTTTGATGGGTATCCGCAACGGCGCGGACGGCGTTCTTCCCCGTGAGGACGGCTGGGTCATCGGTCAGGCGGCGGGCTATCAGGTTCCCGCAGAATGCAACATTCCCATCGGCGGCGGCGCGGCTGCGGCAGGCGTCGCAACCAAGGACGATGCTCTTTGGCTGGTAAAGACGGACGGCTCCAGCTGGAACGCAGGCCCCTCCTTCCCCAATGACCCCACAGACCCCACCGCTTGGTCCACCGTCGTGGTGGAATATATCTACCAGGCAGACGGCGTTATGCTCATGCGCCATACGTTGAACAAGTTCGACGGCACCACGAGCGTCTATACGATCTCCGTCAATCTTCCCAGAGCGGCATACGAAGTCTGCGCATACGGTGAGTTCTGCAACTACACCGTCACCGCGGTAGAGTTTGTTGCGGGTCTTGCGATTGAAAATTACGAGGTCACCTCGCAGCCTACCAACCTTGTGCAGCCCGCGGGCAAGCTCTTCGATACGACAGGTCTCAAAACGAAGGCGACCTTCTCCGACAAGAGCACGCTTGAAGACAATTTCAACGCTTACGCTTACCGCAACATCAAACCTGCGGCAACGGAGGCAAATCCCGATCCCGATCCTGTCAAGACGAGAGTCAACCTTGCGACCGAGCCTCTTACCGCCGATATGTATGAGTTCTTCGTTGAGTTCAACGGCATGCAGGCTCCTCTCAGCAGCGAGATCAAAATTGTTCCTACCGTGATCACGGGCGCGAATGCCACCGAGATCAAGATCGGCCAGACCGCGTTCGAGGCTCCCGAAGCCGTGTACGATTATGCGGTCACCGCCGATAAGAACTATATCCGTCTCATCGTAACGGCAGGTTCCGCAGTCAAGGCGACCACCGCACAGGCAGATGCGCTCGGAGAGGGCTATACCCACTTCGTCGCATTCAAACTCCTCACCAATCTCGCGGCCGACGCGTTTGACAAGGTCGAGGTCGGCACGGAGAACGGCACCAAGGCGACCGTTACCAAAGCGGGCGAATATGTGATGTTCGTCGATGAGGATAAAGTTGAGCACAAGGCTGCCACGATCGACGTCGTTGTCGGTTTGAAGAGCGGATTCCAGCCCTTCGACATCACGTTGAAGAACGGCGAGACCGAAGTCGGCAAAGTGCAGATCGACCTCAGCGGTCTTAGCGCACTTCCCACTGCTGTGGCAGAGATCACGGGTTCCAACTTCACGATTGACGCAGGCGGCACTTACACCGTCAAGTACAGCGGACTTACCGATGTGGAGAACCTCACTCTTGCAACAGGTAACGCGCGTGCGACCGTTGCGGACGTGAAAGCGGCCGTCAAGAGCACTTACACCGAAGGCGTCACGCCCGACAGAGATCACTTCTACCGCGCATCGAATACGCTCTTCATCGTCGGTATCACCTCCGACGCAAACAGCGTCACTGTCACTTATTGGTTCGCGGCGCCCGACCTTGCCAACCTCATCGCTTCGCAGGTCTCCACGACCGTCTCCATCAGAAACGGCGAAACCGTGCTTGCAAGCGCGAACCTGATCTACAACTTCACGGCTTCCGAGGATGCTGCCAACATCGGCACGACAAGCGATCCCGTCTATGTCACAGTCAGCGATAACAAGTTGATCGTCTATGCATTCGTCTCTGCGACGGACCTCAAAGACGGCCTCAGCTTCTCCGCATTCCTCAACATCGAACATGCTTATGTCGAAGGCCAGGAATACAAGATGGACTACAATGTCGGCGTTACGATCAAGGGCGGCGTAGCTGCTTGGCTCGATGAGAACGTTCTCACCTTGGGCGACAGCTCGGCCAAACTCATCGCGCTCGGCACTGTGAACGATACCACCGACTACGATAAGGGCGCGATCCTTGTCGCAAGCCTGCACCTTCCCAACATCGGCGTGAGAGAGAGCGACAACGCGGCACAGTTCCGCTTCACCGGCAATGAAGATACTGTAAACGGTCAGAACGAGTACACGATCTTCACCGTCACCGGCAACGCGATCACGTCCGAGAAGAAGACTGTGAGCGGCACCCGTGAGACCATTCAGAACGGCAGCTGCGTCACCGACGGCGTCCAGGCCTACAAGGACGGCACCTTCTTCTACGGCGCGAAGATCGTTCCTGCCAGCGGTTCCCACACCTGGGCTCCCAAGGCGGGCGTTGAGAATACCGACGAATGCACTGTCTGCCATTACACCCGTGAAAAGGTCGTCGTCAGCGACACCGAGTTCCAATATGTCATCCTCAGCACGCCTACTTCCTATCCCGATACGGGTGAAGTTGATTGGTGGGCAGGTTCTCACGGCAGAGTCAACAACCTTAGCGGCGACTTCGCGTTGGAGTACACCTACACCCATGCGGACGGCACAGGCGATTATACCAATGCCCGTTTGCAGATTTTCAGCGCAGATGTTGTGGTATTCGACAACGCCACGACGCCGAACATCACGATCGACCTCAGCAATGCGAGCGACGTGGCTGTGAATACGGCTCTCACCGTAGATAATGCAGCAGCAGTCGTCACAAAGGAATTTACGATCGACGGCCAGCCTTCTACCGAATATCTCACCCACGGCGGCAGCCATGGCGAGAGCAACGGCGATGTAGTGGCACGTATCACGAGAGTCGGCAATGTGCTCACCGTCACCTCCACTTGGACGTCCGTCACCGGAAAGGTCTACTTCTGCAAGGAAGTGATCAGCAACGTTGTGGCGGCCCCGCTGAGCGTCCATATCAATGGTTGGACGAACGCTGTCATCAATTTGACTTCCAAGAAGGGCAATGTTATCGACTGCGGAACCAAGACGATCGCCGAAGCCGACTTCCAGAAATGGGGCAACCCTGTTCCTCAATACTTCACCGTGAATGACGGTATGAAGACGACCCTTAGGATCGAGTGGAACAACACTGCCAGCAGCCAGGATTATGCGGGCGCAGTTGTCAACCTTATCAAGGTGAATGGAAAGAACTACTTCCTCCGTCCCGATGCGGAAGGCGCGGATTCCACCGGTGAGTTTGCTTGGAGACCTGCTGCCGTCACTTTCGACGAAGGTAAGAGCTGGGGCCTTGGCAATGAGGATGGCTATCCGCTTCCCGAAGGCGTAACGAAGGGACAGATCAATGCAACGAAGCAAGATGGTGCTATGGAGATCGAAATCAAGTTGGAAAAGAAAGTGATCTCCGTAACGTTCCGCTTCTTTGATAAGAGCGATCTCAATACTCCTCTTGCAAGCTGGACTTGTTACCTCAAAGACGGTGTCAACGAAACGTCTTATCAGATGGAACTTGCGATCGATGACGGCCTTGATAACGGTTCCGAGAACGCTATGACAACGAAGTCCATTACTGTTACGACAGATGTTCTCTAAGTCACAAAAACACGTTTGAAAGAGCGAACGGAAAAAAAGAGCCCTTGTGGCTCTTTTTTCTCGCCCTTTTTTTGCCCTCCCCCGCGCAGCGGGGGAGGGGTAGGGGAGGGGGGCACCGCAATCACTGCTTCCCCCCAACCTGTTGGGGGGAGGGTAGGGAAGGGGGGCACCGCATTAAATCAAAAACCTGCAAAAAATTATAATTTCTACCTAAAATCGGTTGACAAGCTCTCCCTTT
>CANRPN010000072.1 GCA_947632505.1 uncultured Clostridia bacterium | reverse complement strand
GCGATGAAGTCACCGAAAGAGGACATTCTGTCCGTTCCCCGCGCCCTTGCATAGGCGCAGGCCAGGGGGGAATCGTCCAATCCCTCGATATCGTCTACAAAGCAGCTCTTTTTGAGGTCGGGCGGAAGTATTTTCCCGACCGCCGCCGACGTGGGCGAGACGTGCTTGAAGCTCGTCGCCGCGGCCTGCCCCGTGCTCTCCTTGATCTCCTTGACGAGCTGCCACGCATTGAAGGCATCGAGGAAGTTGATGTAGCCCGGTCTGCCGTTCAAAATTTCCAGGGGAAGTTCTTCGCCGTCCGCCATATAAATTCTCGCGGGCTTTTGGTTGGGATTGCAGCCGTATTTGAGCTCAAATTCACGCATATGTCACCTCGTATATTTGTTGAAGATCACCTGCTCGCTTGTCCCGGACTTCAAGTCATAGCTGCGGCAGACGAGAGAGATCTTGTTCTCTTCGTTGAGCGCTTCCCAAATCTCCTCTGCAAAGGCGGGGAGACTGTTCCCGAGCTTCACAGGCTCGGGTTCGCCCGAAAAGGAGGGCAGCGGGTTGCCGTTTTTTGCATAGGTGTGCAGAAAATGCCCCGTTCCGTTGGTCCCTTCATAGCAGAAGAAGAAGCGGTTGCACTTCTTTCCCCTTGCGTCGGCACTCTTTAAGATAGACATTTCGTAGGAAAAGTCCGCCGCCTTTTTGGGAAGGTGCAAAATCGCGCTGATACGGGGGGTGAAGTTGGGGGAATCGGGCTCGAAGGTGCGGCCCATGAGGGCGTGGCGGAAGCAGTGCCCCGCTTTGAGCGACTGTTCGATCGTGTCCGTCTGGTCGCCGTTGGTGACGATGACGGAATTTCCCGCCCTCTTGATGGGAGAATAGAGGATGAGGGAGGGATCGGCGACCTTTGCGGGGTCGAAGGGTTCCGTTCTCACCTCTTCTCCGTAGGCGGAAAAGACGCGGTTGCGGGAATTTTCGCTCCTGCCCATGATGAAATAGGCGAGCATGGCCTGTTTGCCGTCGCTCGATTTTCCAACGACGATCCCCCGCCCGGGATAGGAATTGTTTTTGAGTAGCCGTCCGATGTTTTTGCGCGTGTAGCTCATAGTATCTCTCCTGTCAATTTTTTGCAGACGTTTTCCACTGCCTCGGGGTAGATCACCCACTCGGCCTCGCGCATGACCCGTTTTTGCAAGATCTCGGGGGTGTCGCCCTCCCTCACTTCCACTGCCCTTTGGGCGATGATGGGTCCCGCGTCGCACTCGGCGGTGACGAAATGCACGGTCGCGCCCGTCACCTTCACGCCCGCCTTTAAGACGGCTTCATGCACATGAAGTCCGTAAAAACCCTTGCCGCCGAAACTCGGAAGCAGCGCGGGGTGAATGTTGAGAATGCGCCCCTCGTACGCCGCAATGAATGCGGGACTTAAAATGGTCATGAATCCCGCAAGGACGACGAGCTCCGCGCCGTTTTCTTTGAGAAGGCGCAGGAGCTTTTCCTCCCGCTCCGCGCGGTCGGGGACTTGTTTGCGGTCAACGACGGCCGCGGGGATCCCCGCCCGTTTGGCCCGTTCGAGGGCAAACGCCTCCGCATGGTCGGAGAGCAGGAGCACGATCTCCCCGTGGGGGAGCAGCCCTGCCTCCGCGGCGTTGAGAATGGCTTGAAAATTCGTTCCGCCCCCCGAACAGAGGACGGCGATCTTGATTTTTTTCATGACGTACCCGATTTATAAATTACTTTACAAGTTCCACGCCGTTGCCCTTGACGATCTCGCCGAGCACATAGGCCTCTTCGCCGTTCTCTTTCAGGATCGCGAGAGACTTTTCCACATCCTCCCGCGCGACCGTAACGCTCATGCCCACGCCCATATTGAACGTATTGAACATGTCGTGTTCGGAAATATTTCCGCGCTCCCGGATGAGGGAGAAGATCGCGGGAGTGCGTACGTCCTTTCTCTCGATTTTCACACCGAGGCCGTCGGGGAGGGAGCGGGGCATGTTCTCGAAGAAGCCGCCCCCCGTGATGTGCGAAATGCCCTTGACTTTGACCTCTTTGAGGAGCGCGAGCACGGGCTTTACATAAATTTTCGTGGGCGTTAGGAGGGCCTCTCCGAGCGACTTCCCCCCGAGCTCTTTGACGGGCGCCGCGAGGTCGCAATGCTCGATGTCGAATACCTTCCGCACGAGGGAGAATCCGTTGGAATGCACGCCCGAGGAGGGCAGCGCGAGCATGACATCCCCCGCTTTTGCCGTCTTATCGACCATATTGCTCTTTTCGACGACGCCGACGGTGAAGCCCGCGAGATCGTAATCCCTCTCGGGCATGAGACCGGGGTGTTCCGCCGTCTCCCCGCCGATGAGGGCGCAGCCCGCCTGCACGCAGCCTTCGGCGACCCCTCCGACGATCGCGGCGATCTTTTCAGGGATATTTTTTCCGCAGGCAATGTAGTCGAGGAAGAAGAGCGGACGGGCGCCGCAGCAGATGACGTCGTTCACGCACATCGCAACACAGTCAATGCCGATCGTATCATGCTTGTCCATCAAAATGGCGAGGCGAAGCTTCGTGCCCACGCCGTCGGTGCCCGAGACGAGCACGGGCTCTTTGAAGTCCGCCGCGGGGAAGGGAAAGAGGCCGCCGAAGCCGCCCACATTTTCAAGTCCCTCCGTAAGGGTACGGCGGATGTGCCCTTTCATGAGTTCCACCGACTTATATCCTGCGGTGATGTCCACGCCCGCCTTTTTGTAACTTTCGCTGTAACTGTTTTCGATCATGGTAATTCCTTTTTAGCGCCCACCATTCGCCGCATCTTGGCGCCCCTTGCAGGGGAGCTGTCACGAACGTAGTGAGTGACTGAGGGGTTTTCGAAAACCCTTTCCCCCTCACTGCGTTCGGGTACTTTCCCTTTCAGGGACAGCGAGCGAAACCCATTTCCTCACGGAAAAAGATTGCGCAGCAAGATTTTTCGTGAACTCATTTCCTGTATTTCGGATTCTCGGAGATCGGTCTTTCCCAGCGCTCGAAACGGCTTTTCGCGGAGACCGTAGGCTCCTCGGTAGGATAGTTCCCGTCGAAACACGCCGTGCAAAAGCCCTTGCCGTCGCCGCCCGTTAAATAGGCCACCTTGGAAAGATCGAGATACCCCACGCTGTCCGCGCCGATGATCTCCGCGATCTCCTCTACCGTGTGGTTGCAGGCGATGAGGTTCTCCCGCGAGTCGATGTCCGTCCCGTAGTAGCAGGGATTGAGAAAGGCAGGAGCCGACGAGAGCACATGCACTTCCTTCGCGCCCGCGCTGCGCAGCATCTTCACGATCCGCGCGCAGGTCGTCCCCCGTACGATGGAATCATCCACCATGACCACCCGCTTCCCCGCGATCGCAGACTTCAAAACATTGAGCTTTATGCGCACACGATCTTCACGGGCGGCCTGTCCGGGGGCGATGAACGTCCTGCCGATGTACTTATTTTTGATAAAGCCGATGCCGTACGGGATCCCGGAGGCCTCGGCATAGCCGTAAGCGGCGTCTAAGCCCGAATCGGGCACGCCGACGACGATGTCCGCATCGAGCTTGTACTGACCCGCAAGGAAACGTCCCGCCTGTTTCCGCGCCTCGTGCACAGAACAGCCCTCGATAATCGAATCGGGGCGGGCAATGTATAAATATTCAAACACGCACAGGTGTTTTTCCCCGCCGCAGTGGGAGCGGTCGGACAAAAGTCCGTCCTTGGTGAATACGAGCATCTCCCCAGGTTCCACTTCGCGGATGAGGGAAGCGCCAACGGCGTCGAGCGCGCAGCTCTCGGAGGCGACGACATACGCGCCGTCCTCCCGCTTTCCGAAACAGAGGGGATGAAAGCCAAGAGGGTCGCGCACGGCGAGGAGTTTACTCGGGGACATCACGATGAGAGAATATGCGCCTTTGAGCCTGTCCATTGCGGCGAGCACCGCCTCTTCGATGGAGCCCCGTTTTACGCGTTCTTTGGTGATGATGTAGGAGATGACCTCGCTGTCGGAGGTGGTATGGAAGATGCTGCCGTCGTTTTCAAGTTCGTCGCGCAGCTCGGAGGCGTTGACGAGGTTGCCGTTGTGGGCGAGCGCCATATTGCCCTTCAAGTGGTTGACGACGATGGGCTGGGCATTTTCTCTGCCGCCGCTGCCCGTGGTGGAATAGCGCACGTGTCCGATGGCCATGTTCCCTTCGCCGAGGTTTTGGAGCGCGTCCGCCGAGAACACGTCGTTGACGAGCCCCGCATCCTTAAAGGTGCGAAAGACGCCGTCGTCGTTGACAACGATCCCCGCCGATTCCTGTCCGCGGTGTTGGAGAGCGAAAAGGGCGTAATATGCGGTGGACGCGACGTCCTGTTTTTGGGGGGCAAAGATGCCAAACACCCCGCATTCTTCATGAATTTGTGACATGATCGACTCCTGATAGTTGCCCTTCCTTTTGGGCGGAGCATTGTTTTTGCCTTGCCCCCTCCTCAGGAGGGGGGGGTAGGGGGGTGGTGTTCTTACCGTCCAAAAATGGCTCGCCACCTCAGTCACTTTGTGACAGCTCCTCCTTAGGAGGCGCCTTCCTTCCCCTTTCTTTACTTCCCCGTGACGCGCTTGAAAATTTCGCGGTAGGCGTCCTCTACGCCGCCCATGTCGCGGCGGAAACGGTCCTTATCCAGCTTTTCGCCCGTCTCGGCGTCCCAAAAGCGGCAAGTGTCGGGGGAAATTTCGTCGGCGAGCACGATCGTGCCGTCGGGGAGCCGCCCAAATTCCAACTTGAAGTCGATGAGCCGCACACCGAGGTGCAGAAAGTATTCCTTTAACACCTCGTTCACTTGGAAGGCGTATTTTTCGATGGTGGCGATCTCCTCCTTGGTCGCCAGCTTCAACGCAAGCGCGTGATAGGTGTTGAGAAGCGGATCGTCGAGAGCGTCACACTTATAGGAGAACTCGATGGTCGGCTCGTCGAACACGATCCCCTCGGGCACGCCGTAGCGCTTTGCAAAGGAGCCCGCGGACACGTTGCGGATGATGACTTCGAGCGGGACGATCTTCACTTTTTTGACAAGGGTGTCGCGCTCGGAAAGTTCCTCCACAAAGTGGGTGGGCACGCCCTTCTGTTCGAGAAGCTGCATGAGCATGTTGGTCATGCGGTTGTTGACGACCCCCTTTCCCGCGATGGTGCCTTTTTTGAGACCGTTAAAGGCGGTGGCGTCGTCCTTATAGGAGACGATGCACAGGGTTTCGTCGTCGGTGGCGAACACTTTTTTCGCCTTACCCTCGTAGAGCTGTTCTTTCTTTTCCATAATCATTCTCCTTTATATGTGTTCACGAAAAATCTTTTGCTTAGTTTTGCCCAATTCTTTGCTCCTCGCTCGATAGACCCTACCCCAACTCGTTGGGGGAGGGTGGCACGAACGCAGTGAGTGACGGGTGGGGGTGTTATTTCACAAATTTCTCGAAGATCTTTTTATCCTTTTCGAGTACCGCCGCCGAGGCCGCTCTGCGTAGCGCCAAAAGCCGCTGTTGAAGCGCTTCGTCCCCCACCGCAAGGATCTCCGCAGCAAGATAGACCGCGTTCTTCGCCCCGTCGATGGCAACCGTCGCAACCGGGATCCCCGACGGCATCATCACGGTAGAGAGAAGGGCGTCCATGCCCCCCAAAGAGCCGCCGCCCACGGGGATCCCGATGACGGGCAGTACGCAGTTGGCCGCAAACGCGCCCGCAAGGTGCGCCGCCATGCCCGCCGCACAGATGATAACGCCGAAGCCGTTTTCCGCAGCGCCTTCCGCGAACTGCCTGACCTCTTCGGGCGTGCGATGTGCGGAATAAACATGCACTACATAGGGAATGTTCAATTCTTCCAGCACTTCGAGCGCCTTTTCCGCAACGGGAAGATCGGAATCGCTTCCCATGATCACGGCAACCTTTTTCATGTTTATCCTCCTGAAAGATCGACACAAGGTCAATAAAAAGTAAAAGGGAGCGGTTTTTCTCTACGCGAAAAAAACGACTCCCTTTTTACGAACGAACGTATTGATTTTTGTCCCCCGCTTGAAGCGGAAAATCATGCCTGCTCTGTTCATGACAACATTATAATACAAAGCGACAAAATAAGTCAAGCGTTCGGCGAATGAAAAAAACGAACTCATTTTGTGACATTGAAAACAGCGGGAAGAGCTGCGGCGGGGGACCGACAAGGCGCCGCGGCGGCCTCGCCGCCGCGGCGCTCCTATTTTACTTTTGGTTGAACTTTTTCCGCACAAACCAATCGGTGACCCGCTCGGGGAGCATTTTCCCCGCATAGCGCAAAAAGATGTTTTTCCCGCCCGCTGCCGTCACCGTGGGCGGGTTGCGCTTGGCAACGAGTTTGACGATGCTGTCCGCGACGAGGGAGGGCGTCATTCCTCCCTGCTCCATATTCGCAAGCGCGGCCGAGGCCTTTTTCACCGAGGAAGTGTAGCCCTTGCTCTCCTCCGCGCCGTAAACCTTGCGGCTGTAAGTGAAGTCGGTGGACGTGCCGCCCGGGAGCAGCGCGCTCACCCGCACGCCGCACGGCCGCAGCTCCATATCCGCCTCCCGCGCGAGCATACAGAGCGCGGCTTTGGAGGAAGAATAGAAGCCGTCATAGGGAATGGGGAAATCTCCCCCCATCGAGCCGACGAGCACGACCCGCCCTTCCCGCTTTTTGAGATAGGGCGCGGCCGCCTTGATCGCTTCGATCGCGCCGAAATAGTTCACCTCGAACAGATACCGGTAGTCCCCGCTCTTGGCGTGTTCGAGGGGAGCGGCCATGGAAAATCCCGCCGAATAGACGAGCAGGTCAATGCCGCCCGCCCCCTCGCCGATCTCCCCGATCGCCTTTTCAAGCTCCCCTTCCTGCGCGGCATCCGCAGTGCGGGACTCGATCCGCTCCCCTTTGAAGGGCGTGCGCGAGAGATTGTACACCGTATAGCTCTTGGCGTGAAGTTTTAAGGCCGTCTCCCTGCCGATACCCGACGACGCCCCCACGATGACCGCCACTTTTCTGCCCTTGTGCGCCGCCATGCCTGCCGCGCCCGCTTCCGCGGGGGCGGAAGCGGGCGCGGCCTTTTCTTCCGTCCATTCTGCTCTTTCCTTTTTCATAGTTACAAGTATGGACGGGGCAAAAATTTTCTATTCAGCCGAGGGCAATATCGAGGAGCATCATGATACAAAAACCCAAAATCACGCCGAGGGAGGAGAGCGTCTTGCTCTTTTCAAAGCATTCGGGAATGAGTTCGGAGCAGACGACGGCGATCATCGCGCCCGCGGAAAAGGAGAGCGCCCACGGCATGAGCCCCGTGATGAAGGCGGCGAGCGCCGCGCCGATGACGCAGGCGGGGATCTCCACCGCTCCCGAGCCCTGCGAGAAGAGAAAGCTCTTGAAGGGGCTCATCCCCTTTGCACGGAGAGGAAAGGCGACGCACATGCCCTCGGGAAAGTTCTGCACGGCAATGCCGATGCCGAGGAGAAGCGCGGAGAGAACCCCCGTTCCCCCTGCTCCTCCCGCCGAGGCGAGGGCGGCGCCCGCGCATTGGGCGAAGGCGACGCCCACCGCCATGCCCTCGGGGATGTTATGCAGGGTGACGGCGAGATACAGGAGGGCGCACTTGCGGTCTCCCGTGCCGAAAAAGCGGAGCTTGGAGCGGGACAGCGCGAGATCGGAGAGGACGAGGAAGGCTCCGCCGAGGAGAAAGCCGAGCGTGACGGTGACAAAGGACGGGAGCGGACCCGAGTACTCCATGGCGGGGAGGAGGAGGGAGAAGAAGGAGGCAGCGATCATGATGCCCGCGGCGGCACCCGTGAGCAGGATGAGAAGGTTCCCTCCCTCCTTGCGAGAAAAAAAGACGGTGATGGCGCCGAGCGCCGTCATGAGATACATCAAGAGCGAAACGAGGAGCGCCTGCAAGACAGGCCCGAGCGACAAAAACCATTGCATTTGTAGAACCTCCTGCCGCGATATTGCGCGGTGCAGTCACTTCATGCTATGCAGCGGCCTGTGGAAGCGGTGCCTTTTGGAGCTTTTCTTGCCCTCCCCCGCGCATTCGCGCGGGGGAGGGGTACGGGAGCCCCTCATAGGGGAGCTGGCGAGGCGCAAGCCGAGACTGAGGGGTTTCTGAAACCCTTTCGGCTCACTGCGTTCGCCGCTTTCCCCCGCTACGCGAGGGACAGCAAGTGGGCAATACGTAACGCCTTTCCCAATTATGTCATGTCGACCAAGCCGCTTTGCGGCGCGTGGAGACATCTCAACCTTAGTGTTAAAATAATGTAGAGATTTCTCCACTCCGTTCACTACGTTTCACTTCGGTCGAAATGTCAAAGGACGTGCGGGCGGGGCGACTTCACTTCGTTTTGGTCGAAATGACAAAAGGACCTCCTCCCCCCTTCAACGGGAATATTTTTCATAAAATTTTCATCTATGATATTGACATTTGAAAAATTCTG
>CANRPN010000071.1 GCA_947632505.1 uncultured Clostridia bacterium | reverse complement strand
TTACTACTACCGCTACCTCTCGAACGGCAAGCCCTCCGAGGGTTCGGGGTGCGGCAACGAGACGGCGAGCGAGAGGGCGATGTTCCGTCGGTTCATGCGCGATTCCGTCCTCTATTGGCTCAAAGAGTATCACCTCGACGGGTTCCGCTTCGACCTCATGGGACTTCACGACGTGGAAACCATGCAGGAGATCGAAAGAGCCGTCCACGAAGTTAATCCAAACGCCATTCTCTACGGCGAGGGGTGGACGGGCGGAAGTACGACTCTTTCAGCCACCAAACAAGCCGTACTTGCCAACATTCGGGCGGTCAACGAAGAGGCACAGACCAACGGCATTGCCATGTTCAACGACGCGCTGCGGGACGCGCTCAAAGGTTCCGCGGACGGCAGAGATACGGGTTTTGCGACGGGCGCGATAGGCGACCTTGCGGGCGGGGTGTTGTTCGGAGCAAACGGCGGCGTAGAGAACGCGGAAATCGGTGCGAGGAACAGCAAGGGCGTTTGGAGCGCATATAACGGCACGAACGTCGTCAATTACGCCTCCGCGCACGACAATCTGACCCTGTGGGATAAAATTTGCTCGGCATACGGCGAGGACGAAAGTACCCTCGAACTGCGGCTCAAACGCAATCTGCTCTGCGCTGCGATCGTGCAGACGTCCCTCGGCATTCCCTTTCTGCAAGCGGGCGAAGAAATGCTCCGCACCAAGAAGGACGCAGACGGGAGTTACAACCCAAACAGCTATAACGCCTCCGATGATGTCAATGTTCTCAAATGGGAACTTCTGACAAATGGTTCGCCGCAGACGCGGGCAAAAGAGTACTACCGAGGTCTGATCGCATTCCGCAAAGCGCACAAAATTTTGCGCTCTCCCCAAACGGAAATCACAAGCGCAAAGATAGACGGCGCGACGATCACCCTCACCATGCACCTCGACGGCGAAAGCGATCTGTTCATTGTCTATAACGCGGAGGAGCGGGAAAAAACTGTGTCCCTTCCTGCGGGTGAATGGCAGCTCTTCATCGACGGAGAGCGGGCGGGCATGACCGCGTTATCTACCGCAACGGGGAATGTTACGGTAGGGGCGGTTTCCTGTTCGGTCTATGAGGCACTTTCAATTTGATCATACGATTTCCCCCCTATTCCCCCCTTGGGGGTGTCGCACCTAATCCACTGCCGTTTGGGTGGATTAGGTGGCGGCAATCATGCGGGAAGTTTGAATTATGAAATAGCGGGCATTGCCCGTGAAAATGAATTTAAGGAGGACAACTATGAAGTTCAAGAAATGGCTTGGTTGCTTGCTTGCGCTCGTTATGATGTTTTCGATGAACATCGCGTTTGCGGCTTGCGATGACACGCCGGCTCCTTCCGGGGATACGGTGACCATCACATGGTATGATGGCAGAACCGTATTGCATACGGCAGAAGTGGAAAAAGGAAGTGTGGTAAAAGCAGACGATTTTACCGCCACGAAAGACGGGTTTGACTTCCGCGGTTGGTTTACGGACAGTTCTCTTGCGGTGCCTTTTAAGGACGGTATGATAGCAGAGAAAGACGTAAATCTTTTCTCCCAGTGGAGAACGCAGAACCCCGAACCCGATAACCGCATGTGGTATATGCGCGGTTCGAGCATGGGCCAAAAGTGGACTCAGCTTACGGCCTACAATAAGACGAAAGGGGAATGGTATAAATCCCAGGACGAGACGTTTGAAAAGTTCTTCTTCCAAAAGGTGGAAGGGAAAGAGAATACCTTCACCATTGAGTTGGAGGTAAGATACGGCGAAAAGTTCCGTTTCGTGACCAATATGTACAATGAGGACTGGACGGGCGATGACGGGTGTGCCCAGCTCGGCCTCGGCAATCTCGTCGGCTTCGCCTTTGCGGCGGGTACGAATCCCGAAAAAGGTTCCAAAGTCGACTCTGCCGATCTCTATCTTTACGGCGAAGTCAAAAACGATAAGGGCGAGGTCGTGTTCAACGGCGGCTATGAATACAATATGCCTTCCTATACCTGGAACATCTGGCCGACAAAGGGACACGGCGGCGTCTATCGTTTCACATTCCAGAGCTTCCCCGGCACCGACGCAACGGACGAGGTCGAATGGGAATTTGTCAAAATGTTCGAGCATGATTTTGAGGACGCCGATAAAGACGGCGTATGCGATCAGTGCGGCGTACAGGAATCGGCGGAACACAAACATAAGTATAAGGATATTGCACCCGCAGACGGCATGTGCGACTATTGCGGAAAGAGCAAAGAGGAATGCCAATCGGCATAATGATTCGAAAATCTGATAAGGAGAATTGTCTATGAGTAAAATATTCGGTAAACTTTTATGTACGGCATTGGCGTCGGCCATGTGCTTCGGTGCGATCGCCGGCATGGCGGCTTGCGGCGAGGAAAAGGAAACTTCGGGCACAGGCAACACGGTCTTGCTCAACGTATGGCTCCCTCAGGAAGATCAAGCATTCGGCGAAGAGGTAGCCGAAGCGTTCAAGGCGGCGCATCCCGAAAAGAAGTATAACATCGTGTTCGGCCAGCAAAGCGAGAGCGACGCAGGTACAAAACTTCTCAACGATGTTACGAACGCTCCCGATTGCTTCGCATTTGCAAGCGACCAGATCTTAAAGCTCATCAACGGCGGTGCGCTCAATAAGATCGGCGGCGCCCGTCTCGATAAGATGAAGGCGGAGAACACGGCGGCATCGGTGGACGCGGCGTCCGTTGACGTCGGCGGAGATGTCAGCACGTATGCGTTCCCCTATACGGACAATACATACTACCTTTACTACAATAAGAGCAAGTTCACCGAGGACGACATCAAAACGCTCGACAGGATCCTTGCGAAATGTTCCGAGACGGAGCAGTTTGCCTATCCTTTGAACGACGGTTGGTATTCTTCCGCGTTCTACTTCGGCGCGGGCCTCGGCTACGAGGTCAAATGGGACGAAAGCTGGGGCGAAACATATATCAATACAGATATAGATAATGCAACGGGGAAGGCAGTCGCGAAAGTCATGCTTGACCTCGTAAAGAACCCCGCTTTCAAGCCGGACAGCAACGACAGTAAGATCTGCGCGGGCTTTGAGGATGGCTCCGTCATCGCAGGCGTTTCGGGCGTATGGAACAGAAATTCGATCATGGATTCGCTCGGAGATAATTTCGGCGCAGCTGCGCTCCCCACCTATACGCTTGAAGGCAAGCAGACTCCTCTTGTAGCATTTGCGGGCTATAAACTCATGGGTGTTTGCAATTATTCCAACGTAAAGGCGGACGCGCTCGAATTTGCGGAATTTTTCACCAACTACGATAACCAGCTCAAACATTTCGACGCGCGCGGATTTACTCCGACCAACATCGAAGCGGCGAAAGCGGAACGTGTCATGGCGGATCCCTGCGCGATCGCAATGAAAGCTGTCCTTGCAAACAGCAAGACGCAAAAAGGTGTGCCTACCACATGGTGGACGCCGGTGCAGGCGTTTGTAAATGATATGATCACCAACAAGGAAGGCTTCAACATGGATACGGAGATTTCCTCTATGGTCGGCAACATCAGAAAAGGCGTGTGATCCCTAAGGCGAAAGTAGAGGGGGGAGGGTTCCTCCTCCCCCTTAATTTTTATAAGGAGGTAATAGATGGAGCCTATCGAAACTTTGGTAGAAGTGCCACAGGGACCTGCGCAGAAAAATTTTTTTGTGCGGCTCGGCGAGCGGCTGAAAAATGCCGTCGGAACGGTCGTGCGCGGTTCTCTTGCGACAAAAATGTCCTTTTGCTTTATGGGGCTTGGGCAGATCATGCGCAAACAATTCGTAAAGGGAATTTTATATGCGCTTCTCGAAGTGCTGTTCATTCTCTTTATGGTCTTTTTCGGCGGCGGATACCTTGTTAAGTTTCTCTTTTCCGGGCATTTGGGTACGGTAGAGGAAACACAACAAGTTTGGGATGAAGAGCTCGGATACTTTGTCAGCGTTCCCGGCGAGAACAGTATGCTCATTCTTCTCTATGGCGTGGTGTCGCTCGTCGTTCTTGTGCTGTTCATTATCGTTTGGGCAATGAACGTAAAGGGAAGCGTCAACAATGACCGTTTGATCGCAGCCGGCAAGCCCGTGAATACGTTCAGACAGGACTGTTCGCTGTACATAAACAGAAAATTTTATGTAACGCTCCTTGCGATCCCGCTTGTCATGCTCACGGTGTTTACGGTCATGCCGCTCCTGTTCATGCTCCTCATCGCGTTCACGAATTACGACTATCAGCATCTGCCGCCGAGCAAGCTGTTCGACTGGGTGGGATTCGCTAATTTTGCCAATCTCTTCTCTTTGGCGGACGGCACGGGCTTTTTCAAGGTATTCCTGCTCATTCTGGCATGGACGGTCATTTGGGCGTTTGTGGCAACATTCTCGAATTACTTTTTGGGGATCATTCTCGCCAAAATGATCAACCGTAAGAGGACGAGGCTCAAAAAGCTGTGGCGGACGATGTTCGTGATCGCGATCGCGATCCCGCAGTTCATCACGCTGCTGTTGATGTCGAAGATCCTGGACGGCGACGGTATCTTGAACAAGATCCTGGGCACTACGATATATTGGCTCGGCGATACAAAATATTGGTCGCTCCTTCCGAGGCTCACGATCATTTTCGTCAATATGTGGATCGGTATTCCGTATACCATGCTCATGACAACGGGGATCCTCATGAATATTCCGCAGGACATGATCGAAGCGGCAAAACTCGAAGGTGCGTCCGCATGGCAGATTTTCAGAAAGATAGAGATGCCGTACATCTTCCATGTCACTACGCCCTATCTCATCACGCAATTTGTCGGAAATATCAATAACTTCAATGTCATATGGCTCTTGACGGGCGGCGGCCCCGGCGACAACCTGCATTACGGCGTGGGCAACTCGCAGAGTACCGACCTCCTTGTGACTTGGCTATACCGATTGACGACGGACACCAATGTGCAGTACGGAATGGCTTCCGTTATCGGCATTGCCGTGTTTGTCATCTGCGGTCTGGTATCTCTCATCACCTATAACAAGAGCAAAGCAGTGAAGAACGAGGAGGATTTTCAATGAGGGACGCGGTTGAAAAGAGCAATCCCGGTCGGGAAAAAACAGATAAAACTTCATCGTTCGGGCAGAAAGCGCGCAATATTTGTGCCGATACGGTCATACATATTTTGCTTGCCGTCGGAGGCATCGTGTGGCTGTTGCCTATCTTCTATCTGATATATACGGCATTCCGCGTAACGCCGAGCACGGGCATTATCAACAAACTGTTTCCGGATAATCTCGAACTCGGCTTCGGGAATTTCACGAAACTCTTCACGGAGACGGACTTCGGCATTTGGTTTTGGAATACGCTCAAAGTGGCAACTTGTTCCTGCGTACTCACGACGCTCTTCACGCTTGCGACGGCCTACGCGCTTTCGCGGATGCGGTTCAAGATGAGGAAGCCGCTCATGAACGTCATGCTCGTTCTCGGCATGTTCCCCGGCTTCATGTCGATGATCGCGGTATACTTCATTCTGAAAGCCATGGGGCTTACAAACAGCCACCTTGCGCTCATTCTCGTCTATTCGGGCGGAGCTGCAATGGGCTACTACATCAGCAAGGGGTTCTTCGATACGATCCCGCACTCGTTGGAAGAGGCTGCCGTTCTTGACGGCGCGTCCCAATGGACGATCTTTTGGCGGATCATCCTTCCGCTCTCGAAGCCGATCGTCGTCTACACGATTTTGACTTCGTTCATCGGTCCGTGGGGCGACTTCATCTTCGTCAACGTCATCATCAATAACACAACGCCTGAGAAATTCACGCTCGCTTTGGGGTTATATCGTCTTATCAATTCCGATAACGGCGCATTTAATCTCCACTTCACGGAATTTTGTGCGGGCGCATCCATCGTCGGGTTATTGATCGGCAGCTTGTTTATCTTCATGCAGAAGTACTATGTCGAAGGCGTTACGAGCGGCGCAGTCAAAGACTAATAGAGAGGAGATTTTATGAGAGCAAAAAAAATAATTGCAAGCGTTCTGGCCCTGTCCTTTGCCTGCGCCGGTCTTGTTGCGTTCGGCGGGTGCGGCGGCGAACCCGATACCCCCGTAAACGGCGGAACGGTCGATAACGGGCAGCTCAACATCATAGACGACAACTACCGGAATTACTATGAGATCTTCGTCCGTTCGTTTTGGGATTCGGGCGATGACGGCATTGGCGATTTGAAAGGTGTGACCCATCAGCTCGATTACCTCAAAGAGATGGGTTACAACGGCATTTGGCTCATGCCGATCATGGAGTCCACCACCTATCATGGGTACGACGTCGCGGACTACTACACGGTGGAAGGGGACTACGGCACGAATGAGGACTTTAAGGAGCTTACCGAGGAAGCGCACAAGCGCGGCATCAACGTCATCATCGACATGGTGATCAATCACTCGTCAAGCGCAAACGAATGGTTCAGAAAAGCGACCACCGCACTCAAAAACGGAGAGACCGAAGGCGAGAATGCGAAGTACAGGGACTATTACACGTTCAAGCAGTTTTCGGTGAATCCCGACAAGGATGTTTGGCGTGAAGTGTCCGGCGCAAAAGGATGGTATTACGAGGGGCGGTTCGATACGGTCATGCCCGACCTCAACCTCGACAGCGAGGCGGTCAAAGACGAGATCAAGAACATCTTTGAATTTTGGCTCGACGATATGGGGTGCGACGGCTTCCGTTTAGACGCGGTGACAAGCTACTATACGGGCAATGTCAGTAAAAACGTGCAGTTCCTCAAATGGGTAAACGAAACGGCGAAATCCATCAAAGAGGACGCCTACATCGTCGGCGAAGCGTGGGAAGGAACAGACGGGCAGATACGGCAGTATTATGAGAGCGGCTGTGACAGCTTCTTTCTCTTCACGATCAGCGCCGGGGCGAGCGGTTCTTCCCCTTTAAGAACGCTTTTTTACGCCGACTACAATAATCCGGGCGAAAGATTAGAGCGGCTGTTTTTGCAACTGCAAAGTGTTTACGATGTGGGCATTCTCGCGCCTTTCCTCGGCAATCACGATACGGCAAGGGCGGCAAACATGCTTGGCTTTGCGGAATATATCAAAATGGGTGCGGGGATCCTCTCCATTATGAACGGAAGCACGTTCGTCTATTACGGCGACGAGATCGGCATGACCTGCACCAATTCGGCGGATGACTACACGAAGCGTGTTCCCATGAAATGGGTGAACGCCGCCATGGCGGAAGGACAGGTGTTCTGCTCTCCCACTGCGGGTTATCCGGTTTCCGAAAAGTCATATGCGTTTGGCTCTGTGGAATACCAACAGGCGGACGATAGCTCCATTTTGAATTATTATAAAAATGCCATGCGGCTTCGCAACCGTCATCCCGAGATCGCACGCGGAACGATCGAGACCGTCGAGAGCGTCAGCCCGTATATCGCGGCGATCAAAAAGACATGGAACGGCAGTTCGGTCGTCATTCTTGTGAATCTTTCCAAAGAAGAGAGCTTTGACGTAAAACTTTCCACCTATGGGAATGTCAAAGTCGCGGACACGCTGAACGTCGATAAAACAAGTATTGCCCAAGGGGGCACACTCACCATTCAACCCTACTCCATTGTTGTTTTAAGATAACACTCCTCCTTGTAATATAGTGGATACGGGCGCGGGGATCTCGTGTCCGTATCTACGCTTTTTTGCGGAACATATATGAATTTTGCCGTTGAACACATTCCGGATAGCGAATACGCCTATGCGCTCGATGCGCATACGCTGCGTCTTGTCTTAAAGGTGCAAAGAGGCGAAGCGTTCAAAGAGATCGGCGTTCTTTGGAACAGCAAATACAATTTCGCAAAGAGCAGAAACTTTGCACGAATGAAGCCATGCGGCAGCGACGGACGCTGCGATGTTTATCTTTGCGACATCACGTCCTCCGACGTTCGCTTTGCCTACATTTTTCTTCTCGTCCGCCAAAGCGGCGAGGAAGCGTACTTCTCGGAAGAAGGTCTCACCGAGGACTATGATTTTCAATACGGAAAGTACCCGTTCTTTCAGTTTCCCTATCTCAATGAAGCGGACGTCATGAAAACGATCCCGTGGACACAGGACGCGGTTTTCTACCAAATTTTTATCGACCGTTTCAAGCGCGGGAACTTTGAAAAGGACGGCAGTTATATCAATCAAGCGTGGGACGCGCCCGTCACTTATCACAGCTACACGGGCGGCGATTTGAAGGGCATCACCGAGGAACTTCCACGTCTTGCCGGTATGGGGATCACCGCGCTCTATCTCACGCCCATTTACAAAGGGCGCGGCAATCATAAGTACAGCATCATCGACTACACCGAGGTCGATCCGATGTTCGGAACGAACGACGATTTGGACGATCTGCTGAACACCGCCCATGCGCTCGGCATCAAAGTGGTGACGGACACCGTGTTCAACCATTGCGGAGATATGCACCC
>CANRPN010000070.1 GCA_947632505.1 uncultured Clostridia bacterium | reverse complement strand
AAGGGGGCTGATTAAGGCGGTAAGCACAAAAGCGAACACAAATTTTTAAGGCGCACCCCACGCCCAAAAGGAGAAAATCATGAAAAACGCAGTCATCTATGCACGTTTCAGTTCACACAGCCAAAACGAGCAGTCTATTGAGGGGCAATTAGCCGAATGTTACGCTTTCGCACAGCGGAGCGATTTGCGCATAGTCCACGAGTACATAGACCGCGCCTTGACGGGTACGACGGACAAACGCCCCGATTTTTTGCAAATGATAGAGGACAGCAAGCGCAAAGGCTTTCAATACGTTATCGTTTACAGCTTGACCGCTTTGCCCGTAACCGCTATGACAGTGCAACGTACAAAGCGAAGCTGAAAAAGAACGGCGTGCGCGTACTGTCGGCAAAAGAGAATATCACGGACGATGCCAGCGGTATTTTGGTTGAGGGCGTTTTGGAAAGTATGGCGGAATACTATTCGGCGGAGTTGTCGCAAAAGATAAAGCGCGGTATTGCTATATCCGCCTCGAAATGCAAATTTTTCGGCGGCAAAGTGCCGCTCGGCTACAAGATAGACGAGCAAAAGAATTACATAATTGACGAGGAAACCGCGCCCATCGTGCGCAGACTGTTTGAAATGCTTGCCAGCGGCTACAACTATGCAGACATAGCGCGGTATATGAACGAGCGCGGAATAACCACATCGACGGGTAGCAAGTGGAACAGGAACAGTTTTCGCAGTATCTTTGCAAACCGCCGCTATCTCGGCATATACATTTTTCACGACGAGGAAATTGACGGCGGCATACCGCAACTTATTGACGAACAGCTTTTTGACGAGGGGCAAAAGGTTTTAGAAAAATACGCCGCCGCGCCGTCAAGGGGCAAAGCCAAAGTCGAATATCTTCTGTCTGAAAAGCTGATTTGCGGCAAGTGTGCGCACAAAATGACGGGTATAAGCTCGACCAGCAAAAGCGGCAAAATTCACCACTACTACAAATGCGTAGGCACGACAAAAGGCGTATGCGACAAACGGACAGTCCGCAAGCAGTTTATTGAGGACGAAGTAATAACCGCCATTGTGGGCGACGGCTCGGAGCAAAACCCGCACGGCGTTTTGACCGACGAATTTATTGATATGGTTGCCGCCGAAACCTATTTAATGATACAAGCGGAGCGCAACGACAGCGAGATAAAACGGCTTGAAAGCGTGATTGCCAAAAATCAAAAGGCGATAAACAACTTAATGCAGGCGTTAATGCTGGGCAAAATTGCCGACACGATTTTGGCGCAAATAGAAAAGCTGGAAAGTGAGAACAAGGAGCTGAACGACGCCATAGCCAGCGAGAAGGCTTTGCAAATTGATTACAGCTATGCGGACATTCGAAAGTGGTTGCTACATTTCAGAACGCTGGACTACACAAAGACCAAAAATCGCAAAGACCTAATCGACACATTTATATATAGGGTGCTTTTGTATGACGACAAAATGAAAATTATATTCCACTTGAAAGACGGGCAGAAAAACGAATTGCTGTTAAATCTGATATTCCCCGATTACCCCGACGGGAGCGACGACGAAAACCGTGCAAAAGAAAAAGAAACCGCAAAGGCGATTTCTCTTTCAGAGGGGTGTGCGTATACCCCCGTAATGGTGGAGATAGCGTGAGTCGAACACGTGACCTCTTGAATGCCATTCAAGCGCTCTACCAACTGAGCTATACCCCCATATGAAATTGTCGCCTCCACCCTCAACTCGCGCAGAATTTCGTTATTACAAAATGCGAACGGGGCTACGCCCTGTTGGGGCTCCCAAAAAAGATTTGCGTAGCAAAGATTTTTTGGGAAGAGGAGCAACCTGCGCTTAAAGCGTTGTTTTTGTGCTTGCGCAAAAACGCGCAAACAGCGCAGAGTTGTGACGAGTGTGGTGGACCTGCGCAGAGTTGAACTGCGGTCTTACAAGGTTCCTCCGCGGACACTACACGCTTAGTCGGTGGTCAGATCTCATCTGCCGTCGGTCCACAGACAAACGTCGGGCAGACATACCTCCGAAATTCATCGCCTATCGGGGGAAGTCAGCCGATAAACAACGTTCCCTACTCAAATGACGCCCTGTTCCCGACCGTAGGCAATCGGGACAGAACGGAGCGTAAAAGTTACGCTGCAAGCGCTACGCGGCGAGCGGATGCTCTGCGGGTAGCAGCTCTTCTGCCTTTATTATCAGCAATTAAAAGATTTCCGTTTTTACGGAGCCGAGCCTCCGGCGTGCGTCCGACGAAATCCGCTTGCAATCGAATCCGAAACAGGCCCATGCATTTCGTCTACACTTTTATCATAACCGATTTCAAACGGAATGTCAAGCTATTCTTGCGAGAAAACCATTCTTTTTGCCTAACGAAAACGGAAATTGCCGGCGCAGATGTCTATTTTTCAAAGTAAATTGCGTCGATCATCATTTCCGCTATGTCGTCAATGTTCCCCGAGCAATCGTTCTCCAACCACAGCATCGAAACGTTGAATACCATTCCCGCATACAAGTAGGGGGCATATAGATTGCTGCTTTCATATTCTTTTCGGAACATGTCCGAAAAGTTCCGGTTGAGAAAATCGAGATAGAGATATTCCAAATGCGCCCGCTTGATGAGCTTGAAGCATTCTTTATTTTTTTGGAGCCTCTTGAATACTTCGCGGACAATATTGAGATAGTCGGCTCTGCAACGGGGATAGTACCGCTGTTCGAACAGAAACTCTTTCGCATTGTGCGAAAAGTAAAATTCGATCACGTCTTCTTTTCGTTTGAAATAGCGGTAAAAAGTCGCTCTGCCTACGCCCGCCTTTTCGGCGATGTCCGTAACACTGATCTTGCTGTACTCATGCTCGTTCATGAGTTTGAAGAGCGCTTGCACAATATAGTACCGCGTGTATTCCTCGGGCGCATATCCCACAGTACAAAACCTCCTTTTTTGTTTCATTTCGGCGGACACTTTTCGGGGCGGTGTCTAATTGCGCTTTCAGGTGCTTGCATTTGCGCCGATGATATTATATGATACACTTGTCTTACGAAAAAGTCAACCGAAACGCGCGTCGGCCGACAAGGGGTAAGAAAAATTTCTTTCAAAGGAGTTGAATCAAAATGCAGGAAAAAGATTTTGTGACCTATGAGTACAAGACGGTTTCGGTGAAGGCGAAAGATCAAACGAAAGCGATGGATCTGTACGGATCGTTCGGTTGGGAGGTCGGGGGAACTGCGGTTTCGGCAACGGGCGGCGTTACGCTCTCTCTCAAACGCGACAGAAAACAAAAGCACAAGCAGGAGCTCAATAAGCTCGAACGGCAAGCCGAGGAGACGCTCAATGCGTTGGACGGATTGGAGCGCTCCAAGACGACGGGAGCGAGCGTCTTTGCCTATCTTTTCGGTATTGTTGCAACGCTTGTCCTCGGCGGCGGGATGTGCCTTGTGATGCTCATCGAAAACAGCATTCCCGCGCTTGTCGGGGGGATCGTGCTCGGGATCGTCGGGCTCGTCCTATGCGGTGTAAACTATGTGATTTATTCCAAACTCGTTGCAAAGAAAACGAGAGAAGTTTTGCCCTTGATCGACCAAACGGAGGAGAAGTTCGCCAATATTCTCGAAAAGGGAAACGATCTTCTGAGCGCCGATCTGATCTGACCGCCCCTGCGCGAAAAATAGGAAAAGGAGGGACCCGAAAAAACCGAGCATGAGCAATATCGTCCGCAAATACAGAGAGCTTTCATTTGAGCAAAAGATCGTAACGAAAACCGTGATCGGGCTGTGTTTTTCGGCAGCCCTTGCCCTCGGGAAGTTTGCGATCGGGCTTTTTACGGACTATGATCTGGTCGGAATTGCTGTCTATACCTTCGGATTGCTGCTTGCGAAGCTGGAATGCGTGCTTGGCATAAAAACCGACAAGAGGAGCTTTCGGCAACGCAACATTCTGACCGCGGTTTTTCTCTTTCTGTCCAGCGCCTTTTACATCGGTTTTATGAGCCGCATGTTCTTTGTCGACCGCAGGGTCAAAAACAACCGCATGATCTACGTTTTGCTCCTCGCATTCATCTCCTTTTGCGAGCTTGGGTTCGCGATCGCGGGACTCATTCGGACAAAGAACAAGGGGCATTTCTATCGCAACATCAAGATCGTAAACTTCTGCGTCGCCTTGATCGCGATTTTAACGACGCAGATTGCGATCCTCAACATGGAGTCGGAGACAGGCGTCGTAAGCATCGCAAACGCCTATTCGGGGATCGGCGTCGGTTGCTTCATTGCGCTCTGCGCCGTGTATATCCTCATCGCGCCGAAAACGAGCATTATCGACCGCGAACACAACGCGTTCGTATTGAAAGACGCGGAGAAAAATCATTTGATCGATATGCAAGGCGGAAAGACGGAACTTGTGCTGTGCCGAAGTTTCATATACGGCGACTATGTTTTTCGGGCAAAAATCAAAGAGGATACGGTCGACGGAAACATCGTGCGGGGCAAGTCGCTCTGGAAACGCATGCACGTTCTGTTCAAAATATTATGCTGTATTCTTTCCGAGATTTTGCTCTTTGTTTGGTTTTTGGGCCGTGCGATCTTATTTGTTCGTTCCGCATGTCTCCCGCAACGGCTGACAGACCGAATGCGAAAGAACGGATTTGAACCGATCGAGTTTCCCAATGCATCTGCATGATCGCGGCAGGGGGATGCGAGGGGCGAACGCGGCAGGATTTCGAGCAACTTTTTATCTTCACGCAAAAAGCAACGCGCTTGGCGTTGCTTTTTGCGTGAAAGTGTACTTTATTCCCATGTGTCGCCTCATGAAATGCGTGGAAGATTTCACATTTTGAAAAAGATTCATAAAATATAGTGGAGGGCCTTTGTGAGAAGAGGGATTTCCTTATACTATGATAACAACAAAAGACGGGCACAAATGTACCCGAAGTATCATCAAACGTATCCTGATCTCCGTTCTGCTCTTCATCGCGACAGGCGGCGTCATCATGATATTATGTCTCACCGGCGAGCGCGGGCTGTTCGGCTATCAAGCGCGGATCGTCATGTCCTCGTCGATGTCGAAAAACCAGCAGGTTGACGCCGAAAATTACGCCATACAGGATATTCCCGCAGGAAGTTTGATTTTGATAAGACTTGTCCCGCTTGGCGATCGTGCGCGCGGCGCATTCTATGCAAGTCTCAAAGCGGGCGACATTCTGACATTTTCTTATCAGGTCATCGGCGGAAGCACGGTGATCACGCACAGAATACAGTGCATCGAAAAGCGGGACGGCGGGTACACCATTACGCTTTGCGGCGACAACGGGACGCATGTGGGCACGCAGACGATCGACACGTCTGATACACAGAGTCCAAACCGTGTGATAGGCAAAGTTGTTTCGAAAAGCTATTTTTTCGGCGTCCTCACTTGCATCCTGCGGCAACCGCAATGTTTTGCCGCCTTCTGTATGGTCGTTTTGGCGGCGATGCTCATGGAAACGCTCAAAGATAAGGGCAGTCTTTCCTTCGAGCCGAAGTCCCTCCGCGCAGAGGGAACTATGAAAAATAAGATATTTGTACTGGCTGTTGCATTTGTTTTATGTTGTTTTGCGCTTGTGATCGGGGTGTCTTACGGTCTGTACGACGAAACGGTGTCCATCCAAACCCATCTCGTGGCAGGCTCGCTGAAAGCGACGCTCGAACGGGTGAAGCTCACGACCTACAATATCGGTAGTGACGGCAACTTTTCGAGCGTTGTCGATGACAAAGTCAAGGACTTTTCCACGGCGACACAGGACAGCGTTTTCGGCATCACCGCGGGAACGGTGGCCGCGCCCGGCAGCACCTTTACCGCCGAAATGCGGATAACGAACGGCGGCGACGTGGCGTTTTACTACTATCTCGAAACCTTTTGCAATGCGGTCGTGAGCGATCAGACCTTCGCCTCCATGCTGCAACTGACGGTCTTGTCGGAGGACGGCGTGCAGCGCGAAGTACGTCTTGGAGACGGGCTTACGATGGGTGAAGAGGGAGAGGCGGTCGGGTCGGTCAATGTCGGCGAATCGGAAAATTTTACCGTAACGCTGAAATTTCTCGATGATGCAAACAACAATAAAGTAGAAAATAAGTTTGTCCTGTTTGACCTTTGCATTCACGCTGTGCAGAAGATAGATGCAGCATAGCAGGATAAACGCGGCACGCCGAAGCATTTTGCTCCGGCGTGTTTCGTAAATTTGATAAATTTGAAGTTAACTGTCTCTTCGTTCTTTTTTGGGGAACAGCTTTTCGGATTCTTTGCAATATGTGCGGACTACGCTTCCACAATCGCGACAGACTGTTGCAAAAAGTGCCGCACCACGCATACCGCCTTTTGTCACAGGCGTTAGGTATGAACCGCCATAAGAAGCAAATTTTGTTTCAATAAATTCTTCACCGCCGCAGAATGGGCACTTTTCGATTTTTACTTCTTTCATAATCGCCTCCGCTAATTCTATTATTGCTGTGATTATACCATAAAACAATACAAAAATCAAGCGAGGCGGGTATCTCCGCAAAAGATTTCATTATAAAGACTGCCGAGGGGAGAATCACTCGGCAGACACATTTATGCGTTCTCTTTTCCGAGATACAAAATAAATCCGAACCAATCTTGGGTTACGCTCACCCTTGCCCGGTTCGGATTATTTTGAGAATGTAAAACAAGTTTTTTGGGCTTGCGATGACCTTATCTTACTTCCAATCATTCGGGTCGATGTCGTTGCCTTTGTCGGACTTTTTCTTTTTAATTTTAAGCTCTTTTACGGTCGTTTCTTTTTCTTCTGCCAGCTTCTTTCTTTGAAGAGCTAACCCGATATTTATTAGAATCAGCACGGCAACAAAGGCAATAAACAAGAGCCACCCATAAATCGTCAAACCGCTGCTCGTACCTGTACCGACATAAATACCGCCACCGCTTGTAGCACTGCTTGTTGCCGACTTAATTACAGCAACTATCATCAGCACAATCGGCAATGCAACGACTATATCCAATAGGAACTTGGGGATCAGGTTACTGTTTTTCGTAAAAAAACAGATCAGATATACGATCATTGATAAAACTACAATCGAAATTATGATGATATAGAAATAATCAAAGTAGCTTAAAAGCGTAAGTTGGCTTGCGCTTCCCTTATTATAATGCGAAAAAACGTCTTTGATCTTTATCCACGAATAATCTTGGGTATATACCGTGGGAATAAAGATAGAAGCAATGCAAATAATGAGCTCTAAAATACACGCGATCAAGAATATCATTTTAATTTTACCTCTCTATTTCTGAAAGTCAAATGCGAGTTCATCAAAAATGATACCGCCGCCTAAATTCCAGGCGCTTACGATTTTAACTTCCAAATCGGCAATGCCGGATTCGTCTAAAAATTTTGAGGGAATCAACATTTCTCTGCTTATATACATTTTTCTTTGCGATGTATCGATTTCATCGCATACTTTTATTTCTTTCCCTGTTTTTCTGTCTTTGCAAACAATATTGATGGAATCACACCCGTTCGTATTGGCATGTGCGAAATCCGAAAAGCCAACAAACGGGTGCACCGCAAATTTTATCAACTTGCCTTCTTCCGTCTTGAAACCTTTGATAAGATACAAAAAAGAATAATTTCCCTTTTTTGTCTGAAAAGCGTAGTCCGATGATTCACGCAATTTTTTATCATGCCTGCTACGTTTCCCGGAAAGAACTGCTCCACACAGACAGAATATAAGCATCACAGCGATAATTGCCAAAAGCACCCAAAGCCCCCACATAACACAACTCCTTTTCTCTTTCGATAAAATAAAAAATGCGCCAACCGAAGCTGACGCATACAAAACGCAAACTCCGATTGTCGCCAAACAAGTTTATATACGGTACAGTTATGCAATACCCATATAATTGGAATCTGCAATTTTGCCAAATTCAAATATGGATACTGCGGGAAGAAGATATACCTTCCCCTTCAAATCAAAAATATATAAAAAAAACTGTACGCCTCCTTTCATGAACTATAAACTTGTTTGGCAAATTCAGTATAACACAAAACAAACCGCTTTGTCAACAAGTGAAAGAATTTTTTTGAAACTTAATAATGGGGGCGAAATCGGCACAATTTCGAGCGGCTTATTATTTCCACCAAAAAAGCAACGCGTTTCGCGTTGCTTTTTTGGTGGAGATAACGAGATTCGAACTCGTGGCCTCTGCGTTGCGAACGCAGCGCTCTACCAACTGAGCCATATCCCCACGGCGATGAACTTGGAGATCCAAGCACATCGGTTTCATTGTGCTCCCAAAAAAATGAAGTATTTTTTGGGGGGAAGAGGAGCAACCTGCGCACGCATATGCTCCCCCGAAAAAGGCTCCCAAAAAAGATTGCAAAGCAAGATTTTTTGGGAAGAGGAGCGGCAAGCAGATAAAGGATGCGAAACACCGAGAGGTGGTTCGCTCAAAACTCCGCTTTGCCGCGACGTGGTGGGAACAACAGGGCTCGAACCTGTGACCTCACGCATGTGAAGCGTGCGCTCTAACCAACTGAGCTATGCTCC
>CANRPN010000069.1 GCA_947632505.1 uncultured Clostridia bacterium | reverse complement strand
GGCGGAAAGCTCGTTGTTCTCAAACTTCCCGCAGCGGACACCGTTGTCACGCTCACTGTTACGATCACGGTCGGCGGCGCTTCCGACACGGCGGATGTCAAGATCACCGTAAAGGCGGAAGGCACCAAGACCTTTGTCCCCATGGCAAAGCCCAAAGCAGGCAGCGATTACTACATGGGCATGAAGACGCAGGATGGGCAATATCACTATATCACCGGCGCGATGGCTTCGGGATCTGCTTCGCACTACATGGCGACCGTTACCGACATCGAAAGCGCAAAGAAAGTCACCCTTGCGGGCAGCGATACCGCCGGTTGGACGATGCAATGTGAAGGAAAGTATATTGAGATTACTGTGAGCGGTACTTATTACAATGCCGTCTATAATACGACAAAGAGCGGCACTTGGAAGTGGGATGCTACCCATAGTTTCTTCACATGGACGGTCAACGGCAGTGTATATGCGCTTGGTACTTACGGTACATATACCACGGTGGGTACGGTTGCACAGTCTCGCTTTGACGATTCGGGCGAGTGGTTTGCAGTCCTTGGCACATGGGGCGCTCCCGAAGTGACCGATCAGGACAAGGTAGACGAGGCGCTTGCCGCCGTCGAGACCGAGTACGACGTCGCCGTCACGGGTGACTATGCGCTTCCCACCCCCACGGTGGCGGGCGTTACCTTCGCATGGAAAGTGACTGAGGGCGACTATCAGCTCACGAACGGCAACTCGCTCAGCATCCAAACGCTTCCCACGGAAGGGACCAAGGTCGTAAAGCTCACCCTCACCGCCACTTGCGGCACAGAGGGCACGGGCACCAAAGAGATCACCGTTACCGTTCATCCCGCAGGTTGGACGAAGCACATTCACAACTACCAATACGCCTACACGAGCGACTTGAAGCACACCAGAACCTGCACCGCGCCCGGTTGCGATGAAGAAGGTCCCGTCGAGGAGGCTTGCACGCCCGAACTCAACGTTTGCCCCTTCTGCAAGCATGTGGCAACGTCCAATGAGAGCGTCGATGTCGCGGCGACTTTGAAAACGTATCCTTCTTACCTTCCCGGCACCTATCAAATCAGCGGTATGGTAAGCAATATGACCCCGACGCATAGCGGCAATAAATGGACGTTCAAATTCAACGTCTTGCTGTCGGACGGAACGTACGACATCAAGCAAAATACGAGGTATCAGCTGTATGTCAACGCGGCGGCTGTCGCTGACGGCGTGAACCTGACAGAGCTCCTCGAAGGCGACAAGGTGACGCTCACGGGCTCTCTCGGATATGTGAAAGTCGGCAGTAGCGTTTGGAAAGGGTTCATGAATACCGCCGACGCGAAGATCACCGCGTACACCAAGATGACCGATGAGGAGAAAGCGACGGACGTCATGAAGAAGCTGGACAACCGCTTCAACGAGATCCCCGCCGAACAAAAGGTCTTTAAGAAGGTACAATCGTTGGCGTTGTCACTTCCCATGCCCACGAGCAATACCGGGTTCTACTACTATGAGGCAGGTACCTCCGAATGGACGATCGTCGAGGGCGAACAATACTGTACCATAACGAATGGATCCGGCGGATACGGTAAAACCGCAAATCTGAACATCAAGGCAGTCCCCGAAGTCGAGACCAAGATCAAGCTCAAACTCACTGTTACCTTCGGCACGGTCGTCAAGGAAAAGACGTACGAAGTGACGCTTGCCGTGATGACCGATCAGGAAATGGCAGACGAAGCCGCCTCCACCACGAAGGCGCCTCAGGAGAGATTCTTTGTCGTCGGCGAGACGGTGGAGCTCCCCGCCACGAGTAAAAGCTATCCCAAGGCGTCGCTCTCCTGGACGATAAAGGAGACCAACGAGTACGCGAAGATCGCGGACGGCGTTCTCACCATCTCCAAACTTCCCGAAGATGCGGACGCCACCTTGACCCTCGTCGTAACTGCCACCGTTAACGGCAAGACGGGCAGCAAGGAGATTCCCGTCACCTTGAAGATGCGCGATAGGTTCACTCCCATTACGGAGCCCGTCTACGGCTACTACCACCTTTCCATCGAGTGGTCTTACGACGGCACGGAAAACTACGTATCAAGCCTCACCCTCCAGAACGCCAATAAGACCAACCAATATCTCGCAACGAGTAAAGACGCGGAACAAGCCGTTGTATTGGCGCTCGTTCCCATCCCCGGCGCGACGAATAAGTTCTTCATCAAGGCTACGGGCGGACCCAATGATAGCTTGAATTATTTGTACGTCAATACGATCTCCGGAACGAAGGTCATCGCAACGACGGCTTCTCTCAATACCACGAATACTCCGCTTGCGACTTGGGAATGGGATGCCGAGAGACATATCTTCTTCGTCACCATCGGCGAAGAGAAGTATGTCATGGGCAGCAGCTCTGTCTCTCAGCTCAAAGTCAGCACATTGACATTTGCCACCGGCTCGACCTCCAGCTTCTATTTTGCAAGACTCGGCAAGTATGAGGGGCATGAGGAAAAACTTACGGCGCCTCAGCAGGCAACTTCCATCAAACTCTTCGACGCAACGGGCGCAGAGATCAAGTCCGGCGCAACGGTCAAAGTCAAGGCGGAAGAGAATTGGGGCATCGTGCTCCACTATACGGTCGCTCCCGAAGCTCCGCTCTCCGCGAAATTGACGCTCACTCCGGAGGACACCACCAAGGTGGGCGCAAGTTACGGCAGTACTTTAATGGGCTTTGACGTCTATGCAAAAGCGGCGGCACAGGTGGGCGACAAGGTGAAGCTCACGATCAACGTGCTCGAAACGACTGTCACCGCCGAACTCACCGTGGAGATCGTCGCCGCCGACACGATCAAAGACGTGAAAGGCGAGAAAGTGACCGACCCCATGACGATCGAAGAGCTCCGCACCTATGTCACCACGCTCGATAAGTCGGTCAAGGGTGCCTATGCAAAGGCAGGTCATAACCGCAACTTCTTTGTAAAGGGCAAGCTCACCGTGGAAGGCACCAGCGGCAGTTACCGCACCTGCTATCTCGGCGACAACAAAGAACTCAGCCTCGGCAGCCTGAGCAACTCTTCGCTCAAAGACGCCGCAAAGGATATGGGCTTGCAACTTGCAGACTTCAACGGTATTGAAGTCATCGTTTCGGGAGATTTCGGTTTCAGAACGTTGAGCGACGGCAGCACGCAGTTTGCGGCAAGAACGGCGAACATCAACCAGGCGAATTTCACCGTCGATCAAAAGATCGCGTTCGCACAAGCGGCGCTCACGGTGAACCTCTCCACACTTACGGCTGTTGACGCCGAGGTCGACCTCGCTGCCGCGGCAGAGAATGCGTTCGGCGTTGCCGTGGCATGGGAAGTCACCGCTCCTACGGCGTGGGCGACCTATGTCAGCCTTGCCGAGAACAAGCTCAAAGTCGTAAAACTTCCCGACGAAGCAACCGCTTTCACTTTGAAAGCAACGCTTACGCTCACGGGCGGAACGGCTGTTACGAAGGAATTTACCTTCTCCCTCGCACCCGCCGCGGATGTTCTGTTCGACATGAGCAAGAACACGAGCAGCAGCACCGCTGCTTTGAGTGTTGCAAACGCCAAATCGTTCCTCGATACCGCTTGCGATAGCAACGCCTCGCTCACGGGCGTGACGACCGCAACGCAGGTATTCAAGGGCAATTCGAGCGGTGGTCCTTTCCAAGGGGCAGGCTGCATGAAACTCGGCGCAAGCGGCAAAGATGCCGAACTCGTACTTACGTTCAGCAAGAAAGTGACGAAGGTCATTATCGTTTGGGCGAGCTGGGGTGAAAGTGAAGGCAAGTTGACCGTGAACGATCTCGGCGGAAGCAATTTCCAAGCTGCTTTCGGCATGGAAACGTTCACCCTCACGACCGCTTCCGACACGTTGACGCTGAAATCCACCGGCCGAGTCGTCATCACTTCTTTCTACGTTTACTTTGAAGCCGCAGCGTCCGTTACGTTCACGCAGCAGCAACAGGGTACATTTAAGTGCTCGATGAAGCCGGGAGAGAGTGGTGCACCCGATTCTGAATTGGATGCCAGCGATGTTCCCGACCTCGTTGTGTTCGAGCACGGCATCACCTGGGGCGACAAGGTTATTACGAACCTCCAAGCAATGGAAGGCGACCCCAACAGCTTCACGTTCCAGATCGGTAACGATAACTACGGTCTGAACTTTACGGGCGCCGGCTGGATGCTTGCAAAGCTCGATAAAGAAGGCATGATGGAAGAAGGCTACGTGTTCGGCGACATGGGCGGATTTATGTGAGTCATGACCCATAACAAGTAACACAAAAGAGAGGGCAGTTCGCTGCTCTCTCTTTTTATACAATGGAGAAAGCCCGCCCGCGCAATTCTGCGCGGGCGGGCGTAAATGGCGTAACATTATCAACCGACTTTCTTTTTGATCAGCTCCAATGCCGAAAAATCGGTCAGATCGTTGGTGAGCGGGGTGATCGAGATGTGTCCCGTCATGGTAGCGTCGGTATCGAGTTCGAGGTTCTGCGTCCCCCGATAGAGGCATAAAAGGTGGGGCTGCACCGTCCCGTCGGACAGGAACTCAAAGTCGTCGCTGTAAATGGCGGGGCCCATGCGCGTCACGAGAATTTCTTCTCCCTCGATCGGGAAATTAACATTCACGATTTGTGCAAACTCAAACATTTTGCGCTTTACGACATAATCATAGGCTCTCCCGAGGTTCTTTACGGCATTTCCAAAGGAATTGAACGCCGCCGACATCGCCATCGCACAAATATTCTGCTGCGCCGCTTCAAAACAGGCCGCCACTGTACCCGAATAGCGAATGTCCGCGCCGAGGTTCGGGCCGTTGTTTACACCCGAGATCACAAGATCGAACCGTTTCTTCATACCGAGCACCGCAACCCGAACACAATCGGCGGGGGTGGAATCAACGCTGTATGCTTCGACCCCTTCAAAGAGGCCGCTCTTTTTCACCTCAAAGTTATTGTGGATCTGTATGGATTGGCTCTTGGCGCTCTGCTGCGTTTTCGGCGCGACAATGCATACCTCTCCCAGCGTTTTGGCCCAATTCAAGAGATGTTTCAATCCCTCGGCCTCAATGCCGTCATCGTTGGTCAAAAGGATCCTCATAACCAACCCTCGTGCGTAGCCTTGTATTCCCCGAGGAGCTTATCCGCGTCCTCGATCAGCGCGTACATCTCCTCTTCGGAGTAGACGGTCGCGCCGGCCGCCATATTGTGTCCGCCTCCGTGATACTTGATCGCAAGGTCGTTGATCCCGAGGAAGCGCGAGCGCAGCCGCACGCGGATCTCCTGTTTTTCCGAGTTATAGATGAATGCGACCCAAATGAGACTGCCGCGGATCTTGGAAAGATCGCTCACGACGTCGCTTGCCGACTCCAAATTGAGGTGGAACTGCTTTTGCAGCGCTTCGCTCATGTAGATGTAAGCGACGCCGTTTTTCGTGGTCTGTAAATGATCGTAAACGTAAGATTTGAGTTTGAGCCGCTCGGGCGTTTCCATATAGAGGTGCGCAAAGAGGGTCTCGTAGTCGATCCCGAAGTCGAAAAGCGCAGCCGCAAGCCGCAAGGTTTCGCCCGTGACGCCCTCAAAACGGAATCTGCCGCTGTCCGTCACCATGCCCATGTAGAGATAGGTCGCAGCTTCCGTGCTCATTTTCAGGCGGTCCTTGAAGGTCAGATAGAAATCGGCGATCATCTCACAGGCGGACGAACGAAAATCTTCCACCCAGTTGAGGTCGCCGTAGGGGTCTGCCTCGATGTGATGATCGATCTTGATGATCTCCTTCGCTTTTTGAAAGTTTGCATTGGAGATGCGCTTTCGCGTACCCGTATCAATGGTGATGAGAAGGGCGTTTTCATAGATGTCCTCGGTCACCGTGTCCTCACTGCCGCAGAACGCTAGATAATCGGCGTAGTCGTCGTTCACAAGATAAATGTCTTTGGCGGGGTAGGTATCTTTCAAAAGACGGACAAGTCCTTTGGTGGAGCCAACCGCGTCCCCGTCGGGACGAATGTGGCGGGAAACGATGATCGTCCGATAGCTTTCGATCTTTTCTAAAATTTTCAGTTTGATCTCTTCGTTCATGCGGGCTCCCCGGCGCTCAATGCGTCTAAATCGTCCAAAAGCTGCATAGCGGTCTCTTTATCCAGAACGGTGCACCCGCTTGCCTTCTTGTGTCCGCCTCCGCCGTATTTGACGGCCACGGGATTGATGTTGTAACGGTTGCTCCGAAGCTCCACGTGCACGCCGTCGTCGCCTTCGGTGAAATTTACCCAAATAAACACGCCTTTGATGTCCTTCATCAAACTCACGAGCCCGGAGGATACCACAGGTGCTGCGTCGCTGCCCTCGGGCAGATCTTCCTTTGAGGTGTATATGTAGGCGACATTGTGCGGAGTAAATTTGATCTTGTGCATGTTATCCGCATTTTTGATGATCTCGTCAAAGTCCTCGGCATACAAGTTGTAGTAGAGGGAACCGAGATCGATAGGTTGGGAAAGTAGGTAGGCCGCAAGCTCAAAGGTGCGGGCCGTAACGGAATCGAATACAAATCTGCCGCTGTCCGTCACCATGCCCATGTAGAGATATGTCGCGGAATCGACGGAAAGTTTCAAGCCGCACTCTTTTGCAAACATGGTTACAAGTCCGCAGGCGCTCTCATAGGTGCTGTCAACCACGTCGAGATCGGCGATCCGTTCACAGTAGATGTGATGGTCGAAACGGAGCGTCTTTTCGGCAAACTTATAGCGCTCGTCATAGATCATATGAGAAGCGCCGCAGTCGAGGATCACCGCAAGCGAACCGTTGTAAGTTTCATCGGAGATCTCGTCAAAAGAAACATCCAAAAAGGGGAATCTGGTCGCAATGTCTCCCACCATATAAACTTTTTTTGCGGGAAAATTGTCTTTGATGAGGTAATACAGTCCCAGCTGGCTGCCAAGCGCATCGCCGTCCGGGTGCGCGTGGCGGTGGATGATGATCTTGTCAAATTTTTCGATCAGTTTTAAAGCTTCATGAAACATTCTGCCGCAATTTCTCCCTCAATGTGATATTCGGAAGAATATTATATTACATTTTCATACATTTGTCAACCTGTTCCTGTTACGACTTGACAAATGATGTGAATGAAAGTATAATAAAGACAGTATTCGAAAAGAGGTAGATTATGAGAAAATATAGGATCCGTGTAGGGCTCGACGTGGACGACACGCTCTATGAATGCAATTCCTATGCGGTTTCGATCATCAATCGCCGTCATCCCGATGAGGAGCCTCTGAAAATTGAGGAGATCAAGAGTTGGGGAGGCGAAGAACGGCACGGCGATGAGCGCATTGCGCTCTATTCCGACCCCGAATTTGTGCGCACGCAACCCATTTCGGAGGGCGCGCAGGAATTTGTGCAAAAACTTTCCGAGATCGCGGATGTATTCTTTATTACTGCGGTGCCCGCGCCCTGCATGAGCGCAAGAGCCGAACGTTTGGTAAAAGATTTCCCAGAAATTCCATCCAAAAATATCATGATAGGAACGCGGAAGGACGTCATTTCCCTCGACATCATGCTCGACGACGGCTCGCACAACATTTCGAGCTCCCGCGCGGCCTACCCCGTGCTCTTTCGCAAGCCTTGGAATACCGACCTCTCCGGGCTGCTTTCCGTAAACAGTTACGACGACTTTTTGCATTTTTGCGAAATGGTGAGAAATTCTTTCTCCGAAAACTTTCCGCAGTTGAAAGACGGCGGCGTGCTCTGTCTCGTCGGGCCTTCGGGTTCCTCAAAAACGGAGATCGCAAGCGGCCTTACCGCACTCAACGGCTTTGAAAAACCGCTGACTTCCACAACCCGTCCGCGCCGTAAGACGGAAGGGGAAGAATCTTACCGCTTCATCAGTGAAGAGCAATTTGTGCAAGAGATGAAAGAGGGGAGCTATGTGGAAACGACCGTATACAGCGGTTACCATTTCGGTACCTCGGAAAAGGACATTGCGCACATCGTCGAGAAAGGGGCGGTGGCGGTCATTCCGATCGACATCTGCGGGGCGATCACGTTGAAAAATCTCTACCGCGACCGCGCCATGCTCGTGTTTACCCGCCGCGACCGCGCCGAAGCGATCAAGAGCATCATCGTGCGGGACATCGACCTCGACGACAAGACGCGGCGCATTATGTCGCTCGACTTCGAATACCGTAACAGCGAAGTCTGCGACGTTGAGATCAATGTGGGCAACGACGTGGAGGCGGCGATCAAACAGATCGTAAATCTTGTACATCAAAAATCATAACGATAAAACCGAAAAGCGCGGCTTCCGATCGCTCGGAAGCCGCGCTTTTCAAAATTTGACCTTATTCGTGGTCCATGACCCAATATCCGCCCTCATGTTGAAGAGGAGGGAAGGTCGTGCCCTTTTCAAGATAGGTCTTTTCATCATCGTGGCTGTTGCCGTTCTTGTCGTATGCCTTGTAGTTGCAGGACATGGGAACGGTTTCACCGGATTTGAATTTCTGCATTTTTTTGCCTCCAAACCTTAATCTGTGCGGAAATTTCCCATTTATACATGAGAATATGTTATTTTGGTGAAAATGCAAATTTCACCGTTGATTTCTTGACAATTTTTTCCGAATGAGTATAATAAGAATATTATGAGCAGTGCGTAAATTTCTTCCGGAATTTGCGCGGTTTTTTT
>CANRPN010000068.1 GCA_947632505.1 uncultured Clostridia bacterium | reverse complement strand
CACCCCGCTTCCGCAGCCGCGGAAGCGGGGTGCGCCTTAAAAAAACCTCTTGACAAAATTTGTCGGTATGATATAATATCATCAAGAAAAAATCACAAAAGGAGATCGAAAAAATGGCGGAAAACAAATATGCGGGCACGCAGACCGAAAAGAATTTGCAGGCGGCGTTTGCGGGAGAATCGCAGGCGCGCAACAAGTACACTTACTTTGCCTCCGTTGCAAAGAAGGAGGGCTACGAGCAGATGTCCGCGCTCTTTTTGAAAACGGCGGACAACGAAAAGGAACACGCAAAACTTTGGTTGAAAGAACTCTGCGGCATCGGCGACACCGCGGCCAACTTAAAGGAAGCGGCCGACGGCGAAAACTATGAGTGGACGGACATGTACGAAGGCTTTGCAAAGACGGCCGAGGAGGAGGGCTTCACAGCGCTCGCCGCGAAATTCCGCATGGTCGCCGCGATCGAGAAGCACCATGAAGAGCGCTATCGCGCGCTTCTCCACAATCTCGAAACCGCGCAGGTATTCGAGCGGAGCGAAGTAAAGGTATGGGAATGCCGCAACTGCGGACACATCATCGTCGGCACCAAGGCTCCCGAACTTTGCCCCGTCTGCGCCCATCCGAAGAGCTTCTTCGAGATCACGGCCGAAAACTATTGATTTTAAGTTGTTAGGATAGGAAGTAAAAAGTGCGCCCGCCCGAGGCGATGCCTCGGGCGGGCGCTTTTGCGCTTTTGCGCGTCGGCCCGAGAGAAACCGCATCCCTTGCTTGCCCTCCCCCGCGCAGACCGCGCGGGGGAGGGGTAGGGGAGGGGCGCAACACGGGCGGGACAGAATGACAATTAAAACGCTTGGCTCCCCCTTGGAAAGGGGGAGACTATGACCCGACCCTTCGGAGGGGAGGGTGGCACGAACAAAGTGAGTGACGGGTGGGCAAGGGCAATGAAAAATCAAAAAGGCGGGAATGTCCCGCCTTTTCGCATGTCATCCGTTATACAACGTCTCTTAAAAGTCTTACCGTTATTTCAACAAACAGAAGGTCTCTTTGAGGGGCTTTCGCTTCTTGGGACGCACTTCATAGCCCTCCGCTGGGTAGCCCACTGCCACCACATGCGGAATGTGCACGTCCTTCTTGAAACCCAAGAGCGCGCGGAGTTTATCCTCGTCGCGGCCACCCAAAATGCAGGTGCCCAGACCCGCCGCCTCCGCCGCCAGGATGAGATGAGCCGTCAAGAGGCCCAAGTCGTTCTTCACATAGGGATTTTCCTTGAAAATTTCGCCCATTTTCATCATGCCGCCGCTCTTGTCCTGTGCGACGACGATGAGCGCCTCCGCCTTGGAAGCGAACTTGTTCATGCCCATCGGCTGAACGGCTTTTACAAATTCCTCCTTTTTCTCGCCCATCACGGCGATGAGCTGCCACGGTTGGGCGTTCACGGCCGAGGGGGAGAGCAGGGCAAGCTGGCAGATCTTTTGGATGAGTTCTTCCTCCACGGGCTTGTCGGAAAATTCGCGGCAGCTCTGGCGGTGCAAATACAAAGTTTCGATGTCGTTGAGATCCATAATACGCTCCTTTTCGATTTTATAATTGTTGCAATTCTTTGCATAATTCCGTGTAAAACGCGTACACCCGCCTGCGCTTTTCCCGCCGCAGAGAAAGTCCGATCATCTCGGAGTGGGAGGCCTTTTCATTGAGGCAGTCCCCGCGGTAGTTGCCGAAGCGGGAGGAATCCACCGTGACGATCCCGTCCGACGCGCCCTCCTTGCAGTGGCGGGAGAGAAGGAGGGGAATGCTCAGCAGAAAGTCGTCTCTGCAAGTTTCGATCGTCGAGGAAAAGCTCTGGCAGTACACGCCGTCGAGTTCGCCGAAAGTGATCTCCTCCTCCGCGCTCTGCAATTCGCGGCAGACGGCGTAGCTGTCGGGATGTTTATCACGGCAGATGCGGTACCACAGATTGAGCCAAAAGGCGATGAACTTCATGAGACGGGGCGGGCGGCGGTACAGCCAAGTCGCGATCCCCGAACCGCGGTGCGGCGTGCAGAGGGTGGTCAGCGAGGCGGTATTGTCTTTGAGCCCGAGCACGGTGAGCGCGTATTTTGCGTCGAGCCCGCCCTTGGAGTGGGCGATGAGGTGGACCTTGGGAGCACCCGTTTCTTGCAAGACTTTTTGGGCAAACGCTTTCAGCTGGGCCGCGTTGTTTCCGATCGTGCCGAAACCGTCCGTATCGGCGGTAAACACCGAAAAGCCCGCCTTTTTGAGCACTTTTTCGATTTTGCCGAACGCCTTGAAAAAGAGAAATTCTTTGACGATGATCCCGTGCACGAGAATGATGGGATAGCGATTCATAGCAAAAGGGCGCATCGCACGGATGCGCCGATTTTTTTACTGATTCAGGGAGGCCTTCGCCTTGGCGACGACGTTCTCCACCGTGAAGCCGAACTTTTCAAACAGCTTGGGTGCGGGGCCGCTCGCGCCGAAAGTCGTCATCGCAACGATCTCGCCGTTGTCCCCCGCGTACTTGTACCAGCTGTACGGGCTGCCCGCCTCCACGCAAACGCGCGCCTTGACGGCCTTGGGGAGCACGCTCTCCTTATAGCAATCGCACTGCTTTTCAAATTCCTCGATGCAGGGCATGGAAACAACGCGCGCCTTGATGTTCTCCTCCGCGAGCGCGGCCTTTGCCTTGACGCAGAGCTCCACTTCCGAGCCGCTTGCAATGAGCAATACGTCGGGCGTGCCCTCGCAATCTTCGAGCACATAGCCGCCTTTGAGCGCTTCGAGCCCGCTGTTTTCGTATTGGGGCAGATTCTGGCGCGTCAGGACGAGCGCGGTGGGAGCAGTGCCCGTAAGCGCGGAGATCCACGCCGCCGCCGTCTCCTTGCCGTCTGCGGGACGGTACACTTTCATGTTGGGGATGGAGCGGAGGGCGATGAGCTGTTCCACGGGTTCGTGGGTGGGGCCGTCCTCGCCGACGCCGATCGAATCATGCGTGAGGATATAGGTGACGGGAATGTTCATGAGCGCGGCAAGGCGCATCGCATGTTTGCAGTAGTCGGAGAAGATGAAGAAGGTCGAGCAGTAGACGTGCAAGCCTCCGTGGAGCTGCATGCCGTTTGCGATCGCCGCCATGGCATGTTCGCGGATGCCGAAGTGCATGTTTCTGCCCTCATAGTGACCGGGTCCGAAGTCGCCGTAGGTGATCGTCTCGGTATTCTTCATGTCGGAGAGGTTGGAGGGCGCAAGGTCGGCGCTGCCGCCCATGAGAGAGGGAATGCGCGCGGCGATCTTTTGCAGCACCTGAGCCGAGGTCTGGCGGGTCGCCATGGGTTTTTCGAATGCGAACAGCTCTTCGCAGTGGGCAAGGTCGGGCAGTTCGCCCTTCATCGCCGACTTGTACTCCGCCGCGAGTTCGGGGTAGGCCTTTTCGTATTCGGCAAACATCGCCTTCCACTCTTTCTCGCGCTTTGCGCCCCGTCTGCCTGCCGTAGCAGTGTGCTTGAACACTTCCTCGGGGACCTCAAAGGGCGCCCACGTCCAGCCGAGTTTTTCCTTTGTCTTTTGCAGGTTTTCCACGCCCAAGGGGGAACCGTGGCACTTGTGGCTCCCTTCGAGCGGGGTGCCGTAGCCGATCTTCGTCTTGCAGATGATAATGGAGGGCTTTGTCGTCTCCTTCTGCGCCTTTTTGATCGCGTTTGCGATCATCATCACGTTGTCGGGATTGGCGACGAGGTCCACTTTCAGCACCTGCCAATTCTGCGCTTTGAAGCGCGCGGCGACGTCCTCTTTGAAGGTGATGTCGGTATTGCCCTCGATGGTGATGTCGTTGTCGTCGTAAAAAACGATGAGTTTGCCGAGTTCGTGCGTACCCGCGAAGGAACAGGCCTCATAGGAGATGCCCTCTTCGAGGCACCCGTCGCCGACGAGCGCATAGGTGTAGTGATCGACAATGGGGAAGCCATCGCGGTTGAACTTCGCGGCAAGGTGCGCCTCGGCGACCGCCATGCCGACGGCATTGGCAATGCCCTGCCCCAAGGGGCCCGTCGTCGTCTCGATGCCCACGGTATGGCCGTATTCGGGGTGGCCGGGAGTCTTGCTGCCGAGCTGGCGGAAGTTTTCAAGGTCCTCGATCGTCAAGCCGAAGCCATAGAGATAGAGGAGGGAATAGTTGAGCATGGAGCCGTGCCCCGCGGAGAGGACGAAGCGGTCCCGATCGTCCCACTTGGGGTCCTTGTTGTTGAATTTCAAAAAGTTCTGCCACAGGGTGTAGGCAATGGGCGCGGAGCCGAGCGGAAGGCCGGGGTGTCCCGAGTTCGCCTTTTGGATCGCCTCCGCCGAAAGGATACGGATCGCGTTGATGGTCGTTTGTTTCATAATATTCTGTTTCTCCTTGATGATTTTTGATAGATTTGGAATTTTATTTTGTTGCCTGCCCGTCCCCGCGCAAAGTGCGGGGACGGGCAGGCAAAATCTCTTATTTGAGTTTTTCCACGTCCAAAAAGTCGTATTTCTGCATGAGGGAATACAATTCTTTCAGGATGAGCGCAACGCCGCCCGCGGAATTGCTCTCCGCGTTGACGGGCATGATCGGCTCGTGCAAACTCATGCGGACGAGCGCCCAGCCGTCGCCGTGCGCCTTGTCGAAGTTGATGCGCACGCCCTCAAAGTTGTTGGGCGCAAGCGAGAGGTAGGGGACGTTTTTTGCCGCCTCTTTCAGTTCTTCGATGACTTTGCCGCCGAGCGTTTTGAAATCGACGCCGTGGACGAAATTGAGCCTGATCTCTCTCGCCTCGGCGGGTTCGGGGAGATCGGCGATGAGCGCCATCAGGTCCTTGCCCTCTTTGGCCGTCTTGGCGAGCGCGATCAAAAGCCGCGTCACAAGGTAGGCGCCGTCGTCGAGGAAATAATTTTCTCTGAGCGCGGCATGTCCGCTCGTCTCGATGGCGAGCGGGGAATCCTTTCCCTCGGCGTTCAGGCGTTTGCTCTCGTTGATGACATTCTTATACCCCCGCTTGAAGCGGTGATGCACGCCGCCGTGCTGCGTGATAAATTGCGTCAGTCCGTCGCTCGTCACGCTGTCCGTCACGATGTACGCACCCTTCTTCTCTTCGAGCAAGATCGCCGAGATGAGCGCGATGAGACGGTTTCGGTTGATCTCTTCGCCCGTAGAGGAGACGGCTCCCGCGCGGTCCACGTCGGTGTCGAAGATCACGCCGAAGTCGGCATGGCTGCGCTTGACCGCATCGCACACGGACTGCATCGCCTGCGCATTTTCGGGATTGGGAATGTGTCCCGAAAAGGTGCCGTCGGGCTCTAAAAATTGCGAACCCGAAGTATCCGCACCGAGGGGCTTTAAGACGAGGCTCTCATAAAAGCCGCCCGCGCCGCCGCCCGCGTCCACGAGGATGCGCTTGCCTGCAAGGGGCCGCTCCTCGCCCGTCGCCCTGCGCACCATGGCAACAAGATCGGAGGCGTATTTTTCGAGATAGGAACGCTGCTCGCACGCCGCCGTGCCCGCACCCTCGGGAACGGAGAGGCCGCTTGCGATCGATAGTACTTCGTCGAGGTCGGAACTTTCGAGCCCTCCCTCTTTCAGGAAAAATTTCAGCCCGTTCTTTTGGTAGGGCAGGTGGCTCGCCGTGATCATGACCGAGGCGTCCGCGCCGAATCCGTCTTGAAGGAGCATGAACATCGAAGGTGTGGAAGAGAGCCCCGTAAACACGGCCGTTCCGCCCTGCGAGGTGATCCCCCGCGCGGTGAAGCCCGCGATGTGTTCCGCCGAAAGACGGGAGTCATGCCCGACGGCGATCGTCGGCTTTTTGCCGAGTTTTTTCTCCGCCCATAGGGCAAATGCCGCCGAGATCGCGAGCACCGCCTCATCTGTGAGCGTAACGGGATCGCCTTCGACCCCCGCGATCGCCGTGCCGCGGACGTCCGTCCCGTTTTTGAGATGCAGATAGTCTGCCATAAAATTCCCCCCTGTATGGAAGTTTTTCCCATACGGCACTATTATATCGGAAGCCTTGGTTTTTTTCAAGGGTTTTACGAAAAAATCCTCAAAAAATCCAGGAACTTTGAAAATGCCCTTGCAACTTGGCAATAAATATGTTATAATAAAAATATCCTGTAAAACTTTCACAGAGAAGGCTCCGGAACGAAGAGTTCCCTCGCGGCGGTGATTCGCTGCGGCGGTTTTGCCGCAAAAGGGAGGCGGGAGCCTTGTAAGTTTTTCGGGATGGGAGGAAAACATGCCGCTTTTCACGGTTTCGTCCGATTCCACCTGCGACCTCTATCATGATTACGTTACGGCACACGACGTCAGGATCGTACCGCACACGTTTACCGTGGAAAAGGACGGAAAGTTCGAGGATCGGCTCGACGCGTTTACCGAATACAGCCAATATGCGGCCTTTTACGACGAGCTGCGCGCGGGCGCCTTTTCGCGGACCTCCATGCTCAACTACGAAAAACACTACACCCATTTCCGCGCCCTCGCCGAGGGGGGAGCGGAGGAGGTGCTTCACTTCACCATTTCCTCGGGACTTTCCCCCACCAAGGATGTCGCGGCCGAGGCGGCGGCGGACGTGAAAAAGGAATTTCCGAAGTTTCACGTCATGGTCGTCGACCCGCTCACGGCTACCGTCGGGCAGGGCGCGCTCGTCATGCAGGCGGTAAAGTGGCGGGACATGGGCAAGGGGATCGGCGAAACGTACGAGCATGTCAACGACCTGCGCTTGCATATCCAGCACTTCATCGTTGCGGATGATCTCAACTACCTCAAAAAGGGAGGCAGGGTCTCGGCGGCCTCCGCCGCGATCGGAGGCATCCTCGACATCAAGCCCATCGTCTCCTTCGACAATGAGGGAAAACTGTTCGTGCTCGACAAAGTGCGCGGCGTGCGCAAGGCGATCTCTTTCATCAAACGGAAATTGGAGATCGAGGGTCCCGACGAAGAGGGACTTGTGTACATCGTCCACACGGGCAACGAACCTTGCGCCGAGGAACTGAGGCAGTATGTGCGGGAAAAATTCGGGTTGGAACCTTACGTCTCCATCATGGGGCCCGTGATCGGCTCGCATGTGGGGCCGGGTTCCTTCTCCCTCGGATATATTTCCAAAAGTTTGCGCAACACCTTTTAGGGGAAAGAAGATTTCCCGGCGATCTCAAAATGTCATGTTGAGGGGAGGCGTCAGCCGCAGTCGAAACATCTCTGTTGCATTCTCGGCGCCCCTTATAGGGGAGCTGTCACGAGCTTGCAAGTGACTGAGGGGTTTTCCGAGGCCCTGCTCCCCAACATCAAAAAATAAAAAATTTTACGGAGAGTATAAAAAATTATGGAAAAATTTACCCTGTCGAGCGATTCGACGTGCGACTTGTATCAGAGCGAGTTCGAAGAAAACAACATCAAGCATGTGCCGCTCACGTTCAACGTGGAAAAGAACGGCGTGATGACGGAGCGGCTCGATGAATTTTCGGAATACAAGCAGTATGTGGATTTTTACAACGAGCTGCGCGCGGGAGCGTTCTCCAAGACGGCCATGCTCAACTACGAGGCGCATGTGCGCCACTTCACCCGTCTTGCCGAGGAGGGCGCGAAGGACGTACTGCACTTCACCATTTCCTCGGGGCTTGCCCGCACCCGCGAAGTCGCGGCGCAGGCGGCGGCGGACGTCAAAAAGGACTATCCCGACTTCAATGTGTACGTCTGCGACCCGCTCACCGCAACGGTGGGGCAGGGGTGCCTCGTGCGCATCGCCTGCGATTGCCGGAACAAGGGCATGACAGCCAAAGAGACTCTCGATTTGTGCAACTCCCTGCGTCTGCATATCCAGCACTTCATCGTGGCGGACGATCTGCAATACCTCAAAAAGGGAGGACGCATCTCCGCGGCGGTGGCGGCGATCGGCGGAGTGCTCAACGTAAAGCCCATCATTTCCTTCGATAAGGAGGGAAAGCTCGATTCCATTGCGAAGGTGCGCGGCGCGAAAAAGGCCATTGCTTTCATCAAGGAAAAGCTCATGATCGAGGGTCCCGATCCCGCGTACAACTATGTGTTCATCGTGCATACCGATAACGAGCCCGCGGCGGAGGAACTCACCGCTTTCGTTCGGGAAAAATTCGGCATCGAACCGCACACGCAGATCATGGGCCCCGTCATCGGCTCCCACGTCGGCCCCGGCGCGTTTGCGCTCGGGTATATCAGCAAGAGCGAACGTAACGAGTTTTAAGGTTTGAAAAGAGTTTGAAAAGAGTTAGAAAAGAGTTAAAAAAGAGCGCCCGCGCGGCAATTCTGCCGCGCGGGCGCTTTCGCATTCTTAATCGGTACGTTGTTATACGAGATAGGCGGGGTCGGGCGCGGCGCCGTCGAGCGCCTTGCGTTGCTCCTCATAGCCGGGCTTGCCGAGGAGGGCGAAGGTCGCCTTCTTGCCCGCTTCCACACCGGGCTGGTTGAAGGTGTCGATGTTCAGCATGGCTCCCGCATAGGCCGTCTGCAATTCGAACAGGAACAGGAGCTGCCCCAAAGTAAATTCGTTGAGCTCGGGCAGGGTAATGGTGTAGTTGAGCCGTCCCGCTTTGGTGAGCGCAAACGCCGTCGCCTTGTTCTCGGCCTGAATGAGTTCCTCCATCGTATGTCCGCCGAGGAAGCCGACGTCGGGGATGTTCTCGCAGCCGTGCGGAATGGGATATTTCTCCTTGTAGCTGCCCAAAGAGAGGAAGGTGACGACCTTGTCATAGGGGCCCTCGGTATAGAGCTGCACCTGCGAGTGCTGGTCGGTCACGCCGAGCGCTTTCACGGG
>CANRPN010000067.1 GCA_947632505.1 uncultured Clostridia bacterium | reverse complement strand
AAGCAGACGGAGCAATCAATCGAGGGGCAGTTGAGGGTATGCCAAGATTATGCCAAAGCCCATGACATTCTTATCCTTGACACCTATATCGACCAAGCAATATCGGGTACGACCGACAACAGGGCAGATTTCCAACGCATGATAAAAGACAGCGCACGGAAAGAATGGGATTATGTCCTTGTTTACAAGTTAGACCGCTTCTCCCGTGACAAGTACGCGACGGCGATACATAAAAAGACCCTGCGCGACAACGGCGTGAAAGTCCTGTCTGCAATGGAGAATATTCCCGACACGCCCGAAGGTATCATTCTCGAAAGTTTACTCGAAGAGTTTGAGCGTTCAAATGGACACAAAAAAACAAAATTTGAGAATGAAAGCAGCTTGATTCAATGGAAAGTTAAAGTCGGGACTCCGAAAGGGATCCCGACTTTTATGTTGCCGTTTTATAGACCGCTCAAAACTCGTGTTTTCGGCATTCCGCGCGCACGGCGTCATCACAAGACCTTTATTCCTCGGCGAACTTGATGACGTCCACGGGGCGTTTTCTCGCCTCGCGCAGGACGGGAAAGAGCGCCGAAAGCAGTGATACGGCAACGCTCATTACCAAAATTCCAATGAGTACCAACGGATGATAGGAAAGAATGGCGATATTCATTCCAAAGGCCGAAGAGATGAGTTCATTGCAGAAGGGTACAAGCCCCGCCGCGAGAGAAAGGGCAAGTGCACCCGAGAGTAGTCCCAAAAAGCCGCTCTCGATCAGGAATATCTTTACAACGTCCGTGCTCCTGCCTCCAAGTGCGCGTAAAATGCCGATCATCTGTCGCTTGCCGTCGATGGAGATATTGATGAATTGAAAAATCATCAAAGCGGAGAATGCGGCAAGCGCGCCGCCGACCGCTCCGAAAGCGCCCGTTATTTTGCCGCTTGTTTTGCGGAATTCAACGAGGGGCATGAAGAGCTCGGATCGACACTCCGAATGCGCTTGAAAGTAATCGCGCACTTTCTCTCCCGTTGCAGGATCGTGATCTCCCGCAAAATAACCGACATCGACTTGCCCAGCAAGGCGGGAAAACAGATCTCCGCTCACGAACAGCGCGCCCGTATAAGTTTCTCCGCGGCAGGCGTCGGTGGTGATGAAAGTCATCTCGCCGCCCGCATATTGCTGTGCATAATAGCAGTCATCGTTGCGGTAGACCCCCGCAAGCGTCACCATTTCATCCTCCCCGAAATGCAGGGGAATTTCCATCCCGATCAATCCTTCGGCATTTTCCGCGTAATCGAACGCAAGCAAGAAATGTGCAAAGCACTCCGAGACGATCACCTCATTCCCCGAAAGCGTTTTCTTTCCCGCGAGAAGTTTTATCCCCTCGGCGTCCATAAACGCCTCATCATAGCAGGCGATCTTCTCGATCTGCGCCGTTGCATGTACGTGGTACTTTGTTACATATTGGTAGACATCGTTGCCTTCCAAGCTCTCGGCGGGATATGCGGACTGCGCCGCGATGACGCCGCAGGGGAGCCCCCATTCGGCAGAGAGTTCCTTTACCGAATCGTAAGTCATATTGCTCTTTGAATAGAGGGAGAGGCTGTCGCAAAACTGCACATAAGTGTGTAGCATTGCCTCGCTTTCGTCGTAACAGGCGGCGAGCAGGGCAAGCCCCGTCATGGCAAAGGCAACTGTTGTAAGTAACACGGTAAGGCAGAACCGCACGGGATTTTTGATGGACAGTCCCATCCTCAGCGCCTTTGAAAAATGCAATTTATGCTTTCTTTCTGCCATTTTCTCCCCCCGAAGTTTTCCCTTTGATCATCTCGACGCAAGAATATTTCAAAAATTTGCGCACGGACAGCGCCGCGCAGAGCATGGGCAGCCCCACGCTCACGAGCAGAATGCACAAAATTTGCAAGATGCCGAAATCGAACAGCGGCACTCCCCGCACTTCAAGCCCAATGGGATACATCCATCCCCAACACAGCGCGGCAACGCATGCCGTTGCGAGGAAAAAGATCGCAAGCCCGAGCAACAAACTCTCTAACAAATAAATTTTGTAGATGTCCCGATCGCGCGCGCCGATCGCCTTCATGACGCCGATTTGCTTGCGTTTCCCCTCCACCGAGGCAGAGATGAGGGTGAAACAGAGCAGTGCACCGAAGATGGCGAAGAGCGCCCCGCCCGACGCGCTGAACGTCTGTATGATGCGGAAGCTCCCCGTGATGTTGTTGATCAAACTCGTCAGTTCGTTCTCTTCGGCGATCAAAATGAGGTCGGAGGGGTACGTCTCTCCAACTTCGGTGGCGCGGTACCGTTCGATGTTCCCCTCGTGGAGCGCAAGCACGCGTTTCACCGTCTTTTTGTTCGTCGGACGGGGAGTAACGATCGCAAACGCCTCTCCTTCGGGATAGAAGATCTCCGTCCATGCTTTGCTCACAAAGATGTTGTGCTGCAAAAAGAGCTTGCGGTTGAGATAATCGACGTTCTCAAGATACCACGCCGCGTTGCACCCCGTGTCCACCACGCCCGAAATCGTCACCGTGTAGAACATACCCTTGGGAACGCCGAAATTCTTGCTGTCGTACTTTCCGAACCGCTCCTCCGTTTGAAAGTTGCCGTAGAGGGCGAGTTTTTTGCCGATAAGATCCTCCGCGCGCGTGACGCGGACGATTTTCCCCTCTTCGACCGCGGGGAACTCCTCCTCGTTCAAGATCACGCCGTCGTACTCTTCGGGGTCGTACCACGGCTCCTCGGGAAGGTTGTATTTGGGAACGACCATCTCCCCTGCCGCGACGTCCTCATACAGATAGTAGCCCCGCGCCATGAACTCGTGAAGGAAGCAGGCGTCGATCGCGACCTCGTCCGCCTGTTGCGGCATATGACCCGCAAGAAGGGAAAAACCGAACGCACCGAGCAGTTCCTCGGGAAGATAGGCGAGATCCTGCCTCAGCTTCGTGTCGTCATACGCCGCGAAACGCGTCGCCACGCGGTGTTTGGAAAGAAGAGGCCCCTCTTCATTGAAAAAATCGTTGTTGTATTTTCTTTGATATTCCGCTGAATAGGGCGTTCGCTGCGCAAGAGCCTCCATTTGCGCAAAAAAACCGTCCTTTTGCACTTCGTCCATTTGCGAGATCCGCCCTTCCAACGCACGCATCTGCGCGTTATAAGAACGCACGGAAGCGCGGCGGTCGTGATCGCCGTAAAATAGATCCCATTCGGCGAACTCGCCCGAGGCGATAAGACCCATGTCGTAGCCGTCCTCGGGAAAGCTGTAAAAAGTATCCGAATGGTGCCCGTAGGCGATCGGGGCATAGAGCTTGGCGAAGGAAAGCCCCGTCCGCGCGGAAATTTCGCCGATCTCTTCCCCGCTCAGATATTCCCGCACCGCACTCTGCTCCGCATATGGGAAACTCTCGGAATACAGAAATCCTTGCGAAAGCGCGCTGCTCTCACTGAAATCGCCTTTGAGGAGAGTCAATGTGGTGAGCGGCGAGGAGAGGAATATTTCCGCCTGCTTGCCCGTGTAGTCGGCGATGAACATGGTGGAAGCAAACCCGAACGCCGTGGCGCAAAAGGTGAGAAGAAGCACGGTGATCGCCGCGCGGAGCCAATTCCCTTTCAATGCGCTCAAAGCGAGCGTCAATGCGGTTTTGAAAGGACTTTTATTCTTCATTACCGTGTTCTTCCGTGTCGGAGACCACCTTGCCGTCCGCAAGTTCGATGATGCGGTCGCCAAACGTCTCCGCAAATTCGCGGTCGTGCGTGACGACGATGACGAGTTTTTTCTCGGAGAGCTCTTTGAGAAGGGTCAGGATGCTCTTACCTGTCTCCTCATCCAACGCGCCCGTTGGCTCGTCGGCGAAGATGATCTGCGGATCCTTCAAGAGGGCGCGGGCGATCGCCACCCGCTGCCGCTGGCCGCCCGAGAGTTCCATGGGCTTGCGCTTTGCCATGCCTTCGAGCCCCACGAGGGAGAGCATTCCCTCTACGTTTTCCGCCTTTCTCCCGATGAGCTCGAGCCCCAAAGCGACGTTCTCCTCCACCGTAAATTCGGGCAGGAGGTTGTACTCCTGAAAGACGAACCCGAGATATTCGCCGCGATAGTTGTCGTAGTCGGCGGCTTTGAAGTTTTTCGAAGATACGCCATTTAAGACAAGCTCTCCTTCGGTGGGCGTATCGAGCCCGCCCATGAGGTGCAAAAGAGTGCTCTTGCCCGAGCCGCTCTTGCCGAGGATGAATACTAGCCCGCATTCGCCGAATCGAAGGTCGACGCCTTTGAGTGCCTCGACGGGCACTCCCTTTTTGGGATAGTAGGTCTTTTTGAGATTTTTAACTTCAAACATGGCGATGATCTCCTTGTTATTTTCCCCTGCCCGAGCATGTTAGCACGGTCAACAAATTTGCACAAGAGGTTTGGCGTATGCGGTGTAAATGACGGAGCAACCTGCACAATGATAATTCTCAATTTGTCATTTCGCCCCGCGCTTCTATAATGTCATTTCGACCAAGCCGCTTTGCGGCGCGCGGAGAGATCTCAACCTTGGCTGCCCCTTGAGGGGGAGCTGTCACAAACGCAGTGAGTGACTGAGGGGGTGTTTTGTTTTACGACACCCCTTCCGTCACGTGTTTTTCACGTGACACCCACCCCTCAAGGGGTGGGCAAGGCGCGGCGAGGCCCCTTGCCTTTTTTCGTCGCTTTCATCATCTCTACGCAGGAGCGGCGCATGAAGAGCTTCAGCGGAAGCAGCACCGACAAGACGGGCACAAGAAGGGAAGACCCCGCAAGGAGCAATGCGTTCCAACCGTTAAAGATAAACGGGCTCGTGCCTTCAAAGCCTCGGTAGGCAAAGAGCGGCCCGAAGTAGCAGTAGAATACGGAAAGCGCGATCACAATGGCCGCCAAAAAGACGACGAGCCCGAGAAATGCCGTTCCGATGAGGAAATACGTTGATATTTTCCTCCTGCTCCCGCCCAGGGCGCGCATGACGCCGATCTCTCTGTGCGTTTGCCGCAGGACGGCGTTCATGAGGACGGCGTTCAGAACGACCGAGAACACGAGGAAAATAAGCCCGATCCCGCTGAGAATGAGCGACGTTTCCTGTGCCGTTGTCGTTCCGTACTCAAACAAAGCGGAAGAGCTTTCCGCTCCGATCATGAAATTGTAATATTCAAGCTGCGCGGCTGAGTATGGATAGCTCTTTGTAAACTCCGCCAGCTGCTCCTCCTGTTGCCGTTTGCTCAAATCGAGCACGAGGTTCAGCGTCTCATCCGATATGGGGCCTTTGGCGATCAAGGCGCCCGTATAGAAGTCCCCTTTCTCCAAATGCGCTTGCCGCCAAGCCTCCGAATGGAAAACGATCTGTCCGAACCAGCCGTACTCGTCCTTGTTCCCGTTAAAGCACCCGCCGCCGAAAGAAAGGCTCTTGGGGTCGAGGCTTGTGTATTTTTCAGTCGAGCCCGCGTCCACGACTCCGACGATCACGCTTTGCTCGAAACGATCTGGTTCGGGATAAATACCGACCATGTAACTTTCATGAAGTTCGGGAGCCTGAAAGGGCATAAAGGTGGCAAGCGTTTTGCCGAGAATATCCTGATAGGAGGAGATCGCTATCCCGTTCTCTTTCGGCGGTTGTACATCGTAATCTACGACATACGCGTCTCGGTATTCGTCGTAATATTCGTCGTAATAACATCCCGTTTCCTCTTTCAGGCCGCCGTTTGCGATCGCGTCGATATAGCCGCCCCACGCAAACTGTTCATAGATGCCGACGTCGATGGCGATCTCGTTCTCCGCTTGGGGATACCGTCCCGCTGCAAGTTGAAAACCGAACTCGTGAAACACCTGCTCTTTTCCCGCGATGGCGCTTGCAAGCATGACCTTGTGCGGGAGGTTTTCTCTCTCCTTGAGCCATTCGTTGTATTCCGCCGTAGGTTTTCCGTCGATCTCCTTTACGCCGCGGAAATATAACTTATCAACGTATGCCTGCACCTCGGTATCGGTGCGGCAAACAGAGAGAAACCCGAGCGGAAGCTCCTCGATCTGCCGCACTTCGCTCGGAGAATAATATGGTCTGCCCCACACGTCTTCCGACACGTGCAGACCCGTGAGGTTGTCAACGTTTATACTGATCTGATTCGAAAAGGTCAAATATTTTCTCTCGTGTAACATGTTCTGATACGCCCGATGAAAATAATCCTCGCGGTCATAGGAATAGCCCGTAAAGGCAAGGGAAAAGAGGGCGAGGGAAATCGCCGTAAGCAAAACGGTGATCCCCCGCGTCACCCACTTCCCACGGAAGGTAAATTTCAGTGATGTTTTCAGAAAATTAGCCATACAATGAACCTCCGAGAAGTTTTCATTCTTCTATCCGCTGACTCAGTAAGCAGACGAGTGGCTAATATCGTGATTGTTATGCCGAATATTCAAATGCAAACATCGTGTCGTAGTTGTTGCATTTTACCACTTCGCTAGCTTTCACCGAAATTTTGCCTCCCTTTGTCCTGACATAGAAAGTGACGGTTTCGGAAGAATCGGGATCTTTGTTATAAGTGAGCGTTTTTTCAACGGTGTCCGAATGGCCGAGCTCTCCGTCCCATACAACGCCGTGGAACGCTAAAGAGAAATGGATAACACTTCCAGAGCAAGTGTACTCCCAGGTGTTATGAGATCCATCGAACTCTGTGGGAAACTCCTCCGAACGGAAATACCACGCCTCTATATCGGTATTATACAAACATTCACCGAAAACAGTTATTTGATTGAATTTGGAAAAAAGGCCATCCACGTTTAGAGCAGCATACCAGGTATATCCCGGTTCGCATAACGTTGTATATTGCGTATAAGGCAACGCCACCAAAGAACCTGTATGACCGGGATAGACATACATGTTATAATTGCCGTAAACAGAATATTGGCTTGAACGCAGTTGGATCGTTGTAGAATGCCCGTCGTTTTGCTGGAAATTATAGCAAACAAAACAGTTATGCGAAGCGATTCTGAGAGAAGGCGCGTTTGGCGTTTCCTCCGCGGTCGCTGTGAGTTTGCTCCCACCGAGCGCGGCAAACCCGAGGATCCCCGTTGCAGCGACAAGCCCTGCGACGGCAGTTACAGTGAGTCTTTTGAGTTTCATCATGGTAAAATCCTCCTAAAAATTTTTTTGTGATTGCATTTTACCACGATTTCAACATATTGTCACTGTTTGTGCTGTAACAGGATTTGCTACTTTTGCGACAGATTTATCACATTTTGCTACAAATTTCGTTTTTAGCAACTGATATGGTTTCCGATTTCATCAAATAACGCCGTATTGGTTAATTCTTCTTTCCAATCATCACTGTCAACTTTATAGTGGATTCTCGCCTTCCAATACCGCTGTTTTCCCTCCGTGGAGGCAGAATATTGCAACGTTTCCCCCATATCGAGATCATAAATATAAGCCTCTCCCGAATAAGTCATCTGCGTATAGCTCTCCCGATATTCATAAGAATAATAGAGTTCCAAATAAACAGTGACCGTTGCGGGGAACAGGGTAAACTCGTTTTTTACCGTTGCCCACACATCGCCGTTACCGCCGTCAAGCGTAAGGGATAATCTTGTTAGTAGCCCAAGCGGTTCCGCTTCCGCCGCGCTCGCCTCTTTGCGGGGAGCGCCCGCACCGAAACAGGCGGTAACAAGCATCGCCAACGCCGTAACGCAAAGTCCGAATTTTTTCTTTGTCATTTTTACACCTCCGAAATTTGGCTCTATTATAACCGATTTTCGGGAAATCGTGTGTAAAAATACTGTAACTTTCTGTACCAAAATTTGCTACTTTTTGCGACAAATTTGCTATTTGTTTTGTTCCTTGTCCTCGTTCTTGTTCTTTTGTTTTTTTCGCTTGATCAATTTTAAGAAGATCAAAACAATAAGAGCTGTCAAAACAATGCACAAAACCGCAAACAAAAGCCAAAATACCGTGATGGGTTCAAAATACACATTTGTAATGACCACGGTTTCGGCGCCTTTATTGGAAATAAAGGCAATTTCGCCGCAGATATACAGCGCCAGAGCGAGAACGGGCACAAGACAGCAGAGCGCGATCAGCGCATTCCGCCTTCTTTTTTTCTTCTTTTCCTCGGCTTGCTTTTGCAGGAACTGTTGTATAGAGGCTTGTTCGTTTGTTTGTGCAGGCGTTTGCTCGGAAGTTCTTTCCAAAGTTTCGGCGACGGCCGCCTCTTCGGCAAGTTCGGCATAGTCCACGCCGAGCGCATGACAAATGTTTTCCACGTCCTCCGCGCGCGGAACGGCGCGCCCATTCTCCCAACGGCACACCGTCTGCCGCGAAACGCCGACCTCTTCCGCCAATCTTTCCTGCGAAATGCCGCGAAGCTTCCGCAGATGCTTTAACTTTTCCGTGTTCATGAACACATTATAGCACAACTTTTGCGCAATTTCAAGGGCGCACAGAAAATTGCTATGCACTCTAAAAAGCGTTTGTTATAAGGTCGGTATCAGAACAACTCAGCACAAAAAAGAATATTATTCAAGCGAAACTACCGTTTCCTATTTACAAAGTTCTTTGCCAAAAGTGCAGAGCGATTGTCTTTCGTCGGCGGTTTGGGCGTTCCCTTTGCTTTGGGGTGTTTCTTTACGAATTTTTTATAGGACAATATCTCGATTATGTTTTCCCTACGTTCGGGATACGGTTTGTAGCATTATCGGACAATATCGACACGGAGAACAAAGACACTCCCGCTATGGATATGATGCCGATCACAAACGTGTTCAACGAATGGTGGGCGGCGACGACAAGCAAGAAGCTACGCGCCGTGCGCGTCAAGAACGCAAAGGAAGGCAAAAA
>CANRPN010000066.1 GCA_947632505.1 uncultured Clostridia bacterium | reverse complement strand
GAAAAGGCGGTCAGAGAAAGGACTTTCTATGGACGCACGAATCACAAAATCGAGACTTGCCAATATGTTTTCGTATGATTGGCTCAAAATCGTTGCGGCGATTGCCGCTGCGGTGCTTGCCATCTGCGTTTTTTTCACCACGGTAAAAACGCGTCCCGGAAAGTATCACGTGTTTACGGTTTACGGTTACCGTGAACTTGTTGCGGGGGAATCCGCCGGCAGTTTTTTGCAGGAATTGAAGGACAACGGCACGCTTTCTTACGATGTTCTGGATACTTCGCAGGAAACATTCGGCACAGGGCAGTACGCCGAGGCCGCTTTTGCGGCCCGCCGCTCCACGGCGCAGGGCAATGTCATGTTCACGACGACCAACCGGACGAGCGAGGAGGACGCCTCTGCGACCGTGATCGGGGAGCTTCTCGGGGGAGAAAACTGTCCGATGGCGCTCGATCTCGACGTCTATCTCAACGATTGTCAAAATTACCTCATCCGATTCTTCGGAGAGGATTGGCAGGAGGGGCAGCTCGACCGGGAAGAGGCGGAGGCATGCTTTCTTGCCCGCAACGGAAAAGATCGCCGTTTCCGCTCCGAGGCGAAGAAAGCCGAAGGCGTTCTGCAAGAATACGGGCGCCTCGAACAGCTGCGTAAGGATTATATCTATGTGTGCGGCTGCGTGGAAAACGGCACGCTTTCTTATGTGGACGTCGCCGACGAAAAGGGCGTTCTGCATCATAAAGCATTCGCGCTCGGCAAGCTCGCCGGGCTTCGGAATTATTATTACTACACCGAAACGACGAAAAATGAGGAGGGCGGGGAAGAGACCGTCGTCACGAGTTCCGCAAACGTCTGTCTCTTTTTGTTCTCCAATGACAACGATGAGGGCCGCGCCGCGCGCTATGTGGAAAACGATCTGCGTTACGAGCCGATCTCCTATGTGCGCGCCCTTGTGGAGCGTTTCGGCACATGAGAGAGCGGCTGCGGATCGCCGATATGCTTCGCGCGCAGAAGCGGCATATCTCCTTTCACACGCCGGGGCATAAGCACGCGGGAGCGGACATCACCGAGCTGGATTATTCCGACTGCCTGCTCTCTCCCGACGGCGTACTGAAAGAAGCGCAGGAGGACATCGCCCGTATCTTGGGCGCAGAGCGCAGTTTTCTGTTGACGGACGGCAGCACTTCGGGCGTGTTTTCCATGCTGTGGTGCCTCAAAGCAGCGGGAATGCGCTCCGTGGCGGCGCCCGCCTTTTCGCACCCTTGCGTTTGGAATGCGTGCAACATTTTCGGATTGCGCATGGTTCCGGTAGTGCAGGAAACACGCTTCGGTATTCCGCTGCAACCCGTTCTCGACCAAATCAAAAGCGCGCTCGGGCAGGCCGACGCGCTCCTTTTGACCTCGCCCGACTATTACGGCAACTTGCCCGATCTTGCCGCAGTTTCCGCGCTTTGCAAAGCGGAAAACAAGCCGTTTCTCATCGACGGCGCACATGGAGGACATCTGCACTTTGTCCCTGTGCTCTATGCGGGCAGTTATGCCGACCTTTGGGTGGACGGCGTGCATAAATCGCTTCCCGCGCTTACGCAGGGAGCGGTCGTTTCGGCAAAGAGCGAGACGTGGGGAGGACGGCTTCAAGCGGCCGTAAAACTTTTCCGCACGAGTTCGCCCTCCTATCCCATCATGGCGAGCGTGGAATACGCCGTAAAATACCCGCGCAACGAGAGAGTGGAGGCCGCGGCGGACTTGTTCAAAACGCAATACGGTTGTGTCGGAAATACAGATTGGACAAAGCTGCTCGTTCCGTTTGGGAAAAATTGCCGCAAGGCGCAGCTCTCGCTCGAAGCGCATGGGGTATATCCCGAGTTCAACGACGGAAACTATCTGATGTTCTATCTCTCTCCCCGTACAAGGGAGAAGGACCTGAAAAAATTGGGGAAACTTCTTAAAAAGCTGCCCCGCGATGGGGTCGCGGAGGATGCGCCCGCAGGCGTCATCCCCATGTACCGGGAGGAAAGATGAAGGAACTGCTTCGTTCCACAACCGCATACAAGGCGATGGCGCACGGGGCATTTCAGTCGGCATTGGTGCTCTTCTCGGACGGGAAGTATCTGCGCGACCTTCTCAAAGAGTGCGCCAAACGCTTTTTCGGCGCCGAGGACGGCTCCCGCGTTGCAACGCTCATCGACAAAGAGAGCTTTTCGGACTGTCTGATCCTCCCTGAGAAGGGAGAAAAGCTGAGTGTGGATGACTGCGAAGCCCTGGTCGAGGAGAGCCTGCTCGCCCCCGTAGAGGGCAAGAAAAAGCTGTTTGTATTAGATCATTTTGACGCAGCGTCTGCATTGGTGCAGAACAAACTCCTCAAAATTTTGGAGGAGCCGCCGAGCGGGGTATTCTTTCTGCTGGGCGCGGAGGCGGAATTTTCGGTGCTTCCCACCGTACTTTCCCGCACGGTAAAATATGTTGTGGCGCCGTTCCCGGAGGAGGAGATCGAGCGGGCGCTCGCGCGCAAATATCGGGAAGAGGAGAAAGAGGCGCTTTCCCGGGCGGCGGGTGCGAGCGGCGGAATTTTTTCGGTCGGCGAGAGTTTGCTCCTCGGCGGCGGAAATGAATTTGCAATGGCGCAACGCTTTCTTGCCTTGGAAAACATCGAACTTTTTTGCCGCGAGATGGGGGAGAGAAAGGAGAAGAAAGAATTTTTCGCGGCGCTCAAAAGCCTGCTCAGAGATATGCTCATGCAGGCGGCGGGGCAGACGCAATATGTCCGCTCGCACAGACTTCCCGAGGGCTATCCGATGGGAGCGATCATCGCCGCGCTTGAACTTGTGGGCGAGGCGGAAAAGCAAATGCAGTTCAACGCAAGTTTTGCAAGCTGTTTGTATGCGCTTGCGCTCGGAATCAAAGAGGAGAAAGAAAAGTGGCTAAGGTAGTTATCATCAAATTCAAAGGGAATTGCAAGCCCTATTATTTCACTGCGGGCGGATTCGAGCTTACCCGCGGCCAAGGCGTGATCGTGGAGACATCCCGCGGTCTCGAATACGGCACGGTCGTCGAGCCCGAACACGAGGCCGAGGTCTCCACGCCCTTAAAACCCGTCGTCCGCATCGCCACGGAAAAGGATCTGCAAACGGTGGAGTACAACGAATCCCGCCGCGCCGAGGCAATGCGAATCTGCAAAGAGAAGGTCGCGGCGCGCGGGCTCGCAATGAAGATCATCGCCTGCGAGTTCACCTTCGACGGCAGCAAGGTCATCTTCTATTTTTCGGCGGAGGGGAGAGTGGACTTCCGGGAACTCGTCAAAGATCTTGCGGCTGTTTTCCACATCAGGATCGAACTCAGGCAAGTGGGCGTGCGGGACGAAACGCGGCTTCTCGGCGGGGTCGCTCCGTGCGGCAGAGAGGTCTGCTGTGCGAGCTGTATGCCCGATTTCCGCAAGGTAAGTATCAAGATGGCAAAGAATCAGGGGCTTTCCCTCAATCCCACCAAGATCAGCGGATTGTGCGGCAGGCTCATGTGCTGTCTTTCCTACGAGAATGAGTATTACGCGGGCGCATTCAAGAAGATGCCCAAGATCGGCGCTTCCGTGGGCACGCCGGAGGGGCAGGGCACCGTGATCACGACGAACATGCTCAACATGCAGGTACGGGTAAAGATCGAAAAAGAGGGGAGTTTGTTTTATCGCGATTTCCCTGTCGATCAGCTTACATTCAGGCGCTCGGCCCAGGCGGAAAAGGAAGAATCGGAGTCCGACGAGGACGATAGCGACAAAATTCCCGAAGAATAAAAATTTTTTCCGAAAAAACTTTACGAAAGAAAAAACTTGTGCTATAATACGGATAAGATTTATATGGAGGTGTCACTATGGCTCACAAAATCAGCGATGCCTGCGTCTCTTGCGGCGCATGTGCGGATACTTGTCCCGTAGGCGCCATCGCGCCCGGCGATACGACCTATGTCGTCGATCCCGAAGTCTGCATCGACTGCGGTGCTTGCGAGGACGGCTGCCCCACCGGAGCAATCGAAGCCGAATAACATCGGAAAAAGAAATGGGCGCGTGCTTCGCGCCTTTTTTCTTTTCATGCTCTGCTCCCGCCGCGGCGGGAGCGGCCTTACGGGCTCTTTCCCCCGTTCCTTTTTCAAACCCATGCAGGTTGTAGAAAGTCTCCTTATCGGAGATTATAAGATCATACAGGATACGTCGCTGTACCGTTTTACCTCGGACAGCGTGCTTTTGGCGCGCTTTCTGAGAGCAAAAAAGGGGGAACGGGTGGCCGATTTCTGCTCAGGCAGCGGCATTGTGGGATTGCATTTTTTTGCCGAGAATAAGGGTGTGGAGCATGTCACGCTGTTCGAAATGCAGCAAGACCTTGCCGAGATGAGCCGAAGGACGGTCGCGCTCAACGGATTGGAAGAGAAATTTACTGTGGAAAACTGCCGTCTGCAAGAGATCCCCAACGGATATACCGAAAAATTTTCCCTCATTCTCTGCAATCCACCCTATGAGCGGGGCGGATTCGAAAAAGAGGAGCCAAAGAAAGCGGTCTGCCGCAAAGAGCTCTCCCTAAGTTTGGAAGAACTTGTCGGCGCGGCCGGGAGGTGCCTGAAATTCGGCGGCAGATTTGCGCTCGTGCACCGCGCCGACAGGCTCAGCGAAGTTCTCTGTGCGCTCCATGCCGCAAACCTCGAACCGAAGAAACTGCAACTTGTCGCGGGGAAGGAAAACGCGAAACCGTATGCGGTTTTGATCGCGGCGGTCAAGGGGGGAAGGCCGGGGATAGACGTTCTCCCCGAAAAAATCAACGGCTGAAAGAGGAACCATGATCTATTTTATCGCAACGCCCATCGGAAATCTCAAAGACATCACGCTGCGCGCGCTCGAAACGCTGAAAAGTGCGGATGTTGTCTTTTGCGAGGACACCCGCCACACCCTCAAACTGCTCTCGGCATATGACATCAAAAAACCGCTCTTGTCCTGCCATAAGTTCAATGAACGGGAGGCGGCGGAGAAGATCCTTGCCGCTTCGCGGGAGGGGAAGGAGGTCGCAGTCGTCTCGGATGCGGGCACGCCCGTGATTTCCGATCCCGGGAATGTCGTTTGCCGCTTTCTGCGGGAGGCGGGTGAACCGTATACCGTCCTTCCCGGCGCATGCGCGTTCGTCTGCGCGCTCGTGCTCTCCGCCATGCCCGCCGACCGGTTTACCTTTCTCGGATTTTTGCCCGATAAAGTTGGCGAACGCAAGCAATTTTTGCTAAGATACGCTACCTATCGCGACACGCTTGTTTTTCATGTCGCGCCGCAGGATGTTGAGCGGTATCTTGCCGATATGTATGCGGTTTTCGGTGAAAGACGGGCTTGCGCCGTGCGGGAGATCACCAAGATCCATGAGGAGAGTTTACCGTTTCTGCTTTCGGAAGGGCTGCACGGGGAAATGCGCGGGGAGTTCGTGCTTCTTGTAGAGGGCGCAAAGGAGGAAAATCCGCTCAATGCGCTCTCCGTGCGGGAGCACGTGCAAAAATATATGGACGAAGGTCTGGATAAAAAGGAGGCGTTAAAGCGGACCGCGCGCGACCGCGGAGTGCCCAAGAGCGCGCTTTATAAGGAGACGATCGACCTTTGATATTTGTCGAAAGTTTCCGAAAGGGCTTGCAATCGGTGCGGCAATCGGGTATAATGGGGTTATGCTGATAGAGTGTATGGAAAAAATCGGAGAGTATCGGGCCGTGCGCGCTTTGCGCGCCTTTTTGCGTTCCGCATGGTTTTTGGCGCTCGTCGTGCTCCTCATGGTGCTGTCCAATCTGTTTTCTTTGGAACTGCCCGTGTTTTATCTCTATTTGGTTTTGGGATTGCTCATCGTGCTGTTCGGAGACGATCTTTTCCCGCTTGTCCCGATCGTACTGTGCTGTTACATGGCGATCTCCTATCAAAATAATCCGGCCATGTTTCCCGCGGGAAGCGCGAAACCCGCCGCTTTCTACAACGGAGCGTTCATTTTACAGCTCACTTTTCTCATTGCCGTGGCGGTGCTGCTCATCGCGGCGCGTTTGATCGTCATTTTGATGCGCGGGGAAAAGAAAAAGGTCCCTGCGCTTGCCGTCGGGTTCGGCGCGCTCGGGCTTGCCTATATGATCGCGGGTTTGTTTACCCGATATTATGACTTTCGCACCGCCCTGTTCGGGTTTACCCAAATTATTTCACTCTGCGGGCTTTACTTTCTGTTCTATTACGGCGTGGATTGGAAAAAGACCGAAAAAGATCGGTTTGCGTTTTTGTTTACCATCCTCGGGCTGGGAATTTTTGCCGAAGTCCTTTGGATGTACCATTCGTCCGGGGAACTTTCCGTCATTCTTTCGGGCGGCGCCGTAGACAGAGGAAAACTCGTTACGGGCTGGGGGATGTACAACAACGTCGGATGCGTAATGGCGATCTGTGCGCCCGCGCCCCTCTATCTTGCGGTAACGAAAAAGCGCGGCTATCTTTATATTCTGTTGAGCATGTTGCTCTTTCTCGGCGTGATCTTTACGCAGAGCCGCGGCTCCATTCTGTTCGGAGGAATTGCGCTCGTATTGGGGATCGTCGCCATGCTGGTCGCAAGCAAAGGGCGTACCCGCATGATCAACGCCGTTACGGTGGGCGCTCTTGCTGCTTTGGCGGTCGCCGCATTGGTGGTCTTGCTGTGCGTGCCCACTTTCAAGGACGCCGTAAAAGAAGTTTTTGCAGGCATTTTCAAGCAGGGGTTCGGGGCCAACGGCCGTTGGGAGATCTATGAGGAGGGGATCGAACAGTTCAAAGAGGCGCCGTTCTTCGGCGTCGGATTTTACCAATGCAACGCGTTCCGTTGGGGCGATCTCCCCGAAACCGCCTTTTTGCCGCCCCGCTATCATGATACGTACGTACAGCTCCTTGCCTCGGGCGGGGTATTCGCGCTTGCATGCTATCTGTTGCACCGGTTGGAGACGGTCGTCCTGCTTGTGCGTAAGCCCACGCTCGAAAAAGTGTTTATAGCGGTGAGCATAGCCGCCCTTTTGCTCACAAGCATCACCGATTGTCACTTCTTCAACTTCGGCCCCGGAATGCTTTACGGCACGCTCCTTGCGTTTGCCGAAGGCAGCGATCGAGCTCGCTTGCAGGAGTAAGCCTCGGAGCCCAAAAGAAAAGGTTTCAAAAACGGAAGCCCCCTCGGAACTCGCGTTCCGAGGGGGCTTCTTAATAATGATAAGGGGGAAAATTATGAGCAACTTTTTTTGATACTCTTATTATATCTTCCCTTTCGGCAAAAGTAAATAAATTTTTCGCATTTTTTCGAAAAATGAATTTTTTAACACTATTTTCAAATTTTGAAAAATATTTTCATTAAAATCACAAAATTTGTGGAGCGCTTCCAAAATGCTAAAAGTATTAAATAAACCGACAGAGGAAACAGCCCAAGACGACGGCGCAAAAGTTGGAAAAGAGGGCAATCGCGATGGGTTTTCCCAAATTTTTGCGTTTCGTTCCCGCGAAGTAGACGGCGGAGATGTAGAACACCGTCTCGCTCGAACCGTACGCGACGCACGCGCAGCGGGCAATGTAGCTGTCCGCGCCGTAGGAGGAAAAGATCTCCGATAGGAGGGCGGTGGAGCCGCTTCCCGAAAAGGGTTTGAGGAGGACGAGCTTGCCGATCTCGGGCGGAATGCCGAGGAAGCGGAAAACGGGCGCGAGGAAGGAGGTGAGCTTCGCCGCAAGTCCGCTCGCCTCGAACAGCTCGGAGAGCATGAGCATCGCGGCGAGGTAGGGGAAGAGGGATAAAAGGAGGGGAATCGCGTCCTTTATGCCCTCGGTGAAGCAGTCGTAGAGCTTTACCCGCCGAAAGAGCGCGTAGACAAACAGCACGAGAAAGAGGAGCGGGACGATGAGGACAAGGTATTTCATGACCGCTTGCGGGTGAGAAAGACGAGTATTCCACCGAGCAATGTGGAAAACAGGGTGGCGATCAGGGTGGGGAGAAAGATGTCCGCACTGCTTAAAGAGCCGTAGGAAAGGCGCAGGGCGATGACGGTGGTGGGCAAAAGTTGTAAACTTGTCGCGTTGAGAACGAAGAGCATGTCGGCGGCGTAGTGTTCGCGGGCGGCGCAGAATTTTTCGGCGGCTTTAATGCCGAGGGGAGTAGGCGCGCCCGGCAGTCCCAAAAAGTTGGCGGTGAGGTTGCAGCTTGCAAAGTACACGGCCTCTTTGTTTTGAGAGCGGAAGAGCTTTTTCGCCGCGGGAAAGAGGAGACGGGAGAGCTTTTCGGAGAGGCCGCTCTTTTCCATCACCTTAAAAAAGCCCAGCCAAACGCAGTAGACGGCGAGGAGGGAGAGGGAGAGGGTCGCGGCCTTTTCCCCGCCTTTGAGGAGCGCGGAGAGGAAGCCGTCGGGGTAGAGAAATAGCAGGGCGGCGGTGGAGAGGAGAAAGACGATAGCGAAAATTCCGTTCACGATTGATTGTATGTGGAAATGTGCAAAAAAATGCCCCGCCGACGCGCGTTGCGCGTCGGCGGGGCAGGGAAGGGTTTCCCCGCGCACATTACTACTCTTGCCCTCCCCCGCGCGAATGCGCGGGGGAGGGGGCACATTATTATTACCTGCCCCCGTTTACGGGGGCGGGTGGCTCACGCAGTGAGACAGGTGGGGGCAATTTTAGAAGCCAACCCCCACCACCCGCTGACGCGGGAGCCGCCCCCTTCAAAGGGGGCAGCTATTTCTCGCCCTTCCCCGCGCGTTCCGTGCGGCGACGAGGTAGGGGAGGGGGTCTTGCTGTCCCTGAAAGGGAAAGTACCCGAGTGAAACGAGGGGGAAAGGGTTTTTCGAGAACCCCTCAGT
>CANRPN010000065.1 GCA_947632505.1 uncultured Clostridia bacterium | reverse complement strand
AAAACATAGCCGAACGGCGTAACTGAAACGGTTACGTCGTTTTTCTTTTTGTCCTATCCCTATGGAGCAAATAGGAACGCATTTGTTTTGAGAAAGCCGGAACTGGTTCGCAGTTACGGCGAAGTGGTGGAATTAAAAGCGGAGATTGTAAGGCTTAGAGAAGGCACAGGACTTTCCGACGGGAACATCATGTGCGGCAAGCTCGGGTTGAAGAACCGAGAGGAGCGTAAGAATTGGCTCGTTCATCTGTTGGATGACAAGACGATTCTCCCTTGGAAGGATCTGTCGTCGATCGGGTGCAAACTTTACCGATATTTTTTCGAGAACGGTGCGTCGTTGATCTTGGCTGTCTATTCTTCCTCTGAGCGTCATCATTGTTACGGCTATGACATCATTGAAAACGGCAAGGCGTGGTTTATGAACGGTTATTCGGAAAGTCAACTTGTCGATTGGTTGACGTCGCATGCGAAAGAGATTTGAACAGGCAAAAACGGTATCGTGGGCGCCGAAATAAGGCCCACCCCATACCCGGACGCCGGGTAAAAAATATTTTTATGTAAGACCTACGGTGGCGGTCGTGCCGGGTAGGCAGGAGGTTTTTTTATGGCAGGCGTAAATGTGAAGAAGGCGATCTTTTTGTGCGTAAGGAATTTCCACAGCAAGAAGAGTAATCAGGACTATCGCGTTGTGGATTTGTTCACACCCTATTTCAAGGGCCCGGACGGTTTTGACCGCGGCGGCGTACAGACGTGTTTTATTCCAACGACCAGTACTATCGGAGCAGGTGTTCCAACGGGCGCATTGGTGCGCCCCGAGTTCGCGGCCGATCCGTACAGTGACCGCATGGATCTAACAGGAATGGAAATCGTGAGCGATTCCCCCTATGATCCTCAGGATTTCGAAGGATAAGGAGGTGAAGCGCATCCCCCCGAGGTAAGGGACGACTTCGGGGGGAACAACTTAAAACCGCAGTGAAGAGCTGCGGCGGAGCTTTTGAGAAAAAGCGGCGCTTGATATTTATAGAAATAACTCGTCCCAAAAAATCGAAAACACAAGTCCCGGTGTTGATATGGCGAAGAAGTTTTTAGTGAGTGAAGAAAACGAAATAACTTGCGAAGATTTTCTCGCGGTATCACGCAGGGTGAGTTATAACTCATCGGTTGCGAAGTGCTATGAGGAGTTTGCCAAGGAGGAGGAATTTCCTTATACGATTTTCTCCGGGAAAATCAGATACGGCAAGGACCCGAATTTTGCGGCGCGCGCAAAGGCGGTGCGGGAGTGCGGAAAGAAGTGGGACTTCGATTTCTATCCGCAGCATGGTGTGAAGAACCTGATCCGCATGAACCGCTGCAAAGATCGGTTCTGTCTGAACTGTCAGAGCTTGGAAGCGGACCAACGGTTTGCGCAGTATTCGGGCGTACTCGATACGTTTGCACGGGAGAACGATCTTTATCACATCGTCTTTACCGTTCCGAACGTACTCGATGAAGATGTGGCCGATACTGTGACGCTTCTATTGGACAGGTTCTCCTATCTGATCCGCTTTTTTGACGGCAGGAAGAAAATACGGGGCGTGGATTTTGAGAAGTACGGTTATCTCGGGGCGGTTCGTTCCCTTGAAATCACGGTGTCGAAGAGCGACGGGAGCTATCACCCCCACTTACATACGATGTTCATTCTCAAAAAAGGCTTGGATATGTCGCAGGTATATTGGAACCGCTTTTCGCCCGATTACCGAAACAAGCAAAAGCCGCCGCGGCTATACAGCGAGTTCGAAGTGCTGCTGCAAAGGATCTGGTGCTTGCTTCTGCTTCGGATCGAGGTGACGAAGTACAACATCGAGCACATTGCCGAGCTTTGCGATTATCCCGACGGGTTCTCCGTCCATTCCGATCCTGCGGGCGGAGATTATCACGAAATTTTCAAGTATGCGATCAAACCCTTTTTCGAGAAGCAGACGGAGATCGAGAAGAACCAATTCCGGATCTTATATAAGGCTCTTTTCGATCGTCGGGCGTATGAGACATACGGCTGTTTGAAGAAGTGGGATTTCAACGAGATCGAAACGGACTTGGGGCTTTCCACTCCCGACGCAGCGTTCGATCTTTGGATCGCGTCTATGCAGCGGTCCGAAACGCCGAAGCGGGTGCAGGAGATATTGACGAAGATCATACTCGGTCTGAACGAGGGCGTGGACTGCAAGTATATTTCAAAGGCGACGTATGTGCGGCACTTTCGGGCGATGTCCGAGGAGGACAAGATCGCAGCATTGAAAGCGCTGGCTGCGGAGGAATGATCGGAGGAGATATGACGAAACGAAAACATTGCCCGTCACGCAAGGTGCAGGCAGAATATGGGCGGAGGTGGGGTCAAGATGAGTAAGTGGAAGTTTATCGGCACTAGCAAGGACGGAACGAGAAATGATTACTTGGACGCCGAAGGGAATCTACATAGTTTGCGGACGGCAAAAGGGAAGAGCGAAACGTATCAAATCGAATTGAGAACCGGGAAACGTTTTTGCAGCCCTTTGTACGATGATTACGGGGAACATGGCAAGCCATTGACTGTTGAGGAAAAGGCATTCCGCAGAGGTTGGCTTTCTGCGTTCCGGGAGCAAGAGCGCATAAAAGCGCGCATGAAAAAGAGGTAGTTATGTTTTTGAAGAAACAAAGCGGGAAGGATTACGAAACGAAGCTGTATGAAGCGCGGATCGCGGTGCTGCGTAATTCTTTGAATACCATTACAAAAATGGATTACAAGAAGGAAGGCGCGGTATCGGGGAGCGGTGAAGTCGATTACGAACTCATTGCCCGAATGGTAAAGACGCAGGCGCAGCTTGCGCTCGACATTGACTTTAATCTGACAAATAAAAAGGAGAGCAGAAATGACTAACGAAGCAAAGAAACAACGGAACAGTTGGCTTGCGGTGGTGGGCGTGTTGCTCGCGATCATCCTGGTGCTTGGCATTGTGCTCGGCGTATCGGTGAAGCGCGGCAAGGCCGAAGAACCTTCCAAGGGGGACACTTCCCTCTCAGTCCACCGTCGCACAGGCGGGCGGCATGTTGGAGACGGAGAAGCAGCAGAACGGGATCAAACTTGCCCGTGCGATCATTCCCGTAGCGGAATATGCGCAATACGGGATCTCGCCGACATCCGCGGAGCTTGCAATGACGCTCACAGCGACGATCACGCCGGAGGACGCGGCGAACAAGGCGGTGGACTGGACGGTGGAGTTTGCCAATGCACAGTCCGAGTGGGCGAGCGGCAAGACGGCGACAAACTATGTGACGGCGACGACGCAGACAGACGGCGCGTTGCAGGCGGTCGTCACCTGCAAGGGCGCATTCGGGGAGCAGATCCTCGTGAAGGTAACTTCCCGTGACGATCCCTCCAAGAGTGCGAGCTGCACCTTCGACTATGTGAAGCGTATCACGGGCGCGGACGTTTCGCTCGTACCCACCGAACTGAAATTCAGCACGCAGTACAGCGTCTCGGTCACGCCTAAGTATTCGGACGGCACGCTCCTCGGCAATTACAAGGAGACGGGATATTCGTTGGTACTGTCGCAGGCGATGAAGGACGCGATCGGGGGCAGCTATACTTACCGCGAGGCCGCGGTGATCACGCCGGATATCGAGGGAAAGACGGTCTCTCTCGGGGCGAGCGCATACACGACGTTCGTACAGAGCGGCGGCAATGCGGAGGAGTTCAACAACGCCTTCGCACGGGCGGTGCGGTCGGTCTCTCTCGCCCATGCGACGTTCACAGTGTCCTATTCTTATACCTATGAGGAGAGCAACTACACGGGCGCGGCATTTGTGCTCGATCTGAAATTTGACGCAGACTCTCTCACGGTCGGCGTGACGGACATCACGCTCTCCGAGAGCCACTACTACTTCTAAGGGGAAAAGGAGCGAACGATGAAGAACAGGACAGTGATGACCGCGATCGGTGTGATCGCCTTGGTTCTCGTAGTGGCGCTGATGAGCGGCCTTGTGGGCTTTTTGGTACGGGACAGACATCCCGAACTGATTGGAAAAGGCAGCGAAGCGGCCGAGACGAGTTTCATCGTGACGCCCGAGGAAAAAAGCGGCATTATGGCTCTTTCCACAATGCGGGCAGCGGCCGTAACAAGCAGCGGAGAACCGTCCGAAGGCTCCTATACGCTGACAGCTACGGTATCTCCCGGGAATGCGACCAACAAGAAAGTGGATTGGACGGTGAGCTGGGTCAATGCAGGCGACAGTTGGGCGAAGGGAAAACAGGCGGAAGAATACGTTACGGTGTCTCCCTCTTCGGACGGTTCCGTACAGGCGACGGTGACTTGCCTCGCCCCGTTCGGGGCGCAGATCAAAGTGACCTGCACGAGCCGTTCCGCTCCCTCCGTCCACGCCGAATGCCTCTGCGACTATGTCAAGAGGGTCGAGAGCGTTGTGTTGAGATTTTATGCATTATCTGACACGGTGAATCTGTACGACGGCGTTTCCTATCCATTGCAGGAAGTTTCGGTAGGGACAACAAGTTGTAAGGTTTCGGAAGTGCTCTATACCGCATATACCGTTGAGAACACGCTGACATTGGACCATGCGGCGTGTTACATGAATTTTACGGATGAATTTCTTACTTCCTTTTCCCAGTACAGCGGTCTAAGTTCCACTCAGAGAGCCGAGTGCGCGAAATTGAACACCGACGGAAGATATTATCTTGGGGAAACCTTCTATTTTGACAATGCCGGCGAAGGCGGAGCTTTCTATTTCATCGCCGAGCAATGCGGTGCAAATAGTTCGCTTTTTATGGATTCTCGGGGTAACCATGTAATTTTGCCGTGGGCAAAGCAGAATCCGACGATATTTCCGTTTGCCGTCCACTTACTCTTTGACGGTGACAGAAAGGACTGTGAATATGTTTTCAAGATCAGGCCCGACCCGGATAACATCGACACTCTGTAATGCAGCAAGTTGCCGGTAAAGCGGCAAAGCACGGCGCAGGCTCGGCCGAAACAGGAGCCGAATCAAAAAAGGAGAAACTATGGAAAACGAATTGCAAAGACACAGGAGAGCAGACAAATGCAAGTGGGTCGTCGCCTTTTTGGCGATCATCGGGCTTCTCGGGTGCGTGATCGCGCTCTTTGTGAAGTTAGACAGGCAGACGACGATCACCACCCTCGGCGGGGAAGCGTATGAGATCGGGCTTCTCGACGCAGCGGGCAAGGAAGAAAAGGGCGAGACCGCGATCAGAACGCGCAAGGGCGTGACGGTGGACGGTTTCAAGTGTGAGATAGAGGACGATGCGCAGATCGAATACACGCTGTTCTTCTATGACAAGGACGGGAAGTTCATTTCTTCGAGCGCAAAGCTCACGGCAGATTACAGCGGCACGGGGATCCCCGGCGGCGCGGAGACGGTGAAGATCATGATCGTGCCCACGCACGACGAGGACGGCAAAGTGTCGATCTTCGAAGTGTTGGGATATGCCAACCTTCTTACCGTAACATTCAATCAATAAGGAGAAGAAAAGATGAAAAAGGATGTAAAAATTTCGCTTGTGGAAAACGGAAAACTTTCTCGGGGCGGCTGGCTGTCTATCGTAGCTTTCCTGCTCGTGGCGGTGATCGCTCTGAGCGTTGCGCTCGGTTTGGTCGTAAAGGCGGGCAAGGACGATAAGTCCAAGGATGTAGCCTCTGTTGAAGCCGTTGTGCCCATGCCCGAGGAAGAGAATACGGGCCGCGGGATCTCTCTTCTGAGCACAGTCATTCCCGTGGAGCAGTACGATGAGTACGGGATCGCGCCCATGGCTTTGAGCGCTTACAAGATCACGGCGACGGTGAAGGTGAACGGGAAAGACGAAGCTCCCGACTTCATGAAGGGCGTTACGTGGCAAATGGCATGGAAGAGTTCTGTCGCCTCTGCCGTCACGGAGTATGTGACGATGACCGACAGCGAAGATTCGGCAACTTTCGCATGTAAGAAGCCGTTTTCCACGCAGATCGTCGTCACGGTGAAATCGAAGTACGACCCTTCGCAGTCGGCTACCGCAACACTTGACTACCGCCAAAAAGTAACCGGTGTTCATGTAAAGGTCGGGACGGCGACGCAGGTCGTCACATCGAGCAATACCCCTGTATTGAGCGCGACTTTCCCTGTGCGGTACGATGCGTCGGTTTCTATGCCCTCGAGCGGTGATTGGGTGTCTACGTCGTTCTTCAACTGGTTTGGCAATACCGACATCAGCGAAGGAACGCTTTCTCCTTCTTCCGGTGCAGGCAACGGCGCGATCAAAATCGTACCTTCTGCCGAGTTCCAAGCAAAGTATAATGCGATAAAGGGCAGCTCCTTGGGGAACATGGTCACGGAATTGAGCATGAATAAGAATGCGAGCAGTTCCATGATCACAACTGTGTTGAATTTATATCAAAAGCTGACTAACACTACCGAAAGCACGTCACTTGTGTCTATGGGCGCTTTGCAGGCGCTGTCTACCGCGATCGCACAGACCGATAACCAACTCACGGTGACGATCAATGTCAACGGTTCGGAATGGAGCTACACGATAAACATAACTCCCGATAGCCTGCCTGCGGTTTCGGTGGACTTGGATAACGCGAGCATTATTTTCGAGTAAGCGGTCTGAGGGGGCGGAGATTTCTCCGTCCCCGCCGTTGGAGGTGAAGGATGAAAAAGAATACAACAAAAACCGTGTGGTTTGTGATCTTGTGGCTCGTTATCGTTTTCGTCCTCGTGGCACTTATCGCGTTTGTTTGGCGGTTTTCGAATAACGGTACGGATGAATTTAAGACCTTTTATGTCGGGCTGAACGGCAAAGTTTTTGCAACGAAAGATTCTGTTGAACTTATAGGCGGTTCGAAAGCCGAGTTCGATGTAAAATACACTTTTGACTTTGTTCAAAAGGAGAAGCAGGATTTCAACGTTCGGGTCGTTACCGCTGCGGATGAGGGATTCGATTACACGGCGGGAGACGAGCGGTTTGCGTATCGTGACGGTATAGATGTAAGCGAGGCGTTTCAGCTTGAAAAAGATGTTCAAGAGGGGCGATTTTCCATTACCGTTCCGATGTCCATGAAAGAGGTTTTGACTTCTTTGCATGGTGAGGACGTTATGCTCGACGATGAGCCCGATATGAGCAAGACAGCCTATTTCAAAGCGCTCGTGACGTCTTATAACGGCGAAAAGGTGATTGAGCTTTCCATGCTAATTTCGCGGGTGGTTATAAGCGGCGTGGAGTTGGATGTGAGCGAGATCGTATTTTAAGAGGCCTACATGATGAAGAATGCAGTCCGAGGAAAATTACATATTCTTTCGATTTTCATGGCGGCGCTCATCTTGTGCATGGTGCTGCTTTCCGCCATGTCTATTCCCCACGCCGTCGCCCTTGCCGCGGGAAATGCCGTAAACTTCGATAAAACGGACGTCCTCGATGATCTCAAAAGCACGGACGGCTTCTCGCTCGTGAAGTATCCCTACTATGAGAGCGTTAAGCCCGAAATGAAGGTGATCGATTTCGTGGAGTATTGCTACGACTACCGCGCGAATATGCGGGACAACTACGGGCTGTATCTCTACGTCTATAACCCGAACGGGCAGAACATCGTCACCAACAGCACGAAAAACAAAGTTCAGATCGCCGTTGCCTACGACAGCGATCCTATTACCGAAAAGAGCAACGCGCTTACCTATGAAAAGTTCGATCTGCGGTTCTGCTCGGTTTCATCGGGCGCGGGCGTAGAGAAGCTGTTCTACAAATTCAAAGTGGTAGACCATAAGAGCGCGGACGGCAAGACGATCGCCGAGCGTGTGAACAGCATGGATCGCCGCTATGACATTTCGGGGATAGAGCTGCTCACCGAGGGTAAGCCGAACGCGACGGAGTATGGCGTTGCAACGTCCTATCACTTTTCGGGTTTTGCGGAGGGTTACGGCAACGGCGGTACGGGAACGACGCTCACGAGAGATACGCTCGAAACGGTTTCCCTCGACCTTCATTCTACGACCTACCGCTTCCCCTACATAAATCAAAACGGACCGGGGCATCAGAATCAGCTCGATAGCGTGTATTTTGCAGTGCCGAAGGAGTTCAACGAAAATTACGGCGAGCTGTACCGCGTGAAATGTTGTTGGGACGAGCAAAAGACTTCGCCCGTCATTGTAACAAATAAGCAGTCTGTCTATGATACTGTTTCGAAGTGGATAGGCGAAAAAGAAAATATCACAGACGGCATCGGAATTTTCGACGGATTTGATAAGAGCATCGCATTAGGTGGCTTGTTGGGTTTCTTGACTTCACCGCCGACGTATTCGGCCGACTGGGGCTGGGGCTATCAATATACCGATTTCAAAAAGGCTGGGCATGATGTCGATGAGACCGGTGATTGGGTAGGAAGCGTAGGCGGTGTGATCGTGCGCAGCGATATATCGCCTGGATATGTTTTTCTTTCGGATAAGAGCAATGTCAAAGACACAGACATCACCTCCGCGCAAATGAAGAAATGGATCTACGGGCATAACGAGGCAGATTATCTGTTTTCGAATAGCGTGGACGAAGGACGGACGAAAGGTTATCAGGAACATACCTTCACGGCGGATGAGTCGTTTGATATGTTGACATTCAACCAAACGGCAAGCGGTTGGGACAAGTTCTGTGCGTCGTGGAAAGCGTTTTGGAGCGATAGCAGTTGGGACTTCGGCCCCGAACAGCAAGATCCCGTTGAGCCGATCCGTCTTGTGAAGGACGGAGATTTCACGGGAGCGGACGCGGCAGACGCGGGAAAGCTGTATGTTCATACCGAAGATTTTGATGAGTTTGAGAGCTTTTACAAGGCGAACAGTCCACGAAGAACGTCTTTCTTCTGCGCTTTGCCGTGACCGACTATTACAGCAATTTGCAGACCGTTCTCACTGGCCCGACATGGTGGAACCCTTCTACTTGGGAGGCGGGAACACAGGACAAGGAGAGCTCTTACATGGCGCGGGAGACGGTTTTCCTCGACTTTGACATCATAGAGCTCACCTTCCTGCGCGACACGACGGAGACGATCATTCC
>CANRPN010000064.1 GCA_947632505.1 uncultured Clostridia bacterium | reverse complement strand
TGTTTCTAATTGTCATTTCGAGCGTAGTCGAGGAATCTCTATTTTTGTAAGACAAGGCGAATAAGAGGACGAAAGAGTTAAATCGAACAAGTAAATTTCCTCACGGAAAAAGATTTTGCATTGCAAAAGATTTTTCGTGAATTAATTGCAGAAGTACCCAAGAGGCTCAAGGGGCTCCCCTGCTAAGGGAGTAGTATCAGAGAATGGTAGCGCGGGTTCGAATCCCGCCTTCTGCGCCACGGAAAGGCGCCCGAAGGGGCGCCTTTTCACGTGGTGCAAAGGCGGGCCGCTCGGGAGCGCGAGGTCGCCGCGGGTTCGCGCGAGGAGGCGGAAAGGGGGAAGTCCGTCTCTTCCATGCGGTTTGCCGCCGACGACGCTTTCAAGCGAAGCGCAGAAAATCCCGCCTTCTGCGCCAAGTGGGACGTAAGTTGAACAAAACTTGCGTTCCATTTTTATTGTAAAAGACATCGAGGACAAAACCGCCCTCGCCTTGTTTTACTTCGCTAAATTGAGCTTTATAAATTGGTCAAAGATATTTCAATCATCTATTCATTTTTCACTGCTTGAAATTCAATGCTGACATCTCTGTATCCCGTAACATATCCAAAACGCATGACTTCGATTCCGCTCGGGTCGATTTCCGTATATGGTTTCTCATCGACATACATGACAATCTTGTACCCTTCGATTTTATAGATGGAATAATGCAATTCGGTTCCCGCCCAAAACGCGTCATCGTCTTTCGCTTCAAATTTTATATTCTCATCGAACGTCAAGTTACAATGATATTGAAAATTATAATGTGGGTTAGCACTTTCCGTACCCTCTGAAATAAATTCAAGGTCTGCGCTGTCCGCTGTGCCGTTAAATTTATATTTGATTTTCAATTCATCGGTCGTCTTATCGTTGTCATTATCAATCAGTTGCAAAGTAACATCAGATAAATCAAATTTACGATTGAATTTATCGTCCCCGATGTCTTTCAGCTTATATGTGTCTGTCGTATAAATATCTTGTGTTGCCTCCGAAAATTCTATAACATAGTTTTCGTTCCCTTCACTCAAAACAAGATTGATATGATATGCCGTATAGAATTTCGTGTCGATTGTAGACAAGTCTTTGACTTTGTTGTTATGTGTTTTAAAGTATTCCACCTGATCCATTTCCGAAAACTCCACACTGACCGTCAACTCGGAATTGAGGTTGGATATACCTTGAAAAAGTCCCTCTTTCAAAGAAATTTCAAATTGCTTTTGTCCCGTGCAACCGACCAAACATGATGCGAATGCAAACAAGATACACACAAAAGATATTTTTTTCATAAGCTTACTTCCTTTGACCTATTATAATTATATCATAAACGCACACGAAAATCAAGCGGGCAGAAAGTCAACTTGGCACTTTGGCGGGTGCTTGACCGCGCCGCAAAGCGGCGCGGACAAGCTCACGCCTACAACCGAACGAACAGGCGGGCCGCTCGGGAGCGCGAGGGCGCCGCGGGTTCGCGCGAGGAGGCGGAAAGCGAGAAGTCCGTCTCTTCCATGCGGTTTGCCGCCGACGACGCTTTCAAGCGAAGCGCAGAAAATCCCGCCTTCTGCGCCATGACCGCCCGAAGGCTAAAAAGCCTTCGGGCGGTCATGATTGTTGAGCAAATAGAGGATTCGAGCGTGAGACTCTGCCTTTATGAAAGCGCGTTTTATCTGTTCCAGACCGCGCTCAGACGTCCGGCAGCCGCTTCGGAGATTTCCGCCGCCGTGTAAACGGTTCCGTCCTCCGCTTGCCATCCGCCAAAGGTGTATCCCTCCCGCATGGGTGCGGCGATCCCTTTGACTGCCGTCGGATTGGAAAGGGAAGTTTCTGTCCGCTCAAACGAAACTACATAGCTCTTGTCCGCGGACAGCTCGCAACCCCACAGCACGGGACGGTAGTCGGAATTCCAGCGTTCATTCCACAACCCGCCCACCTCCGGGCGTTCGCAATAAATGGTCATTCCCTCGCCGCAGCCGTAAAAGGCATGTGCGCCAACCTCTTCCACGTTTGCGGGAAGAAGAACGCTCGTGAGCCCCTTGCAATTCCGGAAGGCATAGTTGCCGATAAAGGTCAACGATGAGGGGAACACGACGCTCTTCAACCCCTCGCAGCCGTAAAAAGCATAATTCCCGATGAAAACTAAGCCCGTTCCCAAAACAAGGGAGGCGGCCGCCTTACAGCCGTAAAAGGCGCGCTCTCCGATCCGCTCCAACCGATCGCCGAACCGAATCGCAGAAAGATTTTCGCAGCCGTTGAACGCCGCATCCCCCACGCTTTTGAGGCCGCTGCCAAAGGTGACGTCCGTCAGGCTCGTCCCGACAAAGGCACGCTCGCCGATGCTTTCCAGACTGTCGGGGAGCGCAACTTTCGTGAGCGAAGCACAGCCGTAAAAGGCCCGCTCCCCCACCGACTTCGCCCCGCCGAGGTCGAGTTCGGTGAGCGCATCGCAGTTATAAAACGCATAGTCGCCGACGCTCTCTACCGATGCGGGGAGCGTGGCGCTGATCAGCCGCGTGCAACGGTAGAATGCCGATCTGCCCACGGAGCGCACGCCCTCCGGTACTGTGATCTCCGCAAGAGAGATACAATTATAGAAAGTGTAATCGTCCAATGCGGTCAAAGCGGCGGAAAGGTGAATGTTTTGCAGCAACGGGCATTCGTAAAATGCGGCATAGCCAATGTATTTGATACTGTCGGGCAGCGTGACGTCGGACAGATAGGCGGTGGAACGCAATGCATAGTCGGAGATGCCGATCGTTCCGTCTGCAATGGAAAAGTTTTGGGGAATGCTCTTGTACCCCACCAACCACTTTCCGACATAGACAAGGCCCGAGCTCCGTTCCCAGAGGCCGGTATTTTCAAATGCCTGCGTGCCGATCTCCTCCACGCTGTCCGGAAGGGAAATGTCCCCCTCCGCACCCAGCTGCGTGCACCCGAAAAAGGCGGCGCGGCCGATGCTCTTAATTCCGCCGCCCATCCGGAGCGAGGACAGATTTTCGCAGCCGTAAAAGGCGTAATCGCCGATCTTTTCCACACCGCTTCCCAACGTCGCGCCCATGAGCGCACAGCCGTAAAACGCGTAACTGTCGATCACCCGTACGGTATCGGGCAAAACGATATTTGCGAACTGTCTGCTGCCGTTGAATGCGGCAAAACCAATCCCCTCCGTGTCCCGGCGCAGCGTGACGGACGTGGCCTCCGGGTCCTTATTGCCCACGACCCACCGATCGGCATATACAAGCCCCTCGGCATCGGCCCAAAGTTTGGTACCGCCGAAGGCGCGCTGTCCCAAAGACATGAGCCCGCTGCCCAGCTCGACATCCGCAAGAGCAGCGCAGTTGAAAAAGGCAAAATTACCGATGGAGACGACCGAATCCGGAATCACGGCGCGCTGCAAGGAGACGCATTCCGCAAAGGCATAGTCGGAGACCGCCTCTACCCCCTCCGAAAGGTTGAGCGAGGAGAGCGCAGCGCACTTATAAAAGGCCTGCGCGCCCATGCGTTTGACGCCGCCGAGCGTGAGAGACGTCATCGCGGAGCAGTTGGAGAATGCAAGCTCGCCGATCTCTTCTACGGAGGCGGGGATATTCGCCGCCGTGAGCGAGGTGCAGTCGGAAAAAGCATACTCCCCGATCGTTTTCAGGGACGCGCCGAACGTCACCGTTTGCAAACCGCGGCAATAAGAGAACGTATACGGCTCGATCTCTTCCAGCCCGTCGGGAAGGACAATCCCTTCCAGGCTGCTGCAACTTTGAAAGGCCTTTGCGCCGATCTTCCGGATGCCGCTGCCGAAAACGACCGATTTGAGAGATCTGCAATTATAGAACGCCTGCTCACCGATCTCCTCCACATTGTCGCCAAGCACGAGGCTCTCCAACCGGACATTGGCATTGAACGCCTTTGCCGCAACGGAAACGACCGGCTTGCCGCGGTAGGTGTTGCCGACCGTGACATTCCCCGCGGCTGTGCCCATGCCGACGACCTCATAGGCGGTGTTGTTACGCACCGCTTTATATACAAGGCCCGAATCCGCCTCCTTGGAATAGGAGAGCTCCGCCCACTTGGAATCGGCAAAATTTTTGCCATCGCCGCGCGCTTTGACCCGCAGCGTATGCCCGCCCGCTGACAACCCCGCCAGGGAATAGCTGTTTTTGCGGGTGTTCTCAGCCTTTCCGTCCAGCTCCACCGTGTATCCGATGGCCTCCTGTAAGTCGTCCCAGACAAGCACCTCCGCTTCTTCGTCCACCGAAAGACCGGTGGGAGCGGGCAGTGACTTGGTGCCGCAGGCGGACAGTCCCAAAACACAATATAACAGAAAGATGAATGCCGTCAATGCGGAAAATTTTCTCATTTTCCTCCTCCTCGTGTTCCGAGCTCCTTCTTGGCCTTATAGTCGTGAACGATCTCATGGATCCACTTGAATTTGAATTTGCGCACTGCAATATCAAGCAAGAACAGCACGATCGCAGCGATGATGAAGGGCAGGCGGGGATCGTAGCTCCTGTCGAGCGTACGCACATATTCGTCGAAGATCTCCCACGCCTCGTTTACCTTGCTGCCGCGTCCCCGTTCGGCGAGCTCTTCAAGGAAAAGACGGCCCGCCTCCTCTTCCAAAAACATGTTGTATTCCTCCGAGTAGGCAAACGAACGGTAGAGCGTATGGGACGCGACGCTTCCGTCTGCACTCTGTTTCTGCACGACGATCTCATGCAGACCGGGCGTCGTGATGGGGAAAGTCACGCGGCTGTACCCCTCTGTGGCGGCCGGGAAAAAGGTTCGCTCCTCCTCCGTGCCGTCCGAGGACGGACCCCGTACCGTTACGGTAACGCTGTCCCCCTCCTCGATCTCGGTATAGATGTTGAGCTGGGTGGTATAGTTATCCTCTGTGAGCGTAGCGTCCACTTCCTGCGGACGGATGTCCTTTGTGGGAAATAGCGCGCTTACGACGTTGCGGAGGAATCTTTCCCCCACCGCAGAGGAGAGAAACTCCCTGGACCAGGACGTACTGCTGCCCGAAAGATCGCACATGAAGCTGCCCACCATGCCCTCGCCGTACTTCCACTGCGCATAGATGGGCGCATATTCCGAAGTGAGCGCGACCTCCGCACCCGCTTTCTTTTTTGTGCCGTAAAAGCCGCCGAGCTGAGGGATCTCCGATTCCGTAATGCCGTTTACCACGGGAGTGTGATCCTCTATCGTGGGGGTAAAGGGCTCGGGATTATAGGCTTTGATCTCGGGAATATTGATGTCGTTGCGCATGTTGAACGAGATGTCCGAAGGGTCGGAAATGGGATAGAACCTGCCCTTGCCGTATTCTTCCGCAGCGGTCCGCATGTCCTCCATGTCCTCGCTTCCCACGCCGATCCCGACGATCGAGAAGGTGATCCCCGCCGTCTCGTTGTAGTGGGCGATCCATGCACCGTACTCTTCCAGCTTGTCACCGGGCTGCGCGTCCGAGACGAGGATGATGTGCCTGCGCTCCACGCCGTTGAGGGCAGTGAGCGCTCTGCCCGCATATTCGATGGCGCCCCCATACACGGTGCCGCCGCCGATTTCGATGTTTTCAATGATCGAACGAATCTGAGAAATGTTTTGCATCGGCATCATTTCCGCCTCCTCGCTATAAGAGGATTCCAGCGTCATGATGCCCACCCAATCGCGCTCGGTGAGTACGCCGAGGCAGGACTTTGCGCCGTCCTTGGCAAGTTCGAGCTTGCTCTTCCCCGTTGCGGAATCGGTGACGCCCATACTGCCCGAGCGGTCGATGATGATCATCAGCCCGAGCGGCGGCGTGTAGTCGATGGCCTGCACGGGAAGCATCTCCTGATAGAGGGTGCCGTACATGTCCTCGCGGTCATAGGCATTGGCCACTTCCGCGCCGGAGGCATCCGTCTTGTTTCCGCCGACGGTAAACAGCCCGCCGCCGATGTCATAGACATAGGAGTGAAGAATCTCATCAAACCCCTCCGGAAGATCGGCGTTTGCGATGTTCATGAGGATCACTTGGTCGTACTGCCGAAGCTCGTTGAGCGTGGAGGGCATCTCATGTGAGGCAACGTTCAATACCTTCACGTTGTCATTGTCCTTTCCCTCCTGCGTCGTTTCGTAAACCTCTTCCAAAATGCCGCGCAGAGAGTCGGACTCCCCTTCATTGCGTTCGACGATCAAGATTTTTTCGAACACATTCAAAAAGAGATAGGAATAATAGGTATTGTTCTCTTTGAGCGAATCGGTGTCGCTCTCCAATTCAAAGCACAGTTTATGCAGCCCGGGAAGAGAAACGGCGTGGGTGAGCGTGACCGTCTGCACGCCGCGCGAAAGATCGACGGTTTGCACGGTTTCGCTTGCAACGTCGTTATCAATGATCTTGATGTGCGCGGGCGAAGCAACCGAGCTTTGCACCGTCATTTCGATGTTGAAGCTCTCCCCGACTGTAATGTTATAGTCGGGCATGGCGACATTCACGATCTGCACTTCGCTCTCCTCATGCTCCGCGGGGAAACAGACAGTATCGACGCGGATCCCGTCCGCCGCCACCGATTTGATGGTCACGGCGGCGTTCCCGTCCGTTTCTGCACCGTCGGAGATCAGCACGATCTTCGCCGTCTCCGGCCGTTCGAACAGCCCGCGCGCATAGTTGAGCGCCGAGGAGATGTCCGTCGCGCTGTCATCGGGCCGCGCAGCGGCAAGATATTCGCGGTACACTTCGTCGGTATCATAGCTCAATTCCGCGGCATATACTTGGGTATAGCCGAAGGTGACGATGCCGATCTTGAAAGTTTCCCCGCTCTCGTCCAGCACGGTGCGGATAAATTCGTTCCGCGCCTCCTCCTTCTCTTCTCCGCTGAATGAGACATCTACCAAAAGCAGCACTTCGTTTTCGAGATTGGGGACCTGATACAGGAACACGATTCCCGAGAGCACGCAGATGCTCAGCGTCATGATGGCAAGATGCAGCACAAGCGAAATGATGCGGTTGCGCGTGCGCCGGTACTTCTTTTGCAGACGGAAATAGGGAAACAGCGTGAGGAAAATTGCGGGGACAAACAACAAAAGCAGCCATGGATAGGCAAAACCGATCGAAAAATGACTCATCTTGCGGCCTCCTCAATAATTCTCGCGGGTCTGCAACCACCATTCGAGGAAGAGCAGTGCAACCAGCGCAATGGCAAAATAGAGCAGCAGATCGCGGTCCAGCGGATCGGGCAACTTTTCAACATAAGGCGTTTCCAGCTCGTCAAGCACCTTGACAATGTTGCTCTCCGCGGCGGGGATCTTGACAAAGAACTGTTCCTCATCGAACATCCCTTCCGTCATGAGCGGCTGCATAAGGGTATAGGTGCCGAAAACGGACAGCGGCAGTACCTGCGGAAACTCTTTGAATTGCAGCGCCTCGGGGATGGGACCCGTCACGTTGAGATATTCTCCCCGTGCGCGCAGAGTGACCGACTCGCCGACATCGAACACGTACTCCGTAAGTGTGGGCGGCAGGAAATAGTCGAAAATGTTGCTCATCAGCGCAGAAAAATCGACAAACAAGGCCGCCAAATTGGAATAGTTCAGACTGAACGGCATGACGACCATCTTCGTTTGGGGAAGATTTTTTACCAGCAAGACGGGATCGCCCGCGCAGTACATGAGCGGACTGAATCCGTCGTTGAGCGTAACGCGCGTATATTGGCTGACCGTGATCTTTTCCGGTGTAACATAATTCATGATCGGGTGCGATTCCCCCGCTACCAACTGAAAATCGCCCTTGACGACGTCCCCGAAAACAAGCCCCGCATTGCCGGGCGCCCTATCGGGATCGGCGAGAAAGACGACCCCGTCGGTCGGCAGCACGGTGGGCATGGTATGTTCATAGATATAGAAATCGAATCCCTCCACGGCAGGCGAGCCCTCCCGCACCTCTTTGATGTTGAGGTCCCAATAGGGCCGCAGACGATCGCGCAAGGTCAAAAGCATACTGCTGAAAAAGGTGTTGGACAGCGTACTGTAATATTGCACGTTGATGACGTCCTTCGTGCCCCCATAGAGATAAAACCGATTGTCGTAGGAGAAAGCGTCGTCCTCTTCCAAATAGAGTTCGAGCGACTCATAGGAATAGAGCAGCACGTCGCTTTGGTCGAACGTGATCACCAGCGGTTCGTCGTTTTCGCAGCGGGCGATCTTTTTCATGAAGAGCTCCGTCTTTTCGTAATTGGCGCCGTGCGCCACGCAATTTACCGTGAGATCTTTGCTCTGCCCATAGGAGGCGACCTCTACGGTGACGGTATAATAATTTTCTACGATCTCCGCGGAACAGTTGAGGATCGCCGCATTCCATTCCTCCGGTTTCGAAACGTCCACGACAGTCACGTTCCCCGTGTCGAGATAGCGGTTGCCCGTATAAAAGAGCACTTCTGCGCCCGCATTTTCGGCTAAAACACTCTCCGCACGGGACATGGCGAGCCCGATATCGGCCGAACCGTAAGAACAGGCGTCCTCCTTGATCAGTTCGTTCAAGGCGGAATAGAGCTCGTCCTCCTGCTCGGCGCCGATACGCTGGACAAGAAAATCGGATTTACTGTCCGCCACGATCACCGACATCAAACCGCCCGCACGAAAGACCTCCTGCGCTTCGCTGCGCACCAAATCGACCGCACGGTCGAACCGCGTTTCTTCGCCGATGCCGGCGCGCATACTCGCAGAGGCATCGATGATGGCGATCTTTTCATCTGCCTTGGGGGGAATGTCCGCCTTGATGACCGGCTGCGTCAGAATGAGCGCGCAGGAGGTGATCACAAGAATTTGGCACAAAAAGATCAGCAAATTCCGGATCCGGTTGATCGGGATCCGCTTTTTTCTGTATTTGAGACTGAGTTTCCAAACATAGGTGCTGGAAACCATCTTCTGTTGAAAGTTGGGCTTGATGATGTAAATCAAAATGAGAATTGCGATGCCAAGCAATCCCAAGAGCCCCAAAGGCGTTAACCAACTCATTTTCTTTTCCTATTTCCGTAAGATCCGCGGGAATTTATTTTCTCCCGAAGAGGCCGCGTTTTTTCTTTTCGCCCTCGCCTTCCGCTGCGGGCTCTGCCTCCGCTTTCGGCG
>CANRPN010000063.1 GCA_947632505.1 uncultured Clostridia bacterium | reverse complement strand
ATTATTCAAAATCAAAACTTTTAGGGGGTTTTATTAAAATGAAAGAAAAAGTTGTTTATTGGTTGACAGGTTCCCAAACGCTTTACGGGGACGACGTGCTTGCACACGTCGCACAGCATTCCGAGGAAATGGCCGGCTATGTCAACGAGTTCATGCCCGTTACGGTAAAATATCTCACGACTTGCAAGAGCTCGGAGGAGATCGTGGCGGCGATCCGTAAGGTCAACGAGGACGACAGCTGCGTCGGGATCATCACGTGGTGCCATACCTTCTCGCCTGCAAAGATGTGGATCAAGGGGCTTAAACTTCTCAACAAGCCGATGTGCCACTTCGCGACGCAGTATAATGAGCGCCTGCCCTACGACACCATTGACATGGATTTCATGAACGAAAATCAGGCAGCGCACGGCGACAGGGAGTTCGGGTACATCGTCTCGCGGCTGCGCATGGACAACAAGGTCATCGTCGGCTACTATAAAGATGAAGAAGCGCTGAAAGAGCTCGCCGCGTGGTGCAAGGCAGCTGCGGGATTCGCCTTCTCTAAAAACGTGAAGGTCTGCCGCTTCTCCGACAACATGCGGAATGTCGCAGTCACAGAAGGTGATAAAGTCGAGGCGCACATCGGGCTCGGCTGGGAAGTGGATTACTACCCCGTCGGCGATCTTGTGGACGTCATCAACGAAGTCAGCGAAACAGAAGTGGATGCCCTCATGGCAGAGTATGCCGGGAAGTATACGATGGGCACCGATCGCATAGACGTGGTGCGCGAGCAAGCAAAGTATGAGATCGCCATCGACAAATTCTGCAAAGAGAACGGCGGCTATATCGGTATCGTCGATCACTTTGGTTCCCTTCACGGTATGAACCAGCTCCCCGGGCTTGCCATTCAAGACCTGCAAAGCAAGGGATACGGTTTCGGCGCAGAAGGGGATTGGAAGATCGCAGCGCTCGGCGCCGTCATGCAGTATATGGCGGGACAGGAAGGCACAGGCCTCATGGAGGACTACACTTACGATCTCAAAGACGGGCTCTGCCTCGGTGCACACATGCTCGAAGTTTCTCCTCAATTCGCGGCGACAAAACCCGAGATCCAGGTGCATCCTTTGAGTATCGGCGGCAAGAGCGATCCCGCGCGTCTCGTGTTCGAGGGGATCTCCGCGCCGGAAGCGGTTGCGGTTTCCATGATCGATATGGGAGACAGGCTCCGTCTCATCGTGCAGAAGATCGAACTTGTCAAATATCCCCATAAGATGCCCAACTTGCCCGTGGGCGGTCTGATGTGGAAATACAAGCCCAACTTCAAGGAAGGCGTTGCGGCCTGGATCTATGCGGGCGGCGCGCACCATACGGTCGTCTCCTCCAAGCTCACCGTGCAGGATATGGTGGACCTCGGAAATATGTGGGGCGTGGAAGTTGTCGTCATCGACGAGCATACTGAGATCAATGAATTTAAGAAACAGCTCATGTGGGCCGATCAGGTCTGGAAGAGCAAGATGTGAGAAACGGGCGGGGCGGCCGGGAGGCCGCCCCTTTTGATAGGAGGAAAAATATGGCAAATAAAAAGGGGATTGTGCTATCCGATCGGGACAAAAACACATTACGGGATTTTCTCGCCTGCCGTGTCCCCGGCAAATATTATGAATTGGATAAGCGCGGAAATACCAAATTCGACTTTAATTACAATTACGAAGAGGTGTACGATTACGCCGACGCCCTTCTGCACGGACAGGAGATAAGCCTGAGCCGAAACTTTCTCGAACAGCGTTCGGTCGCCGTCAATGAAGAATTTCGCAAAATTCTCGATGTGATCGGAAGAAGAGACATGACGCTTGCCGATTTCTGTGACAAGCTCGCGGCGGCGATCAACGTGATCGAACGCCTTGCAAAAAAGGATTAAGATGTTTTTCAAAAGATACGATTTCGGTGAGACAGCCGTCTATTTCGCGGAGACGCCCGTGGAGGGACACCCAAAGTGTACCACCATCGGAATGGCGGTCTATCCCGCCAACGTTGCGGTGGACCCCAAAAATCTCCGTTGCGACAGTTTGGTGCAAGTCGCTTTCGCGGGCGACGAGAGTTTGATCGATTACACGCGGGGCGTCACCATGCGCAACCGCCACTCTACCCTGCTCAAAATCGTTCGGCAGACCCAATTTATGGGCGGGAATCTCAATACCTATCTCACGGACGGGGAGGGGAACGACTATGTTCACCGTCTGAGTTATGACCGTGCGACGGGTGTATTTACCGTGAATGTCCGTTACGAAAACCACACGCGGGAGCCCCGTATGCTCGAACATCTTTCGAGCTTTTCTCTGAGCGGGATCGGAAACGCGGAAGGGAATACGGAAGGTTTGACCCTTCACCGCATGACGAGCGCTTGGTCGCGCGAATGCCGTCTGAGAAGCGACCCCTTTGCCCATTTGGGGCTTGACATGAGCTGGGCACGCTATGGCGTGAAGGTCGAGCGGTGGGGGCAGATCGGAACGATGCCGAATCGCGGCTATTTTCCTTTTGCCTCCATTGAGGATAGGCAAGGGGGAGTTTGCCTCGGCGTGCAGCTTGAAGCTCCCTACTCCTGGCAGCTCGAAGTCTATAAAGAGAAAGAGACCTGCGCGTTCTCGGGCGGTCTCGGCGACTATGAGTTTGCGCATTGGCGCAAGAGCATTCCCGCGGGCGGGAGCTTTACGACACACTCCGCGCGCTTTGTTTTGGGGAAAGATCTCCTTGATGTCTGCAATGCGCTTGTGCATGAGGCGGACAGCCGTCTCACAACGCCGAAAGCAGAGGAGAGTATGCCGATCCTCTTCAATGAGTACTGCACGACGTGGGGCACACCCTCCGAACGCAATATTTCGCGCATTTTGAAAGCCATTAAGGAACTGCCCGTCGAAGAATTTGTCATTGACTGCGGGTGGTACAAGCCCGATAATAAGGGCTGGGGCAATGCCATCGGCGATTGGAATGTGAGCAAAAAGCTCTTCCCGGACGGGATCAAAAAAGCCGTGGACAAGATCGAGGCAGCCGGGAAACGCGCAGGCATTTGGTTTGAATTTGAAAATGTCGGACGGGACAGCGATGCGTTTTTCTGCGAAGAGGCGCTGCTCAAAGCGGACGGGAAAACGATCACGGCAAAAAATCGCCGTTTTCTCGATTTGCGCCTTCCGCAGGTGCAGAGCTATCTCCGCACAAAAATGCTCGACTTTTTGCGTGAGAATGGGTTTTCCTATCTGAAAATCGATTATAACGACGCCTTTGGCATCGGGTGCGACGGCGCAGAATCGCCCGGCGAGGGCGGACGTCAGGTCGCCGAGGAGAGCATCAACTATCTGGACAGGCTCAAAGAGGCCGTGCCCGATCTCATCATAGAAAATTGCGCTTCGGGCGGAAGCCGCATCGAGCCTCTCCGCATGAGCAAAGTTTCGATGTGTTCTTTTTCCGATGCGCATGAGTGCGCCGAGATCCCGCTCGTGGCCGCAAACGTCTCTCTCGCGATCCCCGCGCGGCAGTCGCAGATTTGGGCGGTGATCCGTGAGGGGGAATCCGATTCACGCACGATCTATTCCCTCTGCGCCGCCATGTTGGGCAGGATCTGCCTTTCGGGAGATATCCATAAAGTTCCGCCCGAGAAGTTGGCGCTCATCGCAAGAGGATTGGAGTTTTATAAGCACATTAAAAATATTGTTCGCTATGGAGATGTGTCCCTTTTGGACTGCAACGTAGAATACTATCGCAGGCCTGCCGGCAGACAAGTCTACGTCAAAGATTACGGCGAAAAGCGGCTTGTGATCGTTCACTTCCTCGAATGCGATGAGGCTGTTCGGTTGCCTCTCGACGGCTATGAGGTGGTCGAAAGATTTACCGATATTCCCTGTACGATCAGAAACGAAGTGCTCCGCATTGCCGGAACGCCTTACACGGCGGGAGCCTTCCTCTTGGAGAAAAGAAATGACAGATGAAAAATTGAAACAATGTTTGCAGGAACACGGCCAAACGCAACTCCTTCGCTTTTGGGACGAACTCGGCGACGAAGAGAAAGTTTCTTTGGCAAGACAGATCGCGGACGTCGATTGGGGAACCGTTGCGCTTTGGAAACATCCCGAGGACCTGAGCGGAAAGGGAAAGATCGAGCCCATTTCGGGAGTTTCTCTGGACGAGATCGCGCGAAACCGCAAAGTTTTCCAAAAGGTCGGGGAAGAGGCCATTAAAGAGGGGAAGCTCGGCGCGGTCCTTCTTGCGGGCGGACAGGGTACGCGGCTGGGTTCCGACGCGCCCAAGGGTGCATACAACATCGGCATTACCCGTCCATTGTATATCTTTGAGTGTCTCATCGGGAATCTGCTTGAAGTCACGGATCGCGCGGGGGCATATGTACCGCTCTTTATCATGACGAGCGAAAAGAACGACGCCGAAACCAAGGCGTTTTTGAAAGCGCATGCCTATTTCGGCTACCCGAGCGATTTCATCCGCTTTTTCAAGCAGGATATGGCGCCCGCGGTGGACTTCGATGGCAAACTTTTGCTGGAAGAAAAGGGGAGACTTGCGCTCTCGCCCAACGGAAACGGGGGATGGTATTCTTCTCTTGCGCGCACGAAAATTTTGCAAGAATTTCCCGCGCTTGAATGGCTCAACGTGTTTGCCGTGGACAATGTGTTGCAGCGCATTGCGGACCCCGCTTTCCTCGGCGCAACCATTTTAAGCGGCAAGATGAGCGGCGCAAAGGTCGTCTCTAAGGCGGAACCGCACGAGAAGGTGGGCGTTTTGTGCCTTGAAGACGGCTTGCCCGCCGTTGTGGAATATTATGAGCTTTCCGAGGAGATGGCCAATGCCCGCGATGCGTCGGGTCTTCTCTATCGCCACGGCGTAATTCTGAACTACCTCTTTCAAGCCAAGAAACTTGAAGAGATCGCAGGCAAACGCATTCCCGTGCATGTCGTCAAAAAGAAGGTGCCGCATTTGGACGAGAAGGGCGAACTTGTCCGTCCCGAGGAGGTCAACGGCTATAAATTCGAAACGCTCATTCTCGATATGATCAAACTCATGGGAAGTTGTCTGCCCTATGAAGTTGTGCGCGAACGGGAATTTGCTCCCGTCAAGAACCGGACGGGAGTGGACAGCGTAGACAGCGCACGCGAACTGCTCAAATACAACGGAGTGAAATTGTAATGGAAGAAAATAACGAGCAACTCGCAGCCTTTGTGGAACTTCTTGCACAACTGAGCAAGGAACTTCAAACGCTCTACCATTCGGGAGACGTGCAGGCCTTCACCGACATGAATGCGACAGTCAAAGCGATGTATCGCATTCAGCACGGCAATGAGGACGATGCATTCAAAACGATCGATCCCGACTGTGATGTGATCTATCGTAATTTCGATATGATTGTCGCTGTTCTCCGCACCACCGAAAACGGCGAAGTGGATAAGGGCGCACAGACGGCGGTGAATCGGTTTTTACGCAACATTACCGAAGCGGCGGGGAATATCATCACGCTGTTCGGGCTGGCATAGGGGGGAAAGGTTATGAAAACAACGAAAATTTTTGCGGACAGAAATCTCATTGTCGGCAAGGTCCAGCCTACGCTCTACGGTTCCTTTATCGAGCACCTTGGCAGAGCTGTTTACGAGGGGATCTATGAGCCGGGTCACCCGACGGCAGACCAAGACGGTTTCCGCGGCGACGTCATAAGTCTCATCCAAGAATTGAACGTGCCTATCGTGCGCTATCCGGGCGGGAACTTCGTCTCGGGATATGATTGGCGGGACGGCATCGGCCCGAAGGAGAAACGTCCCGTCCGCCTTGATCTTGCGTGGCATACCACGGAGCCCAACGAGTTCGGCACGGACGAATTTATGAAGTGGTGCAAAAAGACGGGCATTACGCCCATGATGGCGGTCAACATGGGAACGGGGAGCGTGAAGGATGCTGCCCAACTCGTGGAGTACTGCAACCACGCGGGCGGGACCACGATCTCCGACTATCGCCGTGCGAACGGCTCCGAAGAACCCTACAATGTCAAGTATTGGTGCATCGGAAATGAAATGGACGGCCCTTGGCAGATTGGGCACCTTACGGCGGACGAATACGGCAAAAAGGCGCTCGAAGCGGCAAAGGTCATGCGTTGGACGAACGGCGAAACGGAGAAGGAAGCGGCAGGGGAAAGACTGAAACTCATCGTAACGGGCTCTTCGAGCCACGAAATGAAGACCTTCCCCGAGTGGGACAGGATCGTCCTCGAACATACCTATAAACAGATCGACTATCTCTCCATGCACCGCTACTATGAGTATGACGAAGAGAGCGATCATCCCTTGGAGGATTTCCTCGGCGCCGCGGACGACATGAGCGAATACATCAAAACCTTAAAGGCGACGATCGAATATGTGCGCGCAAAAGTCCGTTCCAAGAAGCAAGTGCACATTTCCTTTGACGAGTGGAATATTTGGACGCAATCGGCGGAGCGCACCGAACCGCTCTGGAAGAGGGCTCCGCACCTTTTGGAAGACGTATATACCTTCCGTGACATGCTCGTCTTTGCGGGGCTCATGAACACGCTGCTCAATAACTGCGACATCGTCCATGTCGCTTGTCTTGCGCAGCTCGTCAACGTCATCGCGCCAATCATGACGGAAAAGGGAGGGAGAGCTTTCCGGCAAACGATTTTCTATCCTTTCAAATATCTTTCCAACACCGCCCGCGGCGAGACCGTGCGTACCTTCTCCGACAGCGATACTTTTGAAAATCAGTACGGAAAGGCGCGCTATCTCAATGAAGCGGTCAATTTCGACCCCGAGACCCGAACGCTCGTCGTTTCGCTCTGCAATTATGCGCAGGAAAAGAGGGGAGTGGAACTCGAATTGCGCTCTTTCGGCGAGCTGAAAGCGAAGGAGTACGTCGAGATGACGTCAAGTGACCTCGGTGCCGTCAACGGCTTCGGCGCGGAGAATGTCGCCCCGCACGAGAAAGACCTGCCCGCCGTCAAAGACGGTTCGCGCGTGTCGCTCGTGCTTCCTCCCATGAGTTGGAGCTATTTGCGGTTCCAAGCGTAAACAAACAGAGGAAACGTTGAATATTTTACAGTATGGCAAAACGTAAAAAGAAAAGCAGTTCGGTTTTGATCACGATCGTGATCGTCGTGCTCGTGCTTGCGATCGCCGCGGCGGCGTATTGGTATTTCTTTGTGTACCGCGCAAAAAAAGCGGGCGAAACGCCGGGAAGCGGAACAAGTTCGGGCAGCGGGGAGAAACCCGTCGGCGGGGGTACGGAAGAGAAACCGACAGGAGAACTTACGATCCACTTTCTCGAACTCGGCAATAAATATGCGGGAGACTGCATATATATGCAATGCGGTGACGTGGATGTGCTCATCGACGGCGGCTCGCGTGAAAATTCGGCCGATACGATAGAGAAATACGTAGATCAATATTGCACCGACGGCGTGCTCGAATATGTCATCGTTACCCACGGGCATCAGGATCACATCGCGGCGTTTGCGGGGAACGGTACCTATAAGAGCCTCTTCGAGCGGTATGAATGCGAGACGATCATTGATTTCCCGCGGACGAACAGTACTTCCGCGACTTACAAACGCTATGTTGCGGCGCGGGATGCGGAAGTAAAGGCGGGCGCGGTGCATTATACGGCGCTGCAATGTTACAACAACGCAGACGGCGCGAAGCGTTCCTACTCCCTCGGCGAGGGGGTGAGCATGAACTTTCTCTACAACTATTACTACGAAAACAAGACGGACAACGAGAATAATTATTCGGTCTGCATGTATATTCAGCAGGGGGAATATAACTATCTTTTTACGGGCGATCTTGAAGGAGAGGGGGAGGAGTACCTCGTGCAATACAACGAGCTCCCGCAGTGCAAGCTCTACAAGGCGGGGCACCACGGCAGCAAGACCTCTTCCTCGGACGCGCTTCTCAGTGTCATTCAGCCCGAGTACGTCTGCGTGTGCTGCTGTGCGGGCTCGCCCGAATATACGCAGAATAACAATAACACCTTCCCCACGCGCGACGCTTTACAGCGTATCATGAAATATACGGATAACGTCTATGTCACCACGCTTGCGACGGAAGTCGACCTTTCGGACAAAAAGTGGAACTATACTTCGATGAACGGCAACATTGTCGTCAAGTCGGACGGCGTGGAGTTTTCTCTTACGGGCAGCAACAATACCGTAAAACTGAAAGACACTGACTGGTACAAGCAAAACCGCGCATAACTTCAATCTTGCCGAAAAAATGGAAAAGCCCGCCGCAGAGCAAACGCTCTGCGGCGGGCTTTCAAAATGTACGGTTCAAGTATCGATCAACAGCAAAAAATAGGCGGGCAAATTGCAACAACTTTTCCAACGGTTTTCTAATAGCCGTATTTTTTTCTGTAACCGACAAGGAAGCCGACGGTCACAATGGTCGCCAAAAGTTCTGCCGCTGTTATCGAATACCAAATTCCATTCAATTCCCATATCAGCGGGAACAATATCACAAAGCCGATTTGAAACAACAATGTGCGTAATAAAGAGATGACTGCCGAAACGCCTCCGTTGTTCAATGCCGTGAAGAAAGCCGAGCCGAAAATACCGACTCCCATAAGCAAATAGCCGAAAGAATACAATCGGAATGCGTTTATCGTGATATCCATAAGGGCAGGATCTTTTCGGGTAAAGAGCCAAGAGAACGGTCGAGCCAATCCCTCGGACAGGGAGAACATCACAATCGAAAGCACGATGATAACGACAATGCTTTTCTTGCGCAAGTTCTTTAATTCGTCCTTATCCTCTGCGCCGTAATGAAAGCCGACAACGGGCGCGATTCCGCTTGAAAAGCCCGAAAGGATCGCAACAAAAATCATGCTGACATACATGATAACGCCGTATGCGGCAACGCCGTTTTCTCCCGCATATCGGATAAGTTGCGCATTATAAAAGATACCGACGAGTGAACCCGAAACGCCCGTAACGAACTCCGACGAGCCGTTTGTCAACGCTTTCAAAATCGCTTTCCCGTCGAAATTTGTCTTTCCGAGCCGTAAAAGGCTGTCGTTCTTTCTTAAAAAGTAGAAGAACGGCAAAACCCCGCCGACGATCTGACTTGCGGCAGAAGCCGCCGCCGCTCCCGCAAGTCCCCAATGAAATCCCGCGATAAACAGAGCGTCAAGCCCCATATTCGCAACGCCCGCCAAGACGGTTACGGCAAGTCCGAGATGAGGTTTTTCCGCCGTCACGAAAAAGGTCTGAAATTCATA
>CANRPN010000062.1 GCA_947632505.1 uncultured Clostridia bacterium | reverse complement strand
AAAATGTACGACGAAAAATACGGAAAATAACGCATAGAGGGGGAGGAAAGTATGAAAATCGTCTTTTTCGGAGATTCCATCACGGAATCCAACCGCAACATCTCGGACCCGAACGATCTCGGCGTGGGCTACGTCAAGATCGCGGCGGGCAAGCTCAGGCTGCTCTATCCCGATACGGAGCTTGAAATTCTCAACCGCGGCGTGGGAGGAGACCGCACTGCCGAACTTCTTGCGCGGGTACAGACGGACGTCGTGGACGAACATCCGGACGTCGTTGTGCTTGCGATCGGCGTCAACGACGTCTGGCACCGCTTTTTGCTCGGCAGGGAGACCACCCTCGAACAATTTACCGAAAATTACAATAAGCTCGTGGAGATCATCAAGGGGACGGGGGCAAAGCTGCTCCTCTTGCAGCCCTTTGTGCTGAACATGGAGGACAAGCCCCGTCTGCGCCCCTATCTCAATAAATTCAATGGAGTGATCTCCGAGATTGCCGCGCGTGAAAAGCTCACGCTCATTCCGCTCGACGAAATTTTCACGGGGCTCACGCAGGACATCAAGCCCGAGCAGTTCTCGGTGGACGGTGTTCATCCCACTCACCGCGGCTGCCGCTACATTGCCGATCTTGTCATCAAGGAGCTGAAAAAATCATTATGAAGAAGGTGCTCGTCGTCGTGGATATGCAGCATGACTTTGTCACGGGAGCGCTCGGCACGGAGGAAGCCCGCGCGATCGTTCCGCGCGTCAAGGAGCTCGCGGAGGGGGCGGAGGAGGTCGTCTACACGGCCGACACGCACACGGAGGAGTACCTCTCCACGCGGGAAGGGCGGCTGTTGCCCGTTCCCCACTGCATCAAGGGCACGAAAGGGTGGGAGATCCTGCCCGAAGTGTACCGCGCGGGCGCAAAGATCTTCGAAAAGCCCGCGTTCGGCAGCGTTGCGCTGGCGGAATATCTCAAAGCGGGCGGATATGACGAGATCTCCTTTTGCGGGGTGTGCACGGACATCTGTGTGGTGAGCAATGCCTTGCTCGCGAAGGCGTATTTACCGGAGGCGGAGGTGCGGGTGTATGCTTCGGCCTGTGCGGGAGTGACCCCCGCGCTGCATGACGCAGCGCTCCAAACCATGCGCAGCTGCCAAGTGACGGTGGAGGAAATCGCATTGGATTAAACCCCTCAGCCACTCGCTGCGTTCGCGACAGCTCCCCTGCAAGGGGCGCCATCAAGTGCAGGAGGCTCGCGGGAGACGGAAAATATGACCAAAAAAGAACGGATCGAACAGGACAACAGACTGTTTGAAATTTACTGCGGCATGCTGTATGGCGGCCGATTCGAGGAGGGGGAACCCATCCCGCTCTACTATCATTTCGCTTGTCCCGAATTTGCTGTCTTGCGCAAGACGTACGGTCTCGAAAAGATCGCAGGCCGGGGCGGCGATTTTTCTATGGCGCTGAAAATCTGCCGCTGGCTTGCGCCCAACCTCATGCACGAGGGGGACTTCTTCCTCACCGAGGGTCACGAAATGCCCTACAATGCGCTTGCTCTGCTCGAATACGCCTTCGGGCGGAAGGACAGGGGCCTGAACTGCTCGTGCAAGGCCAAAATTTTGGCGGAATGCTGTCTCGCGCTCGGCATTCATGCGCGGCGGGTAGGGCTGTACCCCAATTCTCCTTACGACATCGACAATCATGTCGTGGTGGAGATCTTCGACATGCAGAAAAAGAAATGGTGTATGCTCGATCCCACCACGGGCGGCTATTTCACCGACGGCACGCAGCCGCTCTCCTGCCTCGAAATGCGGGCGGCGCTTTCGGAGCGGCGGGGGAGCGCGGTTCTCCCGCATCAGCGCGGGGAGATCGGTGCGCTTGCGGAGCGCAACGCGGGCTGGAATTTATATTATGCAAAGAACAGCTATTATTTCACGGTAGAGACGGTTTCGGGCTTCGGCATGGGAACCTCGCGGGACGCCTATCTTGTGCCGCAGGGGTTTGACAGCTGTGCACGGAACATCAAAAACGCCGAATTTTTGCTCGAAAAGGCCGGAGAATGGGGCTGGGACGAGGGCGCGCTGGGGCGGATCGCGCGCTGGGCCGACGAGGTGCGCGAACGCCGGCCCCTCGTCGGTTCCCTTGCCATGTGGAACCCTCCTTCTCGGTGAATTGTTGCCCGCCCCCGCATTGTGCGGGGGCGGGCGTCATAAACAGCCAAATGCCCTCAGAGGGCAATACTATTATTTCAGCTTATAAATTTATGCATAATATAATAAATAATTATGCTTGACGTTCTTGACAACGGAGGAAAAATGATGTATAATAAAAATAATCTTGTTCATCCTCACTGTGGGTAGCCGTGCGTTCCGTATGGGGCGTGCGGCTTTTTTAGTGCCGGGCACGGCCGCGGGAACGCGCCCCGCTCATGCGCTTTTCAGCAACTTCACCGCGAGAACGGTCATGTCGTCCACGGCTGTGCCGCGGTAACGGGCAAGCGCGCTTTGCAGCACCTCCTCCGCCAGCGACTGCGGATTGACAGGCCTCAACACGCTCAAATAGTCAAACAGCTCCGCCGAGGACCCGAACGCTGCGGTCACACCATCGCTCATCAGCAGCATAAAGTCGTTTTCGCCCATCTTTGCGCGCATCGTGGCGGGATGGACCGCGTCGAGCATTCCCATCGGCAGCGACTGTCCTTCCAGCACTCTGAGCTCCTCCCCCGTGAGAATGAACCCAAGGGGGGAGCCGATCTTTACGATGTCCGCGTCCCCCGTATCGAGGTCCACGGCGGCGAGGTCGAGGCAGGAGAAGCTCTCCTCGGGCGGGTAGGCGATGAGACGGTTGACGGTCGAAAGCACGGTGTCGGAGGGCATTTTGGCCTTATAAAAACTTTCGAGCAGGGAGAGAGTGCGGTCGGAGACGTCGCGGGCGTTCTCGCCGCTGCCCATGCCGTCGGAAAGGGCGATGAGAAAGCGCCGTTCGTCGATGCGCAGGATGGAATAGGCATCCCCGCAGGCGACTTCCCCTTGTTTGGGTTTGCAGGCGACACCGAAGGCTGCGTCGAAGAAAGGTTTCCGCTTCAAAATAAAGCAGGCTCTGCCCTCGGCGAGGGGAATTTTTTCGGTGAGCGCCAGGGATACGCCGAGCGCCTTTCCCGCCACCGCGCAGAGGAGTTTGCCGTTCACATCGGGGGAGAGTGTCATGGAGACGGTGAGACTGTCTCCCTCGCCATAGACGAAGATCTCCGAGCTCATGATGCCGTTTTGGGCGAGGATGCGGGCGAGCTTGCTCTCTCCTTCGGAGAAGGAATATTCCTCGCTCTGTTCCAGAGCCATGTCGCGGAGGATCTCGCTGATCCCGTGCGCCTGTTCGGCGAGAAGCTGCCGTCCTTCGCGGGCGCTCTGCATTTCCCGCGCGGCGGAGCGGTAGCTTGCGAGCAGTTTGTTACAGGCAAAGAGCAGTCCCGCCGCATTTCCGCAGTGGGCGCCCACGATCTCGGGAAGGTCCACAAGGCTCACCTGTCCCTTGGCATAGCCGATGGCGATGAGCTTGTCCAGCCCCTCGGCCACGCCGCTGTCCTCGCAGCGGAAACGGCCCGGGCAGTCACGGCAGAGGGTGCTTTTGAGCTTTTCGCGGATGAGCAGCGCAGAGTTGTCCTCGGGCAGATTTCCGAGGAAGGCTCCTTCGATCTCCCGGAAGAGGGCGGAAACTTCATAGAGGCGCTCTCCCACGGCGCGGCGGTTGCGGTTGACGGCCACGCGGGGGAGGGCGTTTTCACGGTAGAAAAGCAGGCTCTTTTTGGCCTTTTGGTAATACCGTTCGGGGAAGCAGAGGGCGAGGGCAGCTGCGATCATGCAGGGCAGCAGGCCAAAGAAGATTTCGAGCGGCCCCCGGGAAAAGATCCCCTGCAAAAAGACCGCGCCGAGGCAGGTGAGGAGAAAAGCGAGGGCGGAGGCAAGTTTCCCGTAGGAGGAGAGCAGAACGGCGGCGCAGGCATAGAGGGCATAGAGGGCGAGGGGGAGGTAGCTCGCAGAGACGAAACAGGCCGGCAGGGCGAGAACGATGGCATATGGGATCGCGACGGCGCTGCGCAGCAGGATGCAGCCGACGAGGAGTGCGGAGAGTGCGATGCAGGAGTAGGCAACTTCTCCGAGCGCGCCGCGGAGGCCGAGGCCGAACACGAGCCAGAGGAGCAAGAGTTCGCAGAGCTGTCCTGCGGAGAGGCGGCAGCGGAACACCCGTTTCAAGAGGGAGGAAAGGGCGCCCTCGAAAAAGACGGAGAGGAAGAACATCGCGGCCGAAAAGACGAGCTTTTGGAGAAAGGGGGAGAAGGGAAAGAGCTCATATCCCGTATGCGGAAAGAGGAAGAGAAAGGGGAGCTGTGCCAGGACGAGGTAGAGGAGACGCTCCAAGCGCATGGGGCGTTTCAGGCGGCGGTAGAGCGTAAAGAGGAGGAGAAGATAGGCGGCCTGAACGGCTGCGACGAGGGAGGCATAGGCGCTCATGGCGGGAGCGGAGGCAACGAGGTAGCCTGCGCTCATGAGGAGGGGATCGAAGCCCATGCCGAGGGCGGCATAGAAGAGCGGGAAGGCGAAGAGCTCATGCTGCGGGAGGGCGAAGTTCATAAAGATCATGGCGCAAAAGAGGGCCGCGTATTTGCCGAACGCCTTTAAGGAGAGGGGCGGAAGCCGAAAGTGTGTTTTCATAGGTCACCTCAGGGGATTTTGTAACAGTATAAATGCATAGAACGGGCGAGGACGGGGAATTTCCGTCTTTGTTTGTCGAAGGAGGGGGGAATCACCGCTCGTGCAAGGTGCATCCTCCCCCGCGCGCCGCGCGGGGGAGGATGCAAAGCTCCAAAAAAAATTTTCCAAAAAAATTTTTCGGAAAACCCTTGACAAATCCCAAATGTATGTTATAATGTAATCAGAAAAGGAAAATAACAACCAAAAAATGTTATTTTCCAACAAGGAGACCACTCCAATGGACAGGAAAGCCTAAGGCGATCGAAAGAACCCTACGAAGAAAGGACGGAAAAGTCTGAAAAATTGCAGGGCGACCGGAAAGGAGGTCAGGTCACCGCAACATCCATCATAACGGGAGGTACAGTCGTTATGAAAAAATCCAATCACTTGAAGATCAAGTCATAGGAGGACACGCCAATGTACACGTTTTGCAAAGGGGCGGAAAAGTAAAAATCGGCTGCCAACAGGAAATGCGGAGGAAGTAGGAGCCGCAAAAGGGAGTGTTTCCCGATAAGATAAGTCGAGTTTACCCCGCAGAAGAGCAGAGAAATGTTTTGATGCGGCCGCCCGACACAACTGAATCACAAGAACGGCTCTCCATGCGTTGCACGGAGGGCTTTTCTTATGTTCACAAAAAATCTTTTGCTTCGCATGCTACTTCATCGACTTTACCGAGACTTTGAAAACGGGCCGCACCGCGTCGAGCAGATAGTCTTTCCATTCGCGATACTTTTTCAAAGAGCTGCGGTACAGGCTCTGTTTCAGTTCCAAAAGATCGCAGCCCGTTTCACGGAAACTCTCCCAAAGCCCTTCGAGATAGCCCGTCAGCACCTTATTTGCATCCTCTAACACGGCTTCGGAAACCGCATCGGAGGAGATGTCCTCAATGGGCGCGGTGGTCCCGCGGCAGCAAAGGCGGCAGGTAACGTCCGCCGAAAGGGTGGCCGTGGGGGCTCCCTTCATGTCGAGATTTGTCCCGCCGCTGTTCCGCACGATCGTGAGGGTGACGGGGTCCCCGTTCTCCTCGGCGGGAAAGGTCCCCGCGAATACGTTCCCTTGCAGCAGGGAGAGGGCGAGGGTCTGCTCTGCGGGAAGTTTTCCCACCATCTTCCCCTCCGAAAAGAGCGCCGTCTCCTCGGCCGTGTAAATTTGCTCCTCGCTCTCCGAGCCGCCCGCGCCCGAGCCGCCCGAACCGCCCGAGGAACCGCTTCCGCCGCTGTCGCCGCCCGCGCTCGCGCCCTTTTGGGGGGACATCTGCACATAGGGCAGATAGCTCGATTTACTCACGCCGTAGTAGCCGATCGCGAAGTCCTTCAAGGTATTGGGGAGCACCTTGCCCGACTTTTCCGCGGCGTCCGAAAAGAGCTTTTCAATGGCGAGGGAGGAGGCGTCGTCGATCGCGCTCGTGGAGGTGATGAGCTCTTCCGCCTTTCCCTCGCACACGGCGAGCAGACAGTTGTCGGGCATGTATTCGTTGCGGAGGAAGTAATTGAGATAGGAGATCGCGTCCTCCTTTACGGCGTCTTCTCCCAAAATGATGAGGTCGCAAAAGACGAGTTTGGGCACCCAGCCCGTCTTGCCGAAGAGGGCGGTGATACAGTCGGAGACGGTCGCGCCCTCGGTGGTGATGTTCACGCTCGAAGTTCCTCCCTGCGAACGGTCCGCGCCCTTGGGGACGGCGATCTGCGAGGTGACGGAGAAGCCGTTTTCGGACTTGTCGATGCCCGCGGCAAGGATGATCGCCGTCTTTTGGATGTCCACGAGACCGAAGTCGTTGGAGAAGAAGGAGAAGAGGATGACGGCAAGCAGCAGCAGCCACAGCTTCATCGGTACCGTTTTAAGAAATTTACGCGCGCGCATGGGGGTCCCCCTTTCTGAGCAAAAGCATCAGCGGCGGCAGAAGCAGGGTGAACGCGGGGAAGAGCCAAAAGGCCTGTTCGGAGATCGCCCGCATTGCCTCGCCGAAGCGGAAGTCGAAGAGATAGGTGAGCAAAAACCACAGCGCGGAGAGGGCAATGGAGAGCAGAGTGGGAAGGTACGGCCTGCGTCCAAAGGCTTCGAGCGCGCTCTCCACGGCGGCCGAGAGAGGGAGCGCCGTGTAAAAGGCGGTCACGAGGGAGAGCAGAAAGATGAACAGATAGTCCACTCTCCCGAGCACCGTAAAGCCCGAGAAGTATTTGCTCGTCTTGGTAAAGGCGAACAGCTGATTGAGAGCCGTTCCCTCGAAAATGCCGTAAAAGGTGACGAGGAAGAAGGCGACCGCCGCGCCGCCCGCGAGATAGCACACCGCGCCCTTCCACGCCATGCCCTTTTGATAGTCGAATTTGCCGAGCAGCAGCAGGAGGAGGGCGGAGTCGAAGAACCACGCAAAGGAGTAGGCGCCTCCCTTGGCGAGCCCGCGAAGGCCCGAAGCGCCCACGGGGAGCACGGCGCCGTAGTCGGCAGTTCCCGCCGAAAAGAGGAGCACCCCGAAGAATCCCGCGATCGCGATCGGGGCGAGCAGATCGAAGAGCCGCCCGTAGCTTGCGATCGGCTTGCTGCATAAATATGCGGCGAAGAGGAAGAAGGGCGCAAAGGAGACGATCGAGGGGAGAGTGTCGTAGAACACGCCCTGCACAAAGAGCTTCTGTTCGAGAAGCGGCAGAAAGCCCGCATAGAGCAGAAATGCGCCGATGAGCAGTATGCCGATCTTGCCGAGCACCCGTCCGAAGGTCCCCGCAAGGAGAGAATAGAAGCTCTGTCCGCGCTTTGCGAGCAGCAGCACGCAGAAGATCGCCCCCGCCTGCACGAGGAACTGAAAGAGCGCGGGCAGCCACAGGTCGTTCCCGCAATAGCCCGCAAGGCGGGCGGGCATCACCACGAGCTTTCCCACAGGTGCGATGCAGGCGAGGAAGAAATAAATTTGCCGTTCGGAAATCTTATTCATGGCGGAGCCTCCGTTTGTTCTTGCTTTTGAGAGTGCGCGGGCGGGTTTCGAGGGAGTCGAGGTTGTACTTGATGAGGCTGTCTCTTAGGTCTCTTCCCACCAGGGGGGAGAAGGGCGCGAGTACGGGCGCGCCGAAGTTTTCCGCCGTCACGAGATAGAGGAGCACAAAGGCCGTCGCAAGAATGATGCCGTAAGTGCCCACGCTGCCCGCCGCAAGGAGCATGACAAGGCGCAGCACGCTCGTCTGTTCGATGAGGTTGGGCACGGCGTACAGCCCGATCCCGCTGAATGCGATGATGATGATCGCGGGGGTGGAGACGAATCCCGCGGAGACGGCCGTCTCGCCGAGCACGAGCGCGCCCACCACCGAGAGGGCCATTCCCACGTATTTGGGCATGCGGATGCTTGCCTCGTTCAAAACTTCGAGCACAAAGAGCACGAGCAGCATTTCGAGGGAGGGAGAGAAGGGGATGTCCCGGATGCTCCCCGAAATGGTCATGAGCAGTTTGATGGGAAAGAGCTGCAATTTGAACAGCTGTGCCGCGATGTAAAAGGCGGGCAGATAGATCGCCACGAGCAGCGCGAGCAGCCGCAGCACGCGGGTGAAGGTCGCGCGGTAGGGGGGCACAAAGTAGTCCTCGCTCGATTGGAAATCCTCCACCAAAAGGTAGGGCGCCGTGAGGGCGATGGGGGAACCGTCCACAAGAATGCCCACCCGTCCCTCGGCGATCTTCGCGCAGAAGATGTCGGGTTTTTCGGTCGTCCCGATCTGCTTTAAGAGGGAATACGGCCGCGAGGAGAGGAAGTGGGTGAGGTAGGAGGAGTCGGGCACGATGTCGATGTCGATCTCTTTGAGCTTTTGCTTAATCTCATCCACCGTCTTTTGGGGGGAAGTGCCCGAAAGGTAGCACACCGCCACAAAGGTCTTGGAGCGTCTGCCCACGTTGAGGAAGTCGATTTTGAGTTCGGGCGTTTTGAGGCGGCGGCGGACGAGGGAAGTGTTGATCTTGACGTCCTCGATGAACCCTTCGCGGGGGCCTTTGAGGGCAACGTCGGTGGAGGGTTCGGAGATCGCCCTGACGAACACTTTCTTGGTGCCGACGATCACGGCCTCGTCCATGCCCTCGAAGAGGAGCACGGGATTGCCTGCGAGGACCTCTTCGGAGAGCTTTTGAAGGTCGGTCTCGGTGCGCGTTTCGGGAGAAGTGAGATGTTTCCCCACGGTCTCGGCTTTGGGTTCGCCCTCGTACCGGAGGAGGGGACGGACCACCTGCTCGCCGAGGAGTTCTTTATCGGTGATGGGATCGGCGAAGAGGAGGGTAAAGGGGAGACCGCCGAGCGAGGTAAATTCAAAGGAGAGGATGTCCTCCGCCGGCAGAATTTTTTTGAGCGCGGAGAGGTCCTGTTGCAGGGAACCCGAAATTTTCATATCACGAGTATGGGAATTTGCCGTCTTTTTATGCAAGGGCAACGAGTGAGACAAGAACCTCGGCGCCCCTGCAGGGGAGCTGGCGAGGCGTTAGCCGAGACTGAGGGGTTCTCAGCAAGCTTGCAGAAACCCTTTCGGCATTCGCTTCGCTCATGCCACTTTCCCTTTTAGGGACAGCAAGTGACCCTCACCACCCGCTATCATTCCCAATTTGTCATTTCGACCGAAGCGAACGCAGTGAGCGGAGTGGAGAAATCTCTACAATTTTTTAACACTAAGGATGAGATGTCTCCACTACGGCTAACGCCTTCGGTCGACATGACAGTTTAAGAAAGTCATTTCGTCCGCCCCGCCGCTTTTTGATTGTCATTCCGAGTTGAGCGCGCTTCCGATTGTCATTTCGAGCGAAACGAAGTGAAGCCGAGAAATCTCTACCTCAAATGACCTGCCCCCATTTATG
>CANRPN010000061.1 GCA_947632505.1 uncultured Clostridia bacterium | reverse complement strand
GGTGCGACATCGGCTTCCGTGATCGAGATGATACCGCGCAATCCCGGCTCCCGGTTCTTTAACGGACCCGCAACGATCTCCGAGATCGCACGGCGAAATTCGCTGTCTAAACGCTGCGTCCAGGTGGGTTTCATTGCTTGATCTCCTCGATCAGATAGCATTCGATGAAGTCTCCGATCTTGATCTCATTGAAGCCGTCGATCGCGCAGCCGCATTCAAGCCCGCCCGAGACCTCCTTCGCGTCGTCCTTAAAGCGTTTGAGCTGCTTGACGTTGCCCTCGACGATCATGACATCGTCACGGTAAATCCGCAGCTTCCCGCCGCGGACGAGTTTGCCCTCGGTGACATAGCACCCCGCGACCGTGCCGACCCCCGTAATGTTGAAAGTCTGCAAAACCTGCGCCTTGCCCATGTAAATTTCATGATACTTGGGCGCAAGCATTCCTTTGAGCGCCGCCTGCATGTCGTCGATCAGTTCATAGATGATGCGGTAAGTGCGAACATCCACCTTGCTGCGTTCGGCGAGCTGCTTCGCCTTGGTATCGGGACGGACGTTGAAGCCGATGATGACCGCGTTTGCGGAATCGGCAAGCATGACGTCGCTCTCGTTGACCGCGCCAGCGCCCGCATGAATGACCTTGACTTTGACTTCCTCGTTCCCAAGTTTTTCGAGGGAGGCCTTCACCGCCTCCACGGAGCCCTGCACGTCGCCCTTGACGATGACGTTGAGCTCTTTCATGCCGCCTGCGACCTGCGCAAACACGTCGTCCAAAGTGACCTTGGTCGTCTCCTTGATCATGGATTCGCGCTGCTTGGAACGGCGCTCCTCCTGCACTTGCTTCATGAGAGACTGTTCCACCGCAAAGATGGTGTCGCCCGCGTTGGGCACGTCTTCGAGACCGAGCACGGAGACCGCCATGGAGGGGCTCGCCTCCTTGACCGTTCTGCCCTTGTCGTCGATCATGGCGCGCACTCTGCCCATCGTGGTGCCGGAGATGAGATTGTCGCCCGTATGCAGGGTGCCGTTCTGCACGAGAACGCTCGCCATGGGGCCCTTGCCCTTGTCGAGCTTGGCCTCGATGATGACCCCTTTGGCCTTACGGTCGGGATTGGCTTTCAGCTCTTGCATCTCGGCAACAAGATAGATGTTTTCAAGCAGAGAATCGATACCCATGCCCGTCTTTGCCGAGACGGGAACGATGATGACGTCGCCGCCCCATTCCTCGGGCACGAGACCTTGTTTGACCAGCCCCTGCTTCACCTTGTCGGGATCGACGTGCGGCTTATCCATTTTGTTCATTGCGACGATGATCGGCACATTCGCAGCCTTGGCGTGATCGATCGCCTCGATCGTCTGAGGCATGATGCCGTCGTCCGCCGCCACAACGAGCACCACGATGTCCGTCACCTGTGCGCCACGGGCACGCATTGCCGTGAAAGCCGCGTGGCCGGGTGTGTCGATAAAGGTGATCTTTTTGCCCTCGCCGAAGGAGACCGTATATGCGCCGATACTCTGCGTAATACCGCCCGCCTCGCCCGCTGTGACGTTGGTCTTGCGGATACAGTCGAGCAGAGATGTCTTTCCGTGGTCGACGTGCCCCATGACCGTGACGACGGGTGCGCGCGGCACGGTGTTCTCCGCGCTGTCATCGCCGCCGTGCTCCTCGTAGAGAGCGTCCTCTGCCGTCTTTTCGGGCTTGTATTCGAGGTCGATGCCCAGCTCCAAGGCGATGAAGGCAGCATTGTCGTAATCCACCGACTCGTTGACCGTCTTCATGACCCCCTCGCGGAAGAGCCGCTTCGTGATCTCAACCGCCGAAATGCCCAGCTTTTCGGAGAGCACTTTGATGGGGATCTCCTTGCTCGTGACGACGGCATGGTCGATCTTGATAGTCTGGGTCTCCTTTTTGACCCCTTTCTTGGCGAACCGCGCCTTGCGGTAACCGCTCTTATCTTCGTCGAAATCGCCCACGGTCGCGCCCTGCCTTCTTTGCAGCGCACGCTTATTTTCGGGACGTTTCTCCACATAGGTCTTTTCGAATTTTTTGCCGCCGGCGGGCTCCCTGCGCGGAGCGGGCGCGGGAGGCGCTACGGCAGGACGGGCCGTTCTCGGCGCAGTTCCGGACATGGGACGCATGGGACGCGCTCCGGCTGCCGTTCCCTGCGCGGGACGGTTCCCTGCCGCCCCTCCCTGTGCGGGACGGGTCCCTGCGCCCTGTGCGGGCCGCGCGGGTCTGTCCGCAGGACGGAACGTAGCGCGGGGCTGACGCTCGGGCGTTCTGTAACTGCCCTGTGCTCCCGCCGGCTGTTCGGGCCGCCGCGCTCTCTGCGGACGGGGCTGCACGGGCGCTTCGGATGCCGGCTTCGGCTCTCTTACGGGCGCGGCAGCGACGGGTTCCTGCTTTGTTTCGGGAACGGGTGCGGGCTGCGGTTCGGGCTTAGGCGCGGGCTCGGGAACGGCATTCTTTGCCGCCTCCCGCTCCGCTTCCTCCCTGGCGCGCTCTTCCTTGGCGCGCGCTTCGGCTTGGAGACGTTCCGCCTCCAATCTCCGCGCTTCCTCTTCGGCGGCGCGCTTTGCACTTGCGATCGCCTCCATTTCGGTGAGCTTTTTGAGGATCTCCGTGAGCTGCCGCTCTCCTGCGGCAACCGATTTTTGCAGATTGCCAACCGTCTTATTCTCGATAAGGGAACCTAACTTTTCAATGTTTTCGTATGCCATACGATTTTTATATTTCCTTATATCTCTTCGTTTTTATTCTCTCTTAAAATTGCCGCGGCGAGATGTTCATCTCTCAGAGCGGCGAGCTTGCAGGCGCTCTTGCCCGTCATCCCCTCCAAATCCCGTACAAAGATGAGGGGACAGGCAAAGCGGGCTTGCAGCTTCTCGATGACTTTCCGGCTGTTTTTTGCGACCGTTTCATCTGCAACAAGCAGAAAGACGCCCTTCTTTATCGTTTCTGCGGCCTGAACGCCGAGAGTGAGTTTCCCCGCCCGCCGCGCAAAGCCGAGATAGCTTGCCGTTTTACTTCGCTCCATACTCTTCCTCGATGCGGAGATAGACCTCCTCGGGCACTTGACAGGAAAAATTTTTATTGAGCAATCGGTATTTGCGCAGCTTTTTGATACACTCTGCGCTGTCGCAGATATAAGCGCCCCGTCCGGGGAGCTTACCCGAAAAGTCGAGACGGATCTCCCCCGCCGCATTCTTCACGACACGGAGCATTTCCCGCTTGGGCTTTTCCTCCCGGCAAGCGATACAGGTACGCATGGGGATCTGCTTCATTCTTCGGACGTCTCCCCTGCCTTCTCTGTGAGAGCCTCTTCGGGCCCAAGCTCCGTTGCCTGCTCGGTGAGAGCAAGTTTCGCGGCTGCGCTCTCGCTCTTGACGTCGATCTTCCAGCCCGTGAGGCGGGCCGCAAGCCGTGCATTCTGCCCGTCTCTGCCGATCGCAAGAGAGAGCTTATCATCGGGCACGACAACGACCGCAGACTTCTCCGCCATCTGCGTCACGGAAATGACCGTGGCGGGCGAGAGGGATTTTGCAATAAATTCGAGAGGGTTTTCGCTCCACAAAATGATGTCGATCTTTTCACCGCCGAGCTCTGCGACGACCGCATTCACGCGCGCGCCCTTATTGCCGACGCAGGCGCCTACGGGATCGATACGGGAATCGGCGCTGTAAATGGCCAGCTTGGTGCGGTGTCCCGCTTCGCGCGCGACCGACTTGATGACGACCGTGCCTTGCTTGATTTCGGGGACCTCCTCCTCGAACAGGCGCTTGACAAACCCGGGCGCGGCACGTGAAACAAGCACCTGAGCGTTCTTTCCGCCGCTCTTGACCCGTTTTACAAACACTTTGAGCCGGTCGCCCGTCTCATAACGCTCGCCGGGGACCTGGTCCTGCGGGAGCATGAGCCCCTCGATTTGTCCCTTGCCGAGCTCGATATACACATTTTTCATATCGACCTTGCGCACAAGCCCGTTCATGAGTTCTCCCTCCTTGTCGGAGAACTCGGAAAGGGTATTGTCCCGCTCCGTCTCGTGGATCTTTTGCAGAATGACCTGCTTTGCGGTCTGTGCGGCGATGCGCGAAAAGTCCTTGGGAACAAACTCTTCGGAGAGAATGTCCCCCACTTTTGCGCTCTTTTTGATCTCCACGGCGTCCTTTAAGAGAATTTCGCCGTCAAGGGCCTCATCGTTATCCACGACAACGTGTTCGAGGAAAAAGCGGATGGTGCCCTTCTCGGCGTCGAAATCGATACGGACATTGCCCGTCTCATCCTCGTACTGCTTTTTGTACGCAGAAGAGAGTGCACCGCGGAGAGCCTCGAAGAACACCTCTTCGCTGATGCCCTTTTCCCGTTCGAGATCGGCAAGCGCCGCAAAAAAATCTTTGTTTACCATGATGATTTCTCCTTTTATTCACGAAAAATCTTTTGCGTGAGGAAATATATTTTTCGTTTTATCTTTTTTGTCCTCTTCTTCGCTCTGTCCAAACAACAAGCCGCAAGCCGGCAAATTGGAGCGCGCAGCAAAGAAGTATTGGGGCGCGCAGCGGGAGGACTCCCGCTTAAATTTCGATAAAAAGGCAGGCTTTGGAAATTTTATCGAGCGGAAAACGCTTCTCGCCTCCCGCCATCTCCACGCATGCGCAGCCCTCTTCCAGCCCAAGCAGTACCCCTTCGTGATACTTCGAGCCCTCTAACGGCGCATACAGGTGAATCTCCACCTTTTCGCCCACATGGCGAAGATAGTCGCGCTCCGTCTTGAAGGGCCGATCAAGCCCGACGGAGGAACAATTCAGGGTATAGGGCTCGCCGAACGTGGGATCGAGCTCATCCAAAGGTCCGTCGATCGCGCGGTGAAATGTTTCGCAGAGGTTTAGGTCTACGCCGCTCGGCGCGTCGATGAAAAACGAAAGCGATTTTTCGCGCAGATTCCAGCTTGCATCGACGATCTCCACCCCCACCTCATCCGCAATGGGTGTGAGATAGGCAATGACCTCTGCGATGGGTTTGACTTTCATGCCGCCTCCTTTATAAAGAATTGAGAGCGGACACCCGCTCTCAATCACCTTCCCTTGATTAAGCACCTGTATTATAGCATACCCGCAAAGAAATTGCAAGCATTTTACGAAAGTTTTTCCTTAAAACGTGGAGAACGGCTTTGGGACCTCTCCCTTTTCACGCACGAGTTCGATAAAGATCTTTGCCGTGACAAACGCATCGTCGAAAGCACGGTGATGATTGAACGTAAATCCGTAATGATCGGCAATGGTGTTGAGTTTATAATTGCCGAGACGCAGAATTTCCTGCGCGAGGGCAACCGTGTCGAAGAGGCGGTGATTGAATAGATACCCCGCTTCTTCGCCGTAATGGCGGACAAATGCGCTGTCAAAGGCCACGTTGTGTGCCACAAGATCGCTTCCGTCGCAGAATTTATAAAAATCCGCAAGCGCTTTTTCCGCCTCGGGCGCACCGATAAGCATGTCATCCGTGATCCCCGTAAGCTCTTTGATCTCGGCGCTCAGACGGACAGGACAGGCGACGAACGTGGAAAATTTTTCGGTGATCGCGCCATCCGCGATCTTGACTGCGCCGATCTCGATGATGCGGTCCATGTTGCCGCCCGCGGGAGTATGGTTCAGCCCCGTCGTTTCCAAATCAAATACGACGTATTTCCCCTGCCGGAAGTTTTCCGGAAGGGGCTTGCCTCCAAAAAGATCGGCCTGCACGAGATCGGAACAGGGTTCCGGGTGAACGACTGTATAGGCCGCAGGAACGGGAAGGTAGTTCTTTTGCGCGACATACCCCTCGGGGGGGCGTCCCAAATCGATCTTATTTGCAGTAAAGCGAAAACTGCCGTTGAAAAGTTCGTTGACGCCCGTCAGACAGATGCTCGTCCCCGCGGCAAGGGAGCGCACCTTTTCTACCGTCGCCTTTTTGGCAAAATAGGAGAGTGTGAGCACACCGCTCGAATCACGCACCGTCAAACGGAAATAGGGTTTCCCCGTCTTGGTGGTGCGCTCGTCGAGGTGCACCAGCTCGCCGCACAGCGTGACAAGGGGCATTTCTCCTTTGAGATCGGCAATGCAGAGCGCATTTTCCACCTCTGCCCCGTCGATGGCCTCAAACCCCTCCACAGGAAAAAAGCGGGGCGCTAAGACGACCTCGGCAGGCGGAGGGCCGCCGTGCTCGATCTTTTGCGGCGCGCGCTCGATACGGCGGAAATCGCCCAGCCATCCCCCGCAGAAACGGCGGGAAAGTTCATCCGAAAGCACGTTGAGCACGTCTGCGGCCGCAAATCTTGCGCGTTCACTCTCGCTCACGGAGAGCAAAAACCGCCCGCCCGTGCCGTTCAAAGTCACCTCGATATCCCCCGGTGTGACAAATGCCGCTGCCGCAGGAAATTTATCGTGCAACAACTCCAAGACGGTCGCACGGACGCCTTCTTCGCTCGGAACGGATTTTACTACGCTCACCTCAGCGATATAGCCCTCGGGAACGTACTTTTGGGAGAGGGCCGCTGCGGCGTCTACGTCGGATCGGCGATATGTAAGATCGGTGACGAGAAAGAAAATGATCTTCCGTCCCTCAATGACGATTTTTTTGAGCACTGCGCGCCTGAGCGCCTCAATGCTGCGTATTTCGCTTAAAAATGCTTCACTCTTCATTTCTTAAAAATTCTTCCAAACGTGAAAAAAAGATCTCCTCGGCCCTTTCCACAGGCACCCGTTCCATCTCTTCGCCTCGGAAAATGACGCAATACCGATCTCCTCCCGCAATGCCGAGATCGGCGTCTTTCGCCTCGCCGGGGCCGTTGACAACGCACCCCATGACGGCGATCTTGCCCCGCTTCTTTACCCCGCGCACCCGCTCGTTGACCTTCTCCGCAAGGCCGATACAGTCATAGTGGCACCGCCCGCAGGTGGGACAGGAGACGACCTCCACAAAGTCTTTTTCCAGCCCGCAGGCGCGGAGAATGTCGTGCGCCGCATAGACCTCTTTGACGGGGTCGGATGTGAGCGAGACGCGAACCGTATCGCCGATCCCTTCAAGGAGCAGCGCTCCGATCCCGACGCTGCTCTTGACGATGCCCATGCGTTCAATGCCCGCCTCCGTCACGCCGACGTGCAGCGGATAGTCTGTCTGCCTTGCGAGAAGCTCATAGGCCTTTACCGTGAGCGGCACATCGGAGGCCTTGACCGAAATGACAAGGTCGCGCAAGCCGTGCTTCTCGAAAATTTTCACGTTTTCGAGCGCGGAAAGGACAAGCGCCTCCGCGCTCCTGCCGTATTTGCTCAGGAAATGCGGCTCGATACTGCCCGTATTCGCCCCCACGCGGACGGGGATCTTGTGCGCCTTGACGCAGTCCGCCACGAGAGAGAGTTCCCGCTCCCCGCCAATGTTGCCCGGATTGACCCGCAGCTTATCAGCTCCACTCTCTGCGGCAAGCACTGCGAGCTTGGCGGAAAAATGAATATCCGCTACGAGCGGGATATGGATGCGCTGTTTGACGGCGGAGATGGCGCGGGCGTCCGCCTCATCGAGCACGGCAACCCGCACGATGTCACAGCCGGCCGCTTCCAGCCGCAGAATTTGAGCGACGCTTTTTTCAACGTCGCTCGTCTTTTCCGTCGTCATGCTCTGCACGGCGATCTCCCCGTCGCCGAGCACGATATTCCCGATCTTTACTTGTTTTTTTGACATTATTTCTTTTCCGTTTCCTTGCGTTCCATCATGCGCTGCAACTCCGACATGAAGGAGTTGATGTCCTTAAAGGAGCGATAGACGGAAGCATAGCGCACATAGGCTACCTCGTCGAGGTTTTTCAACCCCTCCATCACCATTTCTCCGATCGCCTTGGAGCTCACTTCCTGCTCCATGGAATTATACACTTTTTTCGCGATCTCTTCTGCAAGAGAGTCGATCTGTTCGATCGAAACAGGCCGTTTTTCGCAGGCTTTTACGATGCCGCGCTTGATCTTGCCGATGTCGAACGCCTGCCGTATGCCGTCCGCTTTGACGACAAGCAGCGGTGAAATTTCGATCGTTTCATAGGTAGTGAACCGTCTCCCGCAGCCGAGGCATTCTCTGCGGCGGCGAATGGTCTTGTCGTCGTCCGCGGAACGGGAATCGATGACCTTGCTCTCCGTACAGTTGCAATATAAACAGCGCATAACTCTCCCTCTTGTGGTTCGGTTTGATTCATTATACCATATACAGCAAAAAAAAGCAAGGAAATTTCACATGTTTGAAAAAAGCCCCCCGCAAGGGGAGCGATGGATTTCGGTGCAGAGACTTGCGATCAGCCGCCGTTGCCGTCCCGTTGGGTTTCGGGGAGCGACGCGGGAGGAACTTCCGTGAGGTCCTCCTCGTCCTTCCCTTCGAGTTCCTTTGGAAGGCGGATCCCCTCCGAACTGAACCCGCGCCCGCGGACCTCCGAGACGACCGAGATCGTCATGAACGCTTCGGGGTCGATCGCCTGTACTTTATTTTTGAGTTTGACAAGCTCGCGGTTGCTCACGATCGTGAGCAAAACGTGGCACTTTTCTTTGAGATAACCCGTCTGCCCGTAGAGAATTGTAACACCGCGGTTGAGCTCGCTTAAGATCATCTCGCGGATCGCGCGATATTTTTTGCTGACGATCTTTACCTGCGTCTTTTTCCGCCCGATCGGCGTGAGCTTGTCGATCGCCATGGACGAGATGAGGCAGATGAGGATCCCGTAGAAGATGAGGTCGAGGTCGCTGATCGCAAAGAGCTGCAACAGCACGATCGAAGCGTCCAAGCACCACATGGTGATCGAGACGGGCCACCCGAAGAACTTATTGAGAATGAGGGGCGGAATATCGGTGCCGCCCGTGCTCGCGCCCACGCGCACCACCATTGCCACGCCGAGGCCGAATACGATCGCACCCATGATCACCGCGAGCGTTCTGTCCGTCACAATGGATTTCCCACCGTTGATGAGTTTATACAAACTCATAAAGGAGGGATAGAGCAACGTCCCCGCAAGGGTCGAAGCCGCGAACTTCTTGCCGAGCAAAACCGCCCCGATCACAAAGAGAATAATGTTAGCCGTATAGACGGTGATGTTCACGATCCAATTTGTCAAATTTTCATCGGCCGAGCCGTACTTTGCAAGCAAGTTGCGCACAAAAATGCCTACGCCTGTGGTGCCGCCCATGACGAGACCGTTCGGCTCAATGAAAAACGCCGTCCCCGCCGCCGCAAGCGCATTCCCGAAAAGAACGATGAAACAGTAGATCAGGCTTCTTTTGACCTGAGATTTTGTGGGTTTTGTAACTTTCATATTGCTCCCGCTTTCCGCGGAATATTATAGCATTTCCGTTTTTCCTTTGCAATGATTTTCCAAAGAGAAATCCAAAAAATTTCTCTTCGTTTGGATAAAAAAAGACGGCGGGAAACCCCGCCGCACAAAAAACTGAGTTAACGGTTGCAGTAACTGCCGAGCGCATATTGACGCACATAGTAGGCGTCATAGGTGTTTCCGCAGCCGCAACCGTTGTTGTTCCCGCAGCCGCAGCCATTGTTGTTTCCGTAACCGCCGAAGCCGGATACAGGGTTGAATCCATTGTTCCCGTTGTTGTTTCCGCAGCCGCAACCGTTGCTGTTCCCACAGCCGCAACCGTTGCTGTTCCCACAGCCGCTGCCGTTTCTCGTCTGCACTGTGCCGAGTTGATTGACAAGAACGAGAGAACCGTTATTGCGGCACCCGCAGCCGCACAAAGGAGTGAACAGATTGGTGAGAGCGGCAAGAAGAGGATCATAGCCGTTATTGCAGTTGCAGCCGGTGTTTCCGCAGCCGCAAGAATTGCAGGTATTACACATAGTTTTACCTCTAT
>CANRPN010000060.1 GCA_947632505.1 uncultured Clostridia bacterium | reverse complement strand
GGCTCACTCTTCTCCCGGAATAGAGGAGAAGAGTGAGCCCTACTCTGTGCTTGCTGAACAGCTGCCCGATGCTCGCGACAAGGAAGAGATAGATGAGGCTCGCCGGGAGCGAGACGATGATGATCAGGACCATCTCCGCGATGTAGAGCGGTTCATTGAAGTAGTGCCCCCAAAGTCCCGCAATGCTGTCGGCCAAAAATTCCAACAAATTTCCCATCATTCCCCCCCAAGGGAGCGCGATGAACACGCAGAGCACGATCTCCGCCGTACAGACGCACGTCACGATGAACGCCGAGAGGAATTTCGCGATGAGCAGTTTTGTCGGCGTCACGGGCAGAGAGAAGGTCATGTACCCCTCGCCCGTGAACAGGCTCTTGAAGTAGCGCACGAGACACAAAAGGGTGCCCGCGAATAGGAGCGCGATCATCGAAAGATACCAAAAAGACAGCACGGAGACCGTCGCCAACGTCAAAATGGCGCCGCCGGCGCCGCCGGCCCCTTCGTCCGCATGCAGCGCAAAGATGACGCGCGCAAGCACGCTCAAAAGCGCCGCCGCGATCATGAACCACATCAACACGCGAAAAATCGCGCGGAGCTCATGTTTCATCAATTTTCCTACCATCGGAACACCTCCCTGAAAATATCGTTGAGATCCTTCCCCTCCCGCTCGCAGAGCTCTTTGACGGGAGAATCGAGCACGACCCGTCCGCAGTTCAGGAAGATCGCATGCGTAAGGATGTTCTCGATGTCCCAAATGAGATGGGTGCAGAGCAAGATGGTCGAGTCCTCCGGTTTGTTCTGCAAGATCGTTTCGAGGATGTAGTCGCGCGCGGCGGGATCGACGCCCGCGATCGGCTCGTCGAGGATGTACAGCTTCGCCCGCCGGGACATCGTGAGAAGCAGCCCGAGCTTTTCTTGGTTTCCCTTCGAGAGGGTCTTGATCTTCTGTTTCAGCCCGATGCCGAGCCGCGAGAGCATCCCCACCGCGCGGTCCCGCTCGAAATCGGGGAAGAAATCGGCATAATAGTCCACCTGTTGCTCCACGCTCATCCACTTGCTCAAATAATTCGCGTCGGGCAGATAGGCGGTGACGGCCTTCGTCGCAGGACAAGGACGCTTCCCGTCCACAAGGACCTCGCCGCTCGAAGGCTGCAACATGCCCATGGCGAGCTTGATGAGCGTAGTCTTTCCGCTGCCGTTCGGCCCGAGAAGCCCCACGATCCCGCCCTGTTCAATGGAGAAATTGACCTCTGTAAGGGCAGGATTATTGCCGTAACGATGGCACAGTTCACGGCACTCCAAAATTGTCTGCATATTACCTCCTTTTGAATCTGATGTTGAATATTATGTTACGCATAGTACTATGCTAACAATCAAATTTCGCAATATCGTTCCTTATTTTCCGAACATGATCCGCTCGCTGGAAAGCATTTTCGCAATCAGCCATACAAGCAGCGCGGTATAAAGGAGGTTTGCCCCCACCGCAAGCAGAGACTGCCAAACAAGAAGTTCACCGCCCAAGATCTTACCCATATAGACGACGGCGTTGAGCACGGGCACGGCGATCACCCAATCTCCGAGCTGCGTCAAGAACATGGACAAAATCGAGATAAGCATGACGAGGATCATCACGACACTGGTATAGCCCGAGGCCTCTTTCACCGACCGCGAGAGTGTGGAAACGGATGCGATCACGGAAACGATGAGCGGGACATAGCTCATGATCAGCAAAAGCAGAAGGGCGTAGCTGCCGAATCCGTAACCGCCGAGGGCCCCCAAGTCGGCACCGATGAGTTTCGGCAGGGAAAACACGACGCCGAGGAAACTCGAAGCCGCGCCGATCGCCGCAATGCAGCTCAGAGGAATGATCTTGCCGAGCGCGATATGGGACCGCTTGACGGAAGTTGCCAGAATCGTTGAAAGCGTGCCGCGCTCCTTCTCCCCCGCCACCGATTCGAGGGTGACGGACATGCACGCAGAAAAGACGAACGTCACCACGAGGAAGGGCAGCAGATTTGCAATAAAGCTCTTGGCAAGGTCCTGCCCCGTTACAAAAGAGTGTCCCGTGACGGAAAAGCGCATCGCGCTCTCCCGCAAGACGGCGGAGGCCAAGTTATAAAACGCGGAACTTTCGGCGGAGCCGTTATACCAGATTTCCACCGAACCGCCCTCAGCTGCCGCGTCGAAATTTCCCGAAAAGACGAGAAGCGCGCTCGCCTTTTCGTCCTTCACAGCCGCCTTCCCCTCTTCTTCGCCGATCGGAACAAATTCCACGGTGGAACCGCTCGCCTCCACCGTCGCTTTCACGACCTCCGTAAGCGACGATTCCCCTGCGACATATACCTTATATTGATACTTTTCCGTGGTGCCAACGAACGATCCGATGACATTATAAATCAGAAAGATGAGGAGCCCGGGAAGAATGATCGTGAACACGAGCCGCGGGTCATGGAAAAAGCGGTGAAATTCTTTCTTGATCAAGGCAACAAGTTTCATACGACTTCCCCCCTCAATCCGTAATAAATTTCAAAAAATTTATCTTCGAGGCTCTTCCCGCCGCACAGATCGGCGAGCGGGCCGTCCTCGATCATTTTGCCGTCGATAATGATCCCCACGCGGTCGCAGAGCTTCTCCACAAGGGAAAAGATGTGGGTGGAGAGCAGAATGCTCTTGCCCATGCGTTTAAGTTCGACCAAAAAGTCGGTGACGACCTTCGCCGTGAGCACATCGAGACCGTTGGTGGGCTCGTCGAAGATGACGACGTCGGGATCATGCACGATCGAGATAACAAGCGACACCTTCTGTTTCATGCCCGTGGAGAGGTCTCTTACCCTTACCTGAGAAAAGGCGTCGATGCCGAAACGGGAAAACAATTCCCGCTTCCGCTCTGCGAGCACTTCCTTTTCCACGCCGTGCATCGCGCCGAAAAAATCAAAGAGATAGTCGGGCGTGAAGAACCCTTCGAGTTTGAGTTCGCTCGTCAAAAAACCAATGCAGTCGCGCACTTTTTGCGGCTCCTTGCGCACGGAATGCCCCATGAGGTACGCATCCCCCTCATCGGGCCGGATGAGCGTGGAAAGAATGCGCAGCGTCGTCGTCTTGCCCGCGCCGTTGGGGCCGAGAAGCCCATAGATCTCCCCGCGGTACGCGGAAAAGGACAGCCCGTTCACCGCGACCTTATGCGTGAGCTGTGTTTTTTCTACCCGCTGCTGTTTGCGGGAAAGGGCGAACGTCTTTTTAAGATTTTCCGCCTTGACAATCGGTTCGAAAATATCCTCCATATGATCTCCTTTTTGATAAACGTCGGTTGGAACATTCACCGCCGACTCGAACCTTCACAGAGCAACCTTCTATTATTATAACGTCCTCACGGGCGGATCTGTCCCGCATTTTTATGACTTTACAAGTTTTTTTAAGATCTCCCGACAGGCCAGCTTACAGTGCTCATAGGTCAGCCCGCCCTGAAAGTAGGCTGTGAACGGTTCGCGAATGGGCGCATCGGCCGAGAGTTCGATGCTCGCCCCCGCTACAAACGTGCCTGCCGCCATGATCACCTTACAATCGTAGCCGGGCATATCCCATGCCTCCAATTTCACAAAGGAATCGACGGGCGAGACTTCCTGCACCGATTGAATGAAGTCGGTGAGTTCCTTTTCGGTATGAAAGCGGATGGCGCGCGTGATGTCCGCGGGCAACTTGCCGAGTTTGGGGAAATTTTCATAGCCGAGCGAATCCATACACCCGCCGATGAGAAGCGCCCCTTTCACCGCCTGTGCCACAACGTGCGGCGCGAGGAAAAATCCTTGGTAAAATTCCCGATAGCCGTAGGCATAGGAGCCGATCTCCCCGCCGACCGACGGCGCGGTCAGACGGTTTTCGCATAGCTCCACATAAGGCGCGCTGCCTGCGATATATCCGCCCGTCGGCGCAAACCCGCCTCCCGGGTTTTTGATCAAAGAACCGACGATGAGATCCGCACCGGCTTGGGTGGGTTCTTGCGTTTCCACAAACTCGCCGTAACAGTTGTCTACGAAAATGCAGCCCTCAAAACCGCTTTGCCGCACAAAGGAGCACATCTCCCCAATCTCGTCTACCGTGAAAGCGTCCCGAAGTTCATATCCGCGCGAACGCTGAATGTAGACCATTTTATAGGTATGCGCGCGGAAAAGCTCTTTTGCAAGGCGGAAATCGGGCTTGCCGCCTTCCGAAAGTTCCAACACGTCGCACTCCACGCCGAAATCTTTGAGCGAACCGTTCCCCTCTTCCCAAATGACGGAGCGGATGGTATCGTAAGGAGTGCCCGTCAAAAAGAGAATGCGGTCGCGGGGACGAAGCACGCCGAAGAGCGCGACCGTGAGTGCATGCGTCCCCGATAGCAAGGCGGGCGAAACGATTGCCCTCTCCGCTCCAAAGGCGCGCGCATACACCTTTCCGAGGACTTCTCTGCCCTCGTCGCCATAGCCATAGCCCGTGGAGGGATAGAAGTGACGAAGGGCAATGCGCTCTTCCTTGAATGCACTCAAAACCTTCTCTTGATTATAGAGCGCGATGTCATCTATCCGCGCAAATTGAGAAGCAAGCCGCTTCTCGGTTGCCGAAATTCTCTCATCTACCGTCATAGAGTTCACACACCTTCTCTGCCGCGCATTTGGGTTCCTCGGGCGCGAGCCAATGTAAATTTTGCATTTTTTTGAAAAAAGTAAGCTGCCTTTTGGCATAATTGCGGGTATTTTGCTTAATTATGTCTGACATAGTACTCTGCAAATCCCCATTTTTCAAAAATTCGACCACTTCTTTATAGCCGATCCCCTGCATGCACTGTGCATTTTCAGGGACACCGCTCTTTAAGAGACCGCGCACTTCCTCTACGAGTCCTTCCCTGAGCATTTTGTCCACCCGCCGTTCAATGCGCGCATAGAGCACTTCACGGGGAAAATCAAAGGCGACCGCTTCAAAGGGATAGCGCGCCGTTTTGCCGTCGTTTTGGTCCGACTTTCTTTTCCCCGTCAGCTCGAAAATTTCAAGGGCGCGAATGACCCGTTTGACGTCGTTCTCATGCAAAATCGAGGCGCTTGCGGGATCGACTTCTTCCAGCCGTCTGTGCAGCGCCGCTCTCCCCTCCTCCCGTTCGAGCCGCTCATATTTTTCACGGATCTCTTTGGAGGCAGGGGTCTTCCCGAAGCCGCTCCGATAGAGAACGGCGTTCATGTAAAAGCCCGTGCCGCCGCACAGAACGGGCACTTTGCCGCGAGAAAGAATGTCCTCCACAACGGGAAGCGCAAGCCGTTCGAAGTCGCTCACCGAAAACGTTTCGGTCGGTTCCACCACGTCGATCATGTGATGAGGAATGCCGCCGCGCTCCTCTTCGGTCGGCTTTGCCGTACCGATATTTAATTTTTTATAGACGAGCAGCGCGTCACAGGAGACGATCTCTCCGCCAAGACGCTTTGCGCACTCCACGGCAAGCGCGGTCTTGCCCGATGCGGTCGCTCCGCACACCGCAAGCAGCTTCATACGATCCTCTTGAACAGTTTTTCGAGCTCGGACTTACGGATTCTGACACAGGCGGGCCGCCCATGCGGGCATTTGATCCCCATGTCCCCGTCCATCTCTTCGAGGAGCTTGCGCACTTCGGCCTCCGTGAGCCGTTCTCCCCCCTTCACAGCGGCTTTGCACGCCATGGTTGCGAGGCGATCCCGCAACAGATCCGGCAGTTTGATGGCGCGAAGCGTATCCATGGAAGAAAGCACCTCGCCAAAGAAACCATCGAGATCCATGCCGAAGAGATCTACGGGGACGGCGGAAATCTTAAAACTGTCGCCAAAGTCCTCGATCTCAAAGCCGAAAGAACGCAAAATTGCAAGATTTTTGAGTAAAAAGGCAAATTCCTGCCCGTTGGTATGCAGGATAAACGGCAGAAGCATCGGCTGGGAGAGCGCGGCGCGAGATTCGCACTTTGCGCGTAATCGGTCGTAGAGAATGCGCTCGTGCGCGGCGTGCTGGTCCACGAGATAGGCCTCGTCGCCTGCCTCATAGATGAGGTAAGTGCGGAAAAGCTCTCCCTTGAATGCAAGCGAAGCGGGGTCGATCTTCTCCTGTTTCGGACGGCCCTGTTCCAACAACTGCCGACGGTTTTCTTCGAAATAGTCCGTTTCCCCCGTCTGCGGGGCGCGCACCTCCAAAACCGCAGGCGACTGTTCGCGATGGGAAATGACGGAGGTCTTTCCGATGGGAGAAATGTCAAATTGCAACTCTTTCTTCGCCTCGGCATAAGACATCCGCGGCGCAGATGCCGAAACGGGTGCAGCAGACACACTTTTTGCCCTTCCCTGCGCGGGAACGCCCGCAGAAAAGGTGCTCTTGACTTCGGCGCGGGGCGGTTCCGTAAGAGCGTTCTTCGCCTCGGCGCCGGGTACCACATATTCGAGCGCACCGGAGCTGCCGTCGAGGACCGCCGAAACAACGGAATACACGCTGCCGTAGACGATCCGGTTGTCGGCAAATCGCACGTCGGCTTTGTTGGGGTGGACATTGACGTCCACGATCTCGCTCGGCAATTCCAAAAAGAGAATATAAAAAGGATATTGCCGCGTCATGAGATAGTTTTTATAGGCATTTGCAACTGCGAGCGCCACCGTCTGGTTGACAACATATCGTCCGTTCACGAACAGGCTTTGGTAGCTGCGGTTTGGCTTGTAGAAATTTCGGTTTCCGAGAAAACCATGCAGAACGATCCCATGCTTGTCGGCATTGATCTCAAAGCATTTATCGAGGACGTCCGCGCCGTACACGACGGCGACCGCGCTTTTAAGCCCGTCCCCGAAGGAGCGGTAGCGCACCTTCCCGTTGATGAGATAAGTGAAAGAAATCTCGGGGCGGGACAGGATAAAGCGGGAGACCATACCCGTAACATCCCCCTCCTCCTGCGCGTCGCTCTTTAAGAATTTGAGCCGCGCGGGGGTATTGAAGAAGAGATCGTCCACCGTGACGCAGGTGCCGCCGGCCCCCGCCGCGGGAGTGACTTCCCCCATTTTTCCCCCTTCCGAAGCGAGGCTCCACGCCTCGCCCGCCGCCGTTTTGGAGACGATCTCCATTTTTGAGACAGAGGCAATGGAGGCGATCGCTTCCCCGCGAAAACCGAGAGTCGCAACCGACATGAGATCTTCCGCCGTCTCCAACTTACTCGTGGCGTGGGGAAGAAAGGCCGGCTTTAAGTCCTCCTTTCCGATTCCGCAGCCGTTATCCGTGATGCGGATCCGCTTTTTGCCGCCGCCCTCGATCTCGATCTTGATCTCGGTTGCACCCGCGTCGATCGCGTTTTCCACAAGTTCTTTGACGACGGAATATGGCCTGTCTACGACCTCGCCCGCAGCAATGCGGTTGTAGACGTCGGGGGTCAGAATATGGATCATTTCAATTTCTCCTTCCATTCGGCAAGAATGGCGAGCGCCTGCATGGGCGTGAGCAGGTCGAGGTTGAGCTCTTTGAGCTCGGAAACGAGCGCAGGCTCCGCCTCGGTCTCCTCCGTCTCTTCGGCCCCGTCATGCCGCCTTGTGACGTCGTTTTTTTCCAGAGTTTTGAGGATCTTTTTTGCGCGGGAGGTGACCTCTTCGGGAACGCCCGCAAGGGATGCGACCTCCACACCGAACGAGCGGGAGGCGCCGCCACGCACGATCTTTCTGAGAAAGACGATGCTTCCGTTCACCTCGCGCACCGTGATCTTATAATTGTTTACGCCCGCAAGCGACCCTTCGAGCTCGGTGAGCTCATGATAGTGGGTCGCAAACAGCGTTTTCGCGCGCACCTTGACGGTGAGATATTCGATGACTGCCCATGCGATGGAGAGCCCGTCGAAAGTGCTTGTCCCCCGCCCCACTTCGTCGAGAATGAGCAAGCTCCGCGGGGTGGCGTTGCGCAAAATGTTTGCGACTTCCGTCATCTCCACCATAAAGGTAGAGCGGTCCAAAATAAGGTTGTCGCTGGCGCCGATTCGGGTGAAAATACGGTCGCAAAGGGGCACGACCGCCCGCTTTGCGGGAACAAAACAGCCGACGTGCGCCATGAGAACAATGAGCGCGATCTGGCGCAAATAGGTGCTCTTGCCCGCCATATTGGGGCCCGTGATGATCATCGTGCGGTTTTGTTCACCGTCCAGGAGACAGCCGTTGGGCACAAACCGTTCGCGGGAGAGCGCCTCGACAACGGGGTGCCTGCCCTCTTCGATTTCAAGCGCGCCGTCCTCAACGATCTCGGGGCGGCAGTATTTGTTCTCCTTGGCGACGATCGCAAAGGAATTGAGACAGTCGAGCATGCCGATTGCCTCGGAGATACGCTGAAAGAGCTTGATGTTGCGAAGAAGAATTTCGTAGAGTTCTTCATAGAGGCTGGCTTCCAGACGTTGCGCCTTTTCATCGCTGCCCAAGATCTTCTCTTCCAGCTGTTTGAGTTCCTCGGTGATGAACCGCTCGCCGGTCGCGAGCGTCTGGCGCCGGATGTAGGAATAGGGAACCTTGTCCTTGAAGGAATTGCTCACCTCGATATAGTAGCCGAACACACGGTTATAACCCACTTTGAGGGTGCGGATACCCGTCGCCTCCCGCTCCCGCGCTTCGAGTTCGGCCAGCACCTGCGTACTGTTCTTTTTGATATTTCTCAGCCCGTCGAGCTCCTCATTGTACCCCTCGCGGATATAATCGCCTTCCCGCAAGAGCCCCGCGTCCTCTTTGATGGCGCGATCGAGTAACGAACAGATCTCTTTGGGATCGATGAGATCTTCCGTAATTTCATGCAAGAGCGCGGAATGAAATCCCGAGAGCTGAAATTTGATGTTGGGAACGACGGCGAGCGACTTGCTGAGCGCTACGCAGTCCCGCGGCTGCAAATTGCCGTTGGAAATGCGTCCCGCCAGCCGCTCGATGTCCCGCATGCCCGTGAGCATGTCCGAAAGTCCCATGCGAATGACGGTCGCCCGATAGAGCTCCTCCACCGCGTCGAGCCGCTTGTCGATTTCCTTTTTATCGAGAAGCGGCGTTAAGAGCATGCCTGCGAGTTTGCGTGCGCCCATGCCCGTACCCGTCTTGTCGAGCAGCCACAAAAGAGAGCCGTACCGCTTCCCTTCCGCGCTGTTTTTGAGAAGTTCGAGGTTGCGCACGGCAACGGGATCGAGGGTCATATGTCCTCCCTCGCTCGTTACATTCAGGCGGTTGATGTTGGAAAGCGCGCGCTTCTGCGTGTCGTTCAAATAGGCGAGGAGCGCCCCTGCCGCGATCGTACACAGCTGTTTTCCGTCCATCCCAAGCGCCTCCAAAGAGGAGACGGAGAACTGCGCTTTGAGCTGTTGTTCCGCCTGAGGCATTTGAAATGCCCACGGAAGATAGCAGGAAAACTGCGGCAAGACCTTTCGTTCGAGTTCGGGGCTGTCCTTCACCGCAAAGAGAAGCTCTTCGTTACAAATCACTTCCGCGACCGAAAGATTGACGAGCGCGGCCAAAAGTTTTTCGGCGGATTCCGTCTCGGAGACGCAAAATTCTCCCGTGGTGATGTCCGTATAGGCAAGCGCAAACTTCTCCCCCGCTTTCACGGCGCAGGCGATGTAGTTGTTTTTGCGGGAATCGAGGAAATTATCCTCGATCACGGTGCCCGCCGAGACAACGCGGATGACGTCACGGTCGACCATGCCCTTGGAGGTCTTGGGGTCGGAGAGCTGTTCGCAGATCGCGACACGTTCCCCCGCCTCGACGAGTTTGTTGAGATAGCCATCCACGGCGTGATAGGGAACGCCGCACATCGGGGCTCGCTCGGGCAGACCGCAGTCCCGTCCCGTGAGGGTGAGATCAAGGAGTTTCGAGGCCTTTACGGCGTCCTCGAAGAACATTTCGTAGAAGTCCCCGAGCCGAAAAAAGACGATGCAGCCGGGATACTTCGCCTTGATTTTTTTCCAATATTCCATCATGGGGGAAAGCGCCATAATCACTCCTTATATGTTCACGAAAAATCTTTTGCTTTCGCAAAATCTTTTTCCGTGAGGAAACTTTTTCCTTTGTCTTAACTTTCTTTTCCTCTTT
>CANRPN010000059.1 GCA_947632505.1 uncultured Clostridia bacterium | reverse complement strand
AACCTTTTCGACCTCGTTGCCCGCTTCCCTCGCGCCGCGGACAAATTCATCACAGAGCAGATCGCTGTTGCCGCCTTTTCGGGGACTTCCCGAAATCACCAAAACTTTTTTCATAATCGCCTCATTTGATTTTCTTGCCTATATTATAGCGCGGAAAATATGCAATGTAAAATACCGTTTTTGCAATCCGCTATAACTTTGACGCATAATAATTATCCGTGAGTAAATTGAAGTGGACCCCAACGATTGAAAAAAATTTAATTGGACGATTTATGAGTAAGTTCGATATTGCACGAGACTCGTTCCTTTTAGTTTCGGAAAGATTTTCTCGTTTTTATAATAGCATACCATACTGGAGGTTTTCTTTTACACACAGACGCGCCCAAACGGGCGCGTCTGTGTGTTTTACCAAGGCAGAGTTCAGACCAGAAAGTCATCATCTGCCGTTTTACTTATTTACTTATTTGCTTATTTGCTTATTTGCTTATTTGCTTATTTGTTTTTTCGCTTATTTGCCTGCCTTGCGCCGTTTCAGAATGAGGAATGCCGCAAGGGCGAGAACCGCCGTTCCGCCAATCGTGCCGAGCGTGATCGGAAGCCATACAGCGCTCTTCGCATCGCCTCCCGTGGTGCTTGCGGGCATTGCGGAGAGCTGCTCTCCCGAATCAAGCGTCTCTTCAACGGCTTCGGCGGGCGCAGTATGCGCGACGGACTTCGCCGCTTCCTCGGGCGCGGTCTCAGTGACGGTCTGCTCTTTCTGAGGCGCGGTCTCGGTGACGGTCTGCTCTCTCTGAGGCGCAGCTTGCGTAACGGTTTCCTGTGCCTGAGGCGCGGCCTCGGTGACGGTTTCCTGTGCCTGAGGCGCGACTTGCGTTACGGTCTCTTCCCGTTCGCCGCAAACCCCGCACTCTCTCGATTTGACGATAGCGCCGCCTTCCGCCTTCGTCTCCCATTCGCTCCATGCGTGAAGGGAAGGATCGGCGGGAAGCGTTTCGCTTTCAAGCAAACATCCGCAGGACGCGCAGCGGACGGTTTTGAGCCCATCCTCAAAGCAGGTCGCCTCGCGTTCCGTGACGGTAATTGCGGTATGTCCGACCGGCTCGGAGGTGATTTCCGTCGCACTGTCGCCGCAGGCGGTGCAGGTGCGTTCGACGTAGCCCGCCTCCGTGCAGGTCGCTTCATGTTCGATTTCCTCATAGCTGTGTCCCGTTGCGGAGATCTCCTCGCTGTCGAGAACGATGTCGCACTTGGCGCAGCGGAGAACTTTCTCACCCGCCTCGGTGCAGGACGGAGCTTTCTCGGTAACATATTCCGCCGCAGGGGTATGCGCCAAAGCTGCAAGATCGCCTTCTGTTTCGACTGCGCCGCAGGTGAGGCAAGTCTTTGTGGTATACTCCGCGCCGCTGCAACCTGTTTGGGTTACAACGTCGAAATTATGCCCCTTGGGAGCGGAAGTCTGCTTCGTATAGCTGTCTTGGCAGACGGAACAGGTATAGACGGTATATCCGTTTTCCGTGCAGGTCGCTTCATGCTCGGTTTTCTCATAGTTGTGTCCCGTTGCGGAAACTTCTTTCTTTTCGAGAACAACGTTGCACTTGGTGCAGCGGAGAACCTTTTCGCCCGCTACGGTGCAGGTGGGAGCCTTTTCGATCACATATTCCTGTGCGGGGGTATGCGCCAAAGCTGCAAGATCGCCTTCCGTTTGGACTGCGCCGCAGGTGAGGCAGGTCTTGGCCGTGTACTGCGCGCCGTTGCAACCCGTCTGCGTTTTAACGTCGAAATTGTGCCCTTTCGGCGCGGTTGTCTGTTTCGTATAACTGTCTTGGCAGGCGGAGCAGGTATAGACGGTATATCCGTTTTCCGTGCAGGTCGCTTCATGAGTTGCAATTTGATAGCTGTGTCCTGTTGCGGAAACTTCTGCACTGTCGAGGACGATGTCGCACTTTGTGCAGCGGAGAACCTTTTCGCCCGCTACGGTGCAGGTGGGAGCCTTTTCGACAACATATTCCGTCGCAGGGGTATGCGCCAAAGCTGCAAGATCGCCTTCCGTTTCGACTGTGCCGCAGGTGAGGCAGGTCTTGGTCGTGTACTGTGCGCCGCTGCAACCCGTCTGCGTTTCAACGTCGAAATTGTGCCCTTTCGGCGCGGAAGTCGTTTTCGTGAAGCTGTCGCCGCAAGCGGAGCAGGTATGAACTTCGTATGCGCCCGCCGTGCAGGTCGCTTCATGGGATTCGATTTGATAATTGTGCCCCGTTGCGGGAACTTCTTTTTGTTCGAGGACGATGTCGCACTTGGTGCAGCGGAGAACTTTCTCGCCCGCCTCGGTGCAGGACGGAGCTTTCTCGGTAACATACTCCGCCGCAGGGGTATGCGCCAAAGCGTCGAGCTCCCCTTCCGTTTCGACTGCGCCGCAGGTGAGGCAGGTCTTGGTCGTATACTGTGCGCCGCCGCAACCCGTCTGCGTTACGGCTTCGAAATTATGCCCTTTGGGTGCGGAAGTGTGTTTCGTGAAGCTGTCGCCGCAAGCGGAGCAGGTATGGACCTCATATGCGCCCGCCGTGCAGGTCGCCTCGTGGGTTTCGATTTGATAGCTGTGTCCCACCGCAGGAATTTCTTTGCGTTCGAGAACGACATTGCAGACGGTGCAACGAAGCGTCTTTTCGCCCGTCTCCGTGCAAGTCGGCGTTTTTTCGACAACATATTCCTGTGCGGGAACGTGCGCCAAAGCGTCGGGATCACCGATCGTCTCCGTCTCGCCGCAAGATCTGCATGTTTTGACGGTGCAGGTCATGCCGTTGCAACCCGTCTTGGTTTCCACCTTATAATCGTGCCCCGTGGGGTCGGAAATGGTCTCCGTCACTCTGTCTCCGCAGGAGGAGCAAATCTTTTCGACGTAACCGCTCTGCGTGCAGGTCGCATTGTGACGGGTCTCCTTGTAGCTGTGCCCCGTTGCGGGAATGGTGACGCTCTCCTTGACGGCATCGCAGTTCTTGCAATGGATGGATTTGCTCCCCTCCGTCGTGCAGGTGGCGGCGCGGTCTACGGTATAACCGCTGTTCCAGCTGTGGCATGCGGTATGATCTTCTTCCGTATGGACAAGTCCGCAGGATTTGCAGGTCGAAGTCGTGATCGTCCCGCCGCATCCCGAGGATTTTACAACGTCCCAATTATGGCCTGTCGCCGTCCCTTCAAGGATCTCGTGCTCGGTCTTACCGCAGACAACGCAGTAACGGTCCTGCGTCGCGTCCTCCGTGCAGGTCGCCTCGTGGCGGTAGACGGTGTATCTGTGCCCGTCGGCGGGATAAGTATGGATATACGTCTGGTCGCAGTTGCGGCACTTGTATTCGACGTCCATGGGAGAATTGCAGCGGTCCCATTGTCCGCTCAAAATCTTGCCGTTGTTCCATTCGTGCGCCGCCGTCGCATATACGTCGTAGCTGTTTCCGCCGACGGTAAGACGGACGTCCACGCGGCGGTTCACTCCGTCCTTTGCGATGGCTTCTCCAAGCTCCGGCGTTGCGGAGATCGTTGCGGAGGTCTTATCGGCGGAGACACTGAGGCTGAAATATTCCGAACCGCCCACGATCTCCCACTTGATTTCGGGATAGATCTTATATCTCGAATCGAACACCGCAGTGAAGGTATAGGTGCCCGTGTTGGGATCGAAGAATCCGCCGTTGCCTATGACGCGATCGAACTTTGCATTCTCGGGGTTCCCCTCGGGCAGAGTGACGTTGTCATACATCGCATACAGCCTGAGAACAGGCGAATAAGTTTCGGGGGCATAGAACTGCTCGGTAAGTTGGTAAGCGGAATCAAGGTCGAAGTTGAAGACCGTTCCGTTCTCGTCGACCCAACCTTTGAACTTATGATCCTGCCACGGGTCCCATTTGTCGAGCGGGAGATAGGCAAACTTGCTGCCGTACTCCGTTCCGAAGCTGCGGCCCGTGGTGACCGCCCAAGCGTCGTGTACGTTGTTCCACCCGTTGTTGTACCAATAGACGGTGATGTTTTTGGGATCGTACATCGCATAGAGCGTCGAGCCGTCCGCGGCGGCGGTGCCCCGCTTCGCCTCTTCGCCCTTGGTTGCATTCATAAGCCCGACGGAATGCTCTATCCAACGGGAATTTGTCCAATCGTATCCCGCATCGTCGGCATAGTTGGGATCGGGAGTCTCCGCGATATCGTACCAATCTGTGGAACGGCCGTTCAGATAGCGGTAACCCGCGGAAGTGCCGTATGTCTCTTTGAGTTTTTGCCAGGACGTTTTCCCGTTTTCGTCCAGCTCAACAGGCTCGTCGCCCCAATAGTTGACTTCGATCGGCTGGGTGAACCAACCGACAAAGTCATACCCTTCCCGTGTGGGAATGGGAAGTTCGGGCAATGTGCCGTCCTCTTGCAACGTGACGGAATTTTCGGCCAGCGTGCCGCCGTAGGCTTCGAGCTTGACGCCCGACGCCATGCTTGCGGCTGCACTTAAAGTGATCCCTGCGGGAAATGCCGTTAGCATTGAGACGGCGATATTGCTGAAAACAAACAGAGCCGCGCATCCTATGCCCAATATTCTTTTACGCATCTTAGTCATAGAGCAGTCCTCCTCCGCAAATTTGCGGGATTTATTACTGTACCATATTATAGCATTGTTTCCGAAAATTGCAACCCTTTTTCAACAAATATCTCGCCCGCCCGCATGTTTCTGTAAAAAACGAAAACTAAGCGCAACAGGATTTGAGATCACAGATTTTCCTTGTCTTTCTCTCCCTTCGCGGCTTCTTTACATTTCGATTCCGTTTGAACTGCTTTTTTGTCTCACCCGTTGCACTGATTATGATAATTCACCAAGAGAACTGCGGGCGGGTGAACTGTCAGCATCAAAGCCTGATTTTTAGTGTTTTGTGCTTGACGATCAGGAAAAAATCAACCAAAAAATAGTCATGTCTAACAAACGCTTGCATATTTCGGCAAAATTTGTTATAATAACTATCAGCTTATCGATCCGATGACCATTTTCGTCACAAAATCAGAGTCGTATTCCAATTATGAGAGTGAAAACGTGGATATAAACGTATTGTGCGCAACTGCATTATGTATTTCAATATCCATTCTTGTTGCTTTTATCGTAACGGGTGTGTTATTGCATAAGTTTGATCTTAGAGGCAAACGGGCTAAACGGAAGTATAACCTATTTCGAACTCCCTTCCGTCTGGCGATCCTCGGCTTTTTTGTGGCAGCAGTTGCGATGTTCTATCCGATTTATTATGCAGCCTATTTGGGCACGGAGAGTGAATCGCTCAGAGTGGTAGAGTCTGTGTTGTTATCGATACACAATACACTCAGACTTTTCGTATTGGACGGCGAATTCGATGTTGTGTATGGTATGCTTATCGGTAGCGCAACACTTTCGAGATCGGTGAGGGTGATTTACACGGTTTACGCCTCTTTGATCTATATCGTCGCTCCTATGCTTGCTGCTGGCGTTGTGTTGTCTTTTTTCAAAGAGGCGTCAGCGATTTTCCGCTACACTTTACACTTTCGCTCCGATGTTTATATCATATCCGAACTCAATGAACAATCCATAGCGTTGGCGGAGGATATAATCACCAACAATCCAAACAAAGAGCGCCGAGTCGTAGTATTTGCGGATGTGTACGACAAGTACGAAGAAGAAGTTTATGAACTGACCGCACGCGCCAAAAAGCTGGGTGCGATCTGTATGCGCAACGATTTGAACGAGATCGGTTTAAAACCCCACAGTAGGAAAATCCACCGGAAATTCTATTTGATCGGTGTAAACGAGGATGTGAATATCAAGCAGGCGATACGGCTCATTGAGCGTTGCAGGAAAGTGGAAAAGCTCAATAGCCCAACTACACAAATCTATGTGGCCGCGAACAGTACCGAGAGCGAAGCGTTGTTGAACTCCGTAGACTTTGGAGAGATTAAGGTACGTCGTTTGAACGAAAACAGGAACCTAATGCTCAGTACGTTGCTCGACTGCCCTATTTTTGAAAATGCAGTGGAAGTAAAAGGCCAAAAAGAAATATCGATCGTGATCGTAGGCTTGGGTGCATATGGCTTGGAGATGCTAAAAGCGCTGTGTTGGTGCGGACAGCTTCCCGGTTATGTCGTGCGCATTCATGCGTTCGATAAGGAACCAAATTGCGAAGCAAAAGTAAGAAGCATTGCGCCCGAATTGCTGAAATATAACCGCATGGTAATGGTGGGAGAACCTTATTACGATTTGGACTTTCACGGCGGAATAGATGTGAATAGCTATGAATTTTTGACGGAACTTTCAAGCATAGAGCGTGTGACGGGCGCGTTTGTCACTTTGGGCAATGATGAATTGAATATAGAGACAGCCATGAAGATGCGGATGCAATTTGGTCGCGACAATATCGCCGCGGGCAAGGCGATCCCACCGATTTGGGCAGTGGTATACAGCACTACTAAAACGCAAGCGGCGAAACAAAGCGGCTTGAAAAGTATCCAAGGGGAGGATATCGGCGTCGGTTTTCTCGGAGACGCAGCCTCGCGTTACACGCTGAAATCTCTGGAATGCGAAGATCTGGAAGCATTGGGGCTGAAAAGCCATAAGCACTGGATCAAGCGCGATAAGGACGGCAATCCTGACCCTGAGGAGAATAAAGCCGCCGAGGACAAATACAATAAGTATGAATATTATCGCCGTGCATCCATTGCCGAAGTAATTTATTTGATATTTAGGACAAGACTGATAAAGGATTGCGACGCAGATACACTTATGATCTATGAGCACCGTAGGTGGAGCGCCTTTATGCGCTCAGAGGGGTATGTGTACATGCCTGAGAGGAGCGACATTGCCAAGACCCACCCTTCGCTCATTCCCTATGCCGATTTGTCTGAAAAGGAAAAGGCGAAAGACGGCATCGAGACTGAACACGATGATCAGAAAAACACGCAAGTCTATGCGAAAAAATAAGGGTTCGCTATGGTTTTTCGATCAAAACTCTGTACGGCAGGACGCCGCGAAACTCTTGGACATATTTGTGACTGCGGTGAACGAAAGATATGATTTGGGCTGTAATAACCATAGCCATTGTGACATGTGTTGTAATGATTTTGGGCGTGCTTTTCTTTCCTACGATCAAGTTGGGTAAGATAAAAGTGAATTCTTACTGGGTGATCACTCTTGTGGGGGCCATTGCCATACTAATTGTAGGAAGAGCGGATATGAATGCCATCGGCAAGGCACTCATTGCCGACACCGAGATTAATCCGATCAAGATATTGCTGCTGTTTATCTCGATGACGATCTTGTCGATTTTCCTTGATGAATTGCAATTCTTCCGTTACCTTGCAAGCATCACACTGAAAAGGGCACGTACAGGCCAAGTCAAGCTTTTTCTTTATCTTTACATTATCGTGTCCGTGCTTACCGTGTTTACCTCTAACGACATAATCATTCTGTCGTTTACACCTTTTATATGTTATTTCGCGAAGAACGCCGGGATCAATCCAACGCCCTATTTGGCAGCGGAGTTTGTTGCCGCCAACACGTGGAGCATGGCTCTCATCATCGGTAATCCCACCAATATCTATCTTGCTACCGCATATGGGATCACGTTCTTATCCTATCTAAAATACAGCATCTTGCCCACATTGGTTGCAGGAACAGTTGCTTTCGGTGCACTATACTTGATGTACCGGAAGCAGCTTAAAAAGCCGATAGAAGGCGAGGCGGAGAACGTCGTCATAAAAGATAAATTTTTGCTTTGGGTAGGGATCATTCATCTTGCGGTTTGCACGTTACTGCTGGCAATCGGCTCATATATTGGGATGGAAATGTGGGTGGTATCGGTTGCGTCGGTGGGAAGCTTGTGTTTGTTTGTTCTGTTAACAGCGCTTGTTCGCAGAACTGTACCTCAGGAACTTATCCGCTGTTTCAAACGCGCTCCTTTCCAACTGATACCTTTCGTGCTTTCGATGTTTGTAATGATCCTTGTGTTGACGGAAAACGGCGTCACCCGCGCGATCGGCGATTTTTTGGGTACAGAAGCGTCGATCTGGAAATACGGCTTAACTTCTTTCCTATCGGCAAACCTCATCAACAACATACCGATGAGCGTACTGTTCTCATCGATCATATCATCGACGGGTGTGGCAAACCTTCCGGCTGTCTTTGCCACGATCATCGGCTCGAATATAGGTGCTTTTCTTACACCTATCGGGGCGCTCGCTGGCATAATGTGGAGTTCCATTCTCAACGAACACGGCCATAAGTTCGGCTACTTCGACTTCCTCAAGATCGGTATAACCGTTGCCGTCCCCACTCTGTGTACCGCGCTTGGAATGCTAAATCTCGTGGAAATTTTATTTGTGTAGTTTAACAATAAATTGGAGGAATTATGGAAAATACAGCGGAAAGACAAAGTATAGCGGAAGCGGAACGCATAATGGCGACGACGCTTACAGCGTATGACGGTACCGAACCGTACATCTTTGTAAGCTATTCTCATAGAGATACGGCACAGGTTTGCAGTGTTTTGAAAATTATTGAACGCGAAAAGTTTCGGTTCTGGTATGACGATACCATGGAAATAGGTGAGGACTTTCGTGCGGAATTGAGAACAAGGATCGAAGCGTGCAGTGCATTTTTGGTCTTTATTTCCGATTTTTCTATGAACTCCAAATACTGTGGTATGGAAATAATCACAGCATTCAAAAACAATAAGAAAATTTATCCCGTATATCTGAGAGATGACGTAGAGATCCCTCCTGCATTGAAAATGATTTTGGAAAATCTTCAACATGTTAAGGGTGCGGTGAGCGACGATCTGGAAAAGTACGTGATGAAACTGTGTGAAGGTTTGCCTATCGAAACCATGAGAAGCCTCACTGTAGAGAACGGCGTGCTCGTCGCTTGCAAGGACGGTAGCCGCGAGTTGAAAGTTCCTGAGAACGTACATACTGTGGGGAATGGCGCATTCAAGAACTGTGAAAAGCTTGAACATTTGGAAATCGGCGAACAAGTGCGCGCGATCGAAAAAGAGGCATGCAGGGGATGTAAATCGCTCGAGCGTCTTCTTCTTCCTTCTTCGGTAAAGAAAGTAGGCGAAAGCGCTTTCCGCGATTGCATCTCTCTTACATCGGTGATCACCGCTAACGACGATTTGGAGCTGGGCGAGCGCGCTTTCGAAAACTGTGCCTCGCTCTCCTCGGTAAAACTCAGCGATGGTATCAGTGAGATCTACGGTGGCGTGTTCAACAGTTGCAAAGCATTAGGTCATATCAAGTTGCCTTCGAAATTAAATATCCTGGGCGAAAGTTCGTTTGCCGATTGCTCTAATCTAGTGGAGATCGACATCCCGGCATTGGTTACGAAACTCGACGATATGGTGTTCAACGGTTGCCTTAGTTTAGAAAACGTTTTGCTAAAAGACAGGCTCACCAAGATAGGCAAGTATGCTTTCAAGGACTGTAAAAGTTTGCACTCAATCGAGATTCCTCGTTCTGTGCAAACGATCGGTGCGGGACCGTTCAGAGGTTGTAGCAACCTTGAATGTATCAATGTTGATATACACAACAGATACTTTAAGTCGCTCAATGGAATATTGCTCAATAAGAACAAGTCGAACCTCATCTGCTATCCCGCCAAAGCCGACCGTACATCGTTTACGATCCCCGATTCCGTGGCGGTTATTTCTGACTGGGCGTTCTGCGAATGTAATCTTCTAGAAGAAATCGAAATTCCGGATAGCGTATGCGAGATAGGCGAAGGTGCATTTTACTCGTGTAGTTCTTTAAGAAAAATTGTGTTGCCTGAATCGGTGGTAAAAATCGACGATACCGCATTCAGGGGATGTACCGGATTGAGAACAGTAATCATCCCCGACTCAGTTGTGGAATTCGGTTGGGGTATTTTCAGCGGATGCGAAGATCTTACAATTATCTGCAACGACAATTCAAGCGCGGCACGATACTGTGAGATGAAAAATATTCCGCATCGTTCTCGCATTTAAAATCGGTTTTTTACTTTTCATGCTAATCAAAACCACCAATGAACTGGTGGTTTTGATTTTTGAAGGTTAATTATTACTAACAAGTGCAACGGGAGAGATGAAAAGTAGTTCAAACGGAAGTCTAGATGTAAAGAAGCTGCGCAGGAAGGGAAAGACAAGGAAAAGCTGTGATCAGGGAGCGTGTTTTCCCATTGGAAAGAGATAGAAAAGGCTTTGCTCTGTATATTTTTCAGTTTCCTATTTATTCAGATCAAAACCCCTGGAACTATTAATTATTCGTGAATTACGCGGTCTGAACGGCTATAATGAAAAGGACATTCTGCATTTACGCAAATACTTCACCATTTTTCCAACGAAGAATATCTTTATGGAGTCGAATATACCCCTTAGGGATAGAACTCGCGAGTAATCCTTTCGGGTTTTCATTAGTTTCCTTCTGACATAACTGAAAATTTCCAAATTTTGGAAATTTTCAGTTTGCTAAAATGATACAATATTTTTAGTTACGGGGGAAGCAATGGACAAGTCGGCAGAATGGATCTTACAGTATCTCATCGAACTTTTGGAGTACTATCTCGAAGAATTG
>CANRPN010000058.1 GCA_947632505.1 uncultured Clostridia bacterium | reverse complement strand
TTCTTGCACTGCTCGCTGAACTTCCCTATGTTTTGTTCCGTGATCATTTTTCCTTCTCTCCTGCCTTTTATTATTTTTCAATCAAAGTGTTCCCATGTAGCCGCCGAGAATATCCTTATCCCCGTCGGAGATGTTGCCGTCGCTTGCCAAATCGTCCAGCTGGCCTTCTTTATCCATGAAGTCTTTCCGGTCGGATGCTCCGTCGATGATGTTGTCGTTGTTATCCGAATTACCGCCTGCGCCGTCGCTCGGCGAATTTTGGTCAGAAGGGTCGGACGGTTGGCTCCCGCTTCCTTCCCCCTCTCCTTCGGAGGGGTTGGGTTGATCGCTGGGCGCATCGCTCTCCTCGCCCTCTTCATCGCCGTTCCCGTTTTCGCCGTCTCCGAGTTCCGCAAAAACCGCGGTAAAGATCATCTCTTGCCGGATGTCCTTATCCGTGCGGACGGGGTTTTCTACTTCGTCCTCTTGCCAATTCACAAATGCCCAACCTTCTTCGGGAATCGCGACGACCATCGTAGTATCGCCGCCTGCAAGCACCATCTGTTCGGCTTCGCCCTCGATGTATCCCTCGCCTTCGACGAGATAACTCACGCTGTAATAGACCTCGGGTTCGGGCGGAAGCAACTCCTCAATGATGTCCGCGCCGCCCTTGGTGATCCCGTTTTGGCTGAGCGTCTCCACCGTCGCCATACCGATGCCGAGGACGCCCATTCCGCATGCGACGACCAGCAGCACGAGCGAAACGGAAATCTTGATCGCCTTTGTGTCAAAGGCCGAAATGTGCGCTTGCGCGTCCTCGCGCTGGCGGAGAGCAATGTAGGATTCATCATTTTCAAGCTCTGCCATGGTGATGAGCCGCTCTTCCAGCCCCAACGAATCCACACGGCGGGCAATTCCCTGTGCCGTGGGACGGAAGCGCAGAAAATAGAACAGAACGGTAAAACCGCATGTAAAGGCTCCCCAAACCGCGATTGCCAGCCACAGTCCGTTAAAGGGGAAGAACCACGATACAAACGAAATGACAAAGCATGCGGCAAATGCAATGACGAGCGCCCACATAAATGCTTTGAGAACGCCCTCCAATGCGAGACGGTGATAGAATTTTTTGAAAGTTTTTTTGCCGTTCATGATTGTTTCTCCTTTGTCGCGCATTGCGCAACAGATTTTTATACCTATTCCCTATTATTATAATAATTTTGCAACAACGTGTCAACAAAATCACGCTTGATATGAAAAAAAGAGAAATTTTTGCGCAAATTTAACCTATTTTTCACAGTATTATCGGAAAAATGATACCGCCGACCAAAAGAGGCCGGCGGCATTCATGTGAGATTACCGAAACGGTGGAGATTTACTCCGCAGCGTTCCAAGTCACTGCGGGCGTACCCGTGCCTTTCCAATTCGCATCCCAGTCGGGAGGAAGCGCATTCTCCGTCTTGCCGACGACGAGAACGCTCTGGGTCTCCGTCCAACCTTCAAAGACTTCGGCGCCGACGACTTCCACCGCAGCGGGGATTGTGAGGGTAGTCAGCTGCTTGCAACCCGCGAACGCTCTTGCGCCGATCGCCTTCACGGAAGCGGGCAAAACGAGCGTGGAAATGCCGCTGTTTTCGAACATTCCCGCGGAGATCTCTGTGACATTTTCGGGCAGGTTTACGGTGTTGAGCATGACGCAACCTTTGAACAGGCTTTCGCCGAATACGATGGAACCCGCGTCGTTCGCCTTAAACGTGACCTCGGTAAGCAATACGCAATCCTCAAACGCGTGTGCGCCGAGTGCGGGAATCGTTTCGAGAATATAGCCACCGGGAGCATAGATCAGATTTCCGAGATAATCCGGGAACTCAATCTCTTTAAGCGCGGAGCATTTTGCGAATGCGTAGTCGCCAAACGTGAGATAGCCTTGGAGAGGTTCCTCGGGTTTTTCAAACGTCACGGATGTCAGTTCCGCGCAGTTATAGAACGCATAATTGCCGACGGCAATATGGGCTTCATACGTCGTAGTGCTGACTTGCACCACATAGCACCGAATGCGGGCGGGAAGCGCAATCGAGACAAGCCCGCTGTTTGCAAAAGCATATTCGCCGATCGTCAATCTCGCTCTGCCGCCCGCTGTATAGGTGACCGAAGTGAGCGTGGAGACGCCGTCGAACGCATTCGCGCCGATCGAAGTGAGCTGTTCGCCGATGTTGAACGTCGTGAGCGCGCTCCCGACAAATGCGCTTGCGCCGATCGAAGTGAGCGTTTCGGGCAAAGCGAGCGATGTAAGCGCAGAGCAGTTCTTGAACGCGTTGTCGCCGATGGTGGCAAGTTCGCAGTTGCCGAAGTCGACAGTCGTTAGAGCCTTGCAATCTTCAAATGCGCTTGCGCCGATCGAAATGAGCGCGGAGCCGAACGTGATTTTTTGGATCGCAGAGCCCTTGAACGCCTCGTCGGGAATCGCCGTCAGGTATTCGGGAAGAACAACTTCGGTGACTTTGCTATTAGCAAACGCGCCTTTGCCAAGTTCGAACACAGTTTCGGGAAGAGTGACCGTTCCTGTAAGATTTGTAGGGACATAGAGAACGGTAGTCTGACCAAAGTCGAACAAGATGCCTTGATACATAGTGTAGGAGCTGCTGCTTGCGGAGACCTTAAAGTTCTTCACACCGTTGAACGCATTCTCGCCAATGTTCGTAACGGTATCGGGAATTTCGATGTTCTCCAACATGGAGTCGCCGTCGAACGCATTCGCGCCGATATCTTCAAGCCCGCTTTCCAAATTGACCGTAGTCAAAGAGGTATCTCCCATAAACGCGTTCGCGCCGATCTTCGTGACCGTGGAAGGAATGATGATCTCTTTGAGTTCCGTACAGCCGGAGAACATGTTATCGGCAATGTAGGTGACGCGGTTGTTGAACGATACGCTTGTGAGCGCTACGCAGCCGTCGAAAATGCTCGTTCCCTTGCCAACGGTAGAAGCCGCGGTGCCGTTGTTGAAGTCGAGCGGCTTCGAGCCGTTTTCGAACACGACGGTTTCCAACGCGGTCGCATTCTGGAACGCTTTGCTCTGAATGACGGTGACGCGGTTCGGAATGGAGAGGAAGGTGATCCCCGTTCCTGCAAAGGCGCTTTGACCGATGTTGAGTTCGTTCGTGCCGTTCGGTTCAAACGTGAGTTCTTTGAGCGTCGTGCATCCGTTGAATGCGTTGTTGCCGATGCTCGTGAGGGAAGCGGGAATGACGAAGGACGTGATCGCCGTGTCTTGGAATGCGCTATTTCCGATCGTTTGCAGGTTATCGGGCAGTTCGACGGACACAAGATTTTCACAGCCTTTGAACGCATTCTCACCGATGCTCGTAAGAGCGTCGGGCAACTTGATCTCCGTAAGTCCCTTGCAGTTTATAAATGCGTTGGTGCCGATCGTCTTTACCGATGCGGGAATGTCGATACTCGTGATAGCCGACCCGTTGAAGGCATAATTGCCGATCGACGTGATATTGGAGGGCAGGCGCACCGAAGTAAGCGAAGAGGAGCCGGAGAAGAAGTTCGTGGGAATCTCCTTCATGTTCTCGGGCAGGGAGATGCTTACGAGCTGCTTGCATCCATAGAATACGCCCGTGCCCACCGTTGTAACGGTTGCGGGAAGCACGAAGTTCGTCAAAGATGCGCTATAGAAAGCGCTGTTGTCGATCTTCGTTACGCTTGCGGGAACATTGAACGCGGTGATCGCGCTGCCATAAAAGGCGTTTTGCCCGATCGAGTCCAACTTCGTTGCCTTTGCCGTGTCTACCGTCTGCAAATGATCGGTATCCGAGAAAGCGTAACGGTTGATCGTGGTAAACTGACTCGAAAGAGTGACCGTCTCGATCATGCTATCTCGGAAGAAATAGGTCGAAGTGGTGCTGGTAGCGGGGACCGCGAACGTTTGCACCCCATCCGGAACAGTGAAGTTTGTGATTCCGGACGCCAAAAATGCGTACTGCCCGAAGAGGATCTTCGCATTCACCTTATCGTTTTCGAAAACCACCCTTGAAAGATGGGGCGTATAAGCAAACATATACGTTCCGCTGCCGGCCGTACTGCTGTTCTCCACCAAACGGGTGGGCAACGTCACCATGATAAGGCTTGCGTTGTTTGCAAATACGGCGTTGCCGGGGATCCTCAGGGCTGCCTGCCCGCCGCCCACGAACTCGATCGTAAGCAGGTTCGGCATATCGCAAAACGCATAGTTTTCAATCGAGGTGACGGTGCTTGCCACGGTCAGTTGATTCAGATAGGTGTTCCCCGTGCCGGTTCCCGCGCCGGAAGTTGAAGGCGCGCTCGTGCGGAGAGAGAAAGCGTTGGCGCCGATTGTCTTGGTTCCTTCCGGGATGGTGTATTCTTTCTCGGTTTTCCCGGCAGGATACATAAGCAACTTTTCGCCGCTCTTATCGAACAGGACGCCGTCCTTTGTGGAGAAATTCTCCGCATCCTCCGCAATCTTGACTTCTTTCAAGCCGGTGCAATAGGCAAATAAGTACAGGACATTGAAAGACTTGTTGAGTTTTGCGGGGAGGGTAACGCTTTCAAGCGCTTCGCAGTGACCGAACACGGAGTTGGAATAGGACGATCCGGAGAACGTCGTTACACTGTCGGGAATGACGATCGATTGCAGCGCGGTGTACTGGAACGCGTAATTGCCGATCGAAGTCAACTTATCCTCGCCCTCTCCAAACGTCACGGACGTGAGCTGCTCGCAATGATAGAAGAGATAGTTCGGGATCGCCCCCAAACGCGCAGGCAGGACAATGCTCTCAATCACGGAATAGCCGAACGCGGAGGTGGTGCTACCCGTGCCGCCGATGGTGAGTTCCGCCGTGCCGTCGGGGTCAAATATTACGTGTTTTACAACGGTGTTCTTGTAGAACGCGCCGGCGTTGACCTCGGTGACCGTGTTCGGGATGTGCACGGTCTCCTCTACGGAATTGAGTACGAACATCAATTTTTCGGGTTCCTTGTCATCGTTGAGCAGGTAGAGGATGCCGTCTTGTATCTTGATGGGCGTATCTTCCGTTACATTGATGGTTTCCAAGGACGTACACTCGGAGAGGAAGCCGCTCCCGACTTCAAATTTACCTTTGAGCGTGAGTGTGGTAAGTCCCAAGCAGCCGTCGAGGAAATTGGTGCCGATCTTCGCCAAAGACGCAGGCGTGGTGAGCGATTGCAGAGCGGTGCAGTCATTGAAGAAGTAGGTGCCGATCTCCGTGACGCCTTCTGGAACTTCCAACTGCGTAACGCCCGAAGCGCCCCTCATGAAGTAGTTGCCGATGGTGCTCAAATAGGAGGGCAACGTGATATTGCCGATCGTTGCATATTTCCCGAAGTCGTTGCCGATCGTGAGCGGATCCAACGCTTTCTCGGCGTCTGTCGTCCTCTCGGCAAAACTGACACTTCCGATCTTTGCATACTTGTTGTCCGCATAGGAAGCAGAGCCGGCTGAGAAATCGTATAAACCCAATTTCACGAGGCGGGCGGGGAATTCTACTTTTTCAAGTTTATTCGGCGCGTCGCCGTGGAGCCCGGCGCCGAGGAAACCGAAGTTGTTAGTGCTCTCTTTATGGGTGGACATGTTCTCGTTGTAGTCGATGATCAACGGCTCGGTGCCGCCCGGCTCGAACGTGATCTTTTTGAGCGAGGTGAGCCCTGAGAACGCGCCACTGTAAATCTTTGTCACGGTCTTGGGGATAAAGACCTCTTCCAAGCTCTTGCAATCGAGGAAGAAGTTGGTGCCGAACGATTCGACTTTGCAACCCTCTTCAAAAGTGACCTTTTTCAGCAGCCCGCAATAGGTGAACAGGTGACTGCCGAGGAAATTGGTACGTGCGGGGAAGGTAAATTCCTCAATGGGAGTGGACGTGAATACGCTTCCGCCGCTGAGAGGATCGGTGCCGATTGCAAGCGGCTCTGTTCCGCCCGATTCGAAGGTAATTTTGCGCAGGAAATTGCACATACCGAACGCGCTCCTGCCGATCTTTGTCACCGTGTTGGGAATGAAGATCTCGGTGATACCGCTCTGGGTGAACATGGATTCGGAAATTTCTTTAACACCCGATTCCAACGTGACATTTGTCAAGTATGTGCAACTGTCGAACAAGTTGGTGCCGAGCGAGGTGATCCCTGCGGGGATCGTAACGCTCGTGATCGCGCTACCTTCGAACGCATAGTTGCCGATGGAGACCGTGCGCGAAGGCAACGAAATATCAGCCGCGGTGTTCGAGAAGGCGCGCGAACCGATGGTAAGCTCCTTCTCTTCAACCGGGGAGCCGTCCTTCAAAGTGCTTCTGAACACGACTTTCGTCAGATTGGTGCAGTCCTCAAACGCATTGTTGCCGATGGTGGTAACGTTGGGGCCGATCGAAATACCCGTGAGCCCCTTGCGCTCATCAAACACGCTCGCCTGGATCTCCACCACGCTGTCGGGAAGCTCATAGTCGCCTTGCAAGCCGTAAGGATAGAACATGATCTTGGTGAGATCTTTATTGTAGAGAACGCCGTCCTCGTCTTTCAGGTGTTCGTTGTCCGGCGAAACGTAGATATGTTCCAAACTGGTGCAGCCCGTGAACGCATTAGACGGGAAATCTTCGAGGTTGGCGGGAAGGCGAACCTCTTTCAGCTTGGCGCAGCGCTGGAATACCTGATTGCCGAAAGTGAGCGATTCTGCGGCTCCCACGGTGTCGTCAAGCGCGCCGAACGTCAGCGTTTCGAGATTGGTGCAGCCCATAAACGCACCCTGCTCGATCTTTTCCACCGTGGCGGGAATGGTAAATTCCGTCAGCCCGGTGCAGCCGTAGAACGCCCAAACGCCGATTTGCGATACCTTACTGCCCTCTTCGAACACGACCGATTTGAGCTTCGTGAGAGACTGGAATGAGTAATTGCCGATCCTTAACCCACTGCCGGAAGGACCCGCGAATACCACTTTCGTAAGCGAACTGCAACCGTAGAACGCACTCGAAGAGGTCTTTCCGTCCTCGATCTCCTGCAAGTAGCTCGGGAAATATACTTCCGTGATCTTGGTGCATCTCATGAACGCGTTTCCGCCGATCTTTCTGATCTTGACGTAGTTTTCGTCCAAAGAGCTGTTGAAGTCGATCACTCCGCTCCGTCCTTTCGGGCAGTAGAGAATGGTGGACATCTCCTTGTCTGTCACCATGCCGTCTACCAGGGCGTAATCGGGATGCGATTCTTCGATATGCAATTCGGTGAGAGATGTGCAACCGGTAAGAACGCTGTCAAAGTCTGCGCCGTCCGCAAACATGGCCCGCGCGGGAATGTTGATATAAGTGAGCGCATTGCACTTTTCAAACGCACTCTTGGAGAGCACGACGGGAAGCACCCGGGTCGCATCCGGCTCATCCTCGTCGGTTACGGGGCCCACCGTGTCAAAGATCACCGACTGCAACCGCCCGCAAGAGGAGAACGCGCGCAGCCCGATGGATGTGACGCTCGCGGGGATCCTCACGGACGTGATGAGCGTCTTTGCAAAGGCCTCCGTAGGAATGGTATTGACATAACTCGGAATGGTGTATTCACCCTGCTTGGCCGCGGGATAGATTTCAATGGAAGTCTGCCCCGTCTGTGTCTCCTCCGACGTGGTGGAATGGATGAGCACGCCGTCCGAAGAACGGTAAACCGCTTCTTGGTTCCCGCCGTCGAGAACGTTGATGGATTCGAGCGCGGAACAGCCCTTGAATGCGCCTACGCCGATCCCCGTGACCGTGTTATAGAAGCTGATCTTTACCAGCGTTGTTACATTATAGAATGCGTTCCCTTCGATATAGGTGACGGCCGCCGTCAAACTCGTGGAGGGATCGGTGTGCTCCTTGGGAATGGTGACTTCCTTCAAGAGCGAAATGCCGGGGCCCTTCGTAACGGAATAGGTGTTGTTGTTTTGCAGCAGATATTCAAACGCCTGCGCCCAATATGCATAGAGCGTGACATTGTCTTCGGCAACATCCCAGGGCAGCACGCTCTTGCCGGTCTCGTCGGTATACTGCTTGCCGCCGCCGTTGGGCATACTGTACCAGCCCGCAAACGCCACGGAACCGTCCTGCGTGACGGGAACATCGAGCGCAAAGTTGGACCCGTACGTCACATCGCCGCCCGTGAGGCCGCCGCCTGCACTGTAATCCCCGAAATCATAGTTGACATGATATTTCAAAGCCGTCCAATCGGCATAGAGAATGACGTCGCCGCTCCCGGTGAACTTCTTGTCATTGAACTGCGCCGCATTGCCCTGTGCGCCGCCCGGTGCATTGTACCATCCGGAGAAAGTATAGCCCGTACGCGTGGTGTCAGGCAGAACCAGCTCATCGCCGACTGCGACATAGAGGGAATCCCTCCCCTCGCCGGAACGCGCATCAAAGGAAACAGTGTGCGCAACCACATCGAGCGTGACCCAATCGGAATAGAGATCACCGTCGAAATAGCGGACCGACAGATGGTTGACGCCGGGCTGCGTCAAAACGATGTCCGCATAGTTGAGACCGCCGTCGATCTCCTTGATTTCGCCCTCGTTGACACGGACTTCATAGAACTCCGCGCCGACGACCCGCCGCCAGGTGAGGCGGTTGGCAGAATAGCTCATCGTCCCATAAAGGGCTGCATAGCGGACGTCGAACTCGTCACTCCAAACAGAGTTTTGCGTGTAGTCGGTACCGACGGCGCAAACGCTCAGCCGATAGTCCTCTACGGCGATCCATGTAATGCCGCTCAGAGACGAGAGGTCGAGATGATTTTCCCGCGCGGTAAATTCCTTGCCGTCGATCTTTACGGAGTAGGAAGCGGCCCCTGCGACCTCCGTCCAAGAAAGAACGCTGCCCACGATACGGAAATCGCCCGGGGTGGCCAAAACGGTCTTTTGATATGTATACGATTCAGCGGCGGGGCTGTTGTAACCTTTCGTCTTGGGATAGACGCTCACCGCGATCTCTCCCGCGCATTCTTTCAAATCATATTTATTGGTCGCAACCTCAACGGGTTCGTGAACGTGCAGAGGATTCTCGCAATGGACGGTGACAACATAGTCCGTCGCATCCTTCACGGCGTCCCAGGTGAGGGTCTGTGTTTTTTCGTCGAGATAGAAGCCCTCTACTCCGCCGAGCAGACGGTTATAGACAAACTCCCGCGATTCGGAGGAGGCATAGCCGTCCGCCGTCGCCGTGATCTTGAATTTGATCCCGCCCGGCTGCATCGCGCAGTTGGTAAAGTTGAAATTGGTCGAGTTGTTGTTATCGTACATCGTGTGATTGTGGGAAGGATTGCCGCAATCCACGGTAATGTAGTAGTGCTGGGCGTGCTCAACACCGTTGAAAAGCAACGTTCCGGGTTCCACAACATTGAAACGGGAAACACGTGCGAGCGCCTTATTCTTGAAATATCTCACGGTGGGCTCGGAATCGGTGACGCCGCTCCCCTTGGCAGTAACTTTGATGACATAGTCGCCGGGCGCATAGTTGCCGAAGTCAAAGGCAAACGATGCCGAGGATTCCGTTCTGCCGTCGGTGAGATTGGTTCCGTCGGGGGCGATGATATCCACCGAATAACTGCCGGCGCCCGAAACAGGCTCCCAGCCGATCCGGTCCGCCGAAACACTGACAACAGGAGAAGCAAGTTTCCCCGCCGAGCCGTTCTCCACCCAGATCGCATACAGCGTGGTGCTCTCCGCAAACTTCATATCGGGCGTCCATACCGTGGTGAGACGCGCGGGATCTTCGTACATACTCACGCCCCAGCCCGCAAAAGTGTGGCCGCTGCGCGTCGGATAGGTGACGCCGTACAGTTTGCCGCCGATGGTCGGAATGCTTGCGGGAGATGCGGGCGCATCGGCATAATTCAAATCAAAGGCAATGGAAAATTCTTCCTGCCCGGGAATGAGCTCCGCCCATTGCGCATGAAGCGTGAGGTCGGAGCCGACAATCTGCGTCCCGAATGCAAACGGCTTGGTAAACAGAGTATCCTCATACCAGCCTACAAATTCATAGCCGCTGCGGGTGGGGTCCTCCGGTTTGGAAACCGTTTTCCCGTTCAGCACTGTGGCGCTTTCCACCGTGCTGCCGCCTGCCGCATCGAAAGATACGGTGTAATCGATCTTCCGCAAAAAGCGCATCGACGCATTCTCATACGTCAATGTAATCACTTCGTCGGCGTAAGATGCGCTCACGGGGAGCGTCGTTTCTCCGAAGTTGAGAGAGAAATTCGCATCCTCGCCGAGGGTGTAAGTACCCGATACTTTCAGGTCTCTGACAGACAAATCGATTTTGTTTCCGTCGTGCAGGGAAATGGTATATTCGCTTCCCTCGGCGTCATAGTAGTACACGCCGGTTTCGGGCCCTTCGACAATGGCCGGCGGCTCCTCATTCTCTTTGCAGGCAGCCATGATGCCGACCGAAAGGGTCACAGCGAAAAACATCGACAAGAAAACCATCAATTTACGCTTCATGATGCTTCTCCTTATAAAAAGATAATTCTACATTTCTATTATAGCCGCGCCCTTTTTGACTTGTCAAGCAAAAGAATGATAATTTATAGATTTTAATGTATAATTAAAATCAATACCCTCATAAGGGCAAATTATACATTTTTGTTCAAAACTGCGATATTTTGAGGATTTTTGCGGAAAAATCAGGGGATTTTTGCCAATTTTCGAAACCGAAAAAAACTGCAACACTTAAATTTTTCGGACAATCTTTTGCATTTATGCAATGTGAAATTCGATAAAAACCTG
>CANRPN010000057.1 GCA_947632505.1 uncultured Clostridia bacterium | reverse complement strand
GTGAGTAAATTTGCAGTTTCAAACGTCATATCAGTAGGAGGTTTATGAGGAAAAAATCGCGAGCTTTGACTTTTGTGACTTACTGCGTCATTGTAGACGAGAGCGGGAAGGTCACGGTGAAATAAAGTAAAGGAGATGTACGATGAAAAAAATAAAAATTCTTGTATTCGTATCAGCGGGCGCGGTTCTTCTCTCGGCAGCGCTATGCGGGTGCGGTCGCGTGCAGATCGACGGCGAAAAAAAGGAAGAGTACGTTTCCCAGGGGCAGCTTTATTCGGTCGAGGAGGCTTATGAAAACGGTTTGATCAACTCGGAGGATCTACGGGACATCGCCTATTATTATCATTCCGCTCGCAATAAAATCTACGATGAGGGCTACGTTCCGAACCCGAAAAATCCCGAATTTTTGGATGAAGAAACGGAAAAACAGATCAAGATAACATATTTGATCGACGTGATGGAAATGCCAGAATTGGAGTTGGACTATATAGACCTTGATGACTATTACGGAACTTATCGTGGAAATATCGCCGTTGGAATTGGGGACCACTATTTTGGTTACGATATTCTGATCGAGCCGGAATATGAGATCGGCGGGATAACATTTTATGAATTTTCGACCGCCGCCATTTGCATTTGGGTGAAAAACATTTCATAGGAAAAAATTATGAAGAAAATTTTTATGGTTTTTGTTTCCGCGGCGTTGAGTTGCATGATGCTATTGGTATTAGCCGGTTGTATGGAACAAGAAACGGTAAATCGCATTCATGACAGAATAGGCGACGAATGGAAAAATCAAATCGGAGCAAAGGAAAAAGTAACAGTCAAGTGTTACGGTGAATTTGACGGCGTTCACGTTGTTCTGCTGATAAGCGGCGGTGCGGTCGGAGCAATAGGAGAAGAAACGGTGGACGGCGTGGATTTTCATTACAATTATGCCGCATTCCCGCTCACCGTCTGGCAGAGCGATAAATTTTATTCTTTGAAAGAAGCATTTGAAAGTGGGATTTTGACGCATGAAAATCTTGTAACGGTAAGGGAAAATCATAAAGCCGACTATGGTTTTATGTATGGATCGCAATGAAATAAATTGATAACAGGGAAAAAATTCAACAAAAAATTTCGCGGCGGCAGGACGGTTTTCGGTTGACTTTTTCCGAAAAATTTCATATAATGTTCGTACAATGTGTAGCTTTGAAGGGCGTAAATCCGGTTGGGTTTGCGCTCTTTTTTTGTGCAAAAAGAGGTGCTTTATGAAGGAAATCAAACAAAACAAGATGTCGTCGGCGCCCGTCGGCAGGCTCATCCTCGGAATGGGACTTCCCATGATCGTCTCCATGATTCTGCAAGCCGTCTACAACATTGTGGACACGGCGTTCGTCATCAACATGGGCGAGGAGGGTGCTTTGGGCAATCTCGCGCTCACCTATGCCTTTCCCGTCCAGCTTTTGATCATCGCCGTCGGCGTGGGAACGGGCGTCGGGCTGAACGCGCTGCTCTCCAAGTCCCTCGGCGAACACGACCGCGAAAAGGCGGACAGAACGGTGGGCAACGGCATTTTTTTGGGAGCCGTCATCTATCTCGTCTTTCTTCTGTTCGGACTGTTCGGCGCAAAGCCTTTCATCGCCATGCAGGCGCGCGGAGATGAACGGGTCGCCGAAATGGGGGCGGAATATCTCATGATCTGCTGCTGTCTCTCCTTCGGCGCGATCGGATTTACGGTCTACGAACGCTTTTTACAGAGCACGGGCAAGACGATGTTTTCCACGATCTCCCAAATTTCGGGCGCGGCGGCAAACATTTTGCTCGACTATGTGTTCATCTATCCCCTTCGGATGGGCGTTGCGGGCGCGGCGTGGGCGACGGTCATCGGACAGATTTTGTCTCTTTTGGTCGCCATGCTCTTTCACTATTGCGCCAACAAAGAGCTGGGGAACAGCGTGAAAGCGCTCGTTCCGAGCGGGAAAATCATCAAGGAGATCTATCACATCGGGCTCTCGGCGGCGCTCATGCAGGGAATGCTCTCGGTGATGATGCTCGGCGTCAACCTCATTCTCGGCACGGCGGAAAACGCCTCCCTCCTGCAAGGGAGTTTCGGCGTGTACTATAAGATCATGCAGCTCGCGCTGTTCGCCTGTTTCGGACTCTCCAATACCATTATCTCCGTCCTCTCCTATAACTACGGGCTCGGGGACGGGGAGCGTTCCCGCGCATGTATCAAGTGGGGGATCGTAATTACCCTCATCGCGGCGGCGGTCATCACCGCGCTGTATGAAACGCTTGCGGGTCCCATGGCGCAGCTCTTCGGCATGGCGAGCGGGGAGAGCGGGGAAGCGCTCATCCGCACCGTCGCGCTCGCCGTGCGGATCGCAAGTATCGGATATGTGTTTATGGGGCTGAGCATCGCCGTGCAGGGTGTGCTGCAAGCGCTCGGATACGCGCTCTATCCGCTTCTCATCTCCTGCCTGCGGCTCGCAGTGTTCGTCTTTCCTGTTGTGTGGCTGTTTACGCTCGCGCCGAACGCGGCCGAACTCGTTTGGTGGGCGTTCCCCATTGCCGAAATGCTCACGGCGGCGGTCTCGGCGATCATGCTTGCGGGGGTCATGCGCAAAAAACTTCCGTCGCATGCATCGGCTCCGATCCCGCTTGCGGCATAAGAGGGGAGAGAAGCAGCCGCGGCGGCGGGCAAAATTGCCCGCCGCCGCGCCTGTATTTTTTCGGTCAGAAGTCCCAATCGGGGATAAAATTTTTCTCCGCGCTGTCCTTCTCCTGCGCGTAGAGGGGTGAAAAGCCGAGCGAAAGGGCGTGATCGACCACGCGGCGATATTCGCGGGAAGTCACTCTTCGGTTCAGCTCGGGGAAGCCCGCGATGTCGCCCATCGGCGTGTATTGCCGCATGAGGGAGACAGGCGCGCCCGCAGGCAGAATTTCTTTCAAAAGATCGAGGATATGCAGGGAATCGGACGTGCACATGGGCAGAACAAGGTGCCGCGCGAGGATTCCCGAGAGAAGTTTGCCGTCCCCGCTCCAAACGATGGGCTTTTTCGCCATAAAGGAGAGGGCGGCCTGCGCCACTTCGCCATAGTCCGCTCTTCCCGTGTATCGTTTTGCAAGCGCGGGTGAGAAAAATTTGAAGTCGGGTAGATACACGTCGATAAATGGGTCGATCGCTTCAAGCGCGGAGGGGAGGCAATACCCGTTTGAATTGTACACAACGGGAATATGCGGCTTGTAAAGGGAGAGCGCTTCGGCAATAAGGGGGGAAATGTGATCGGGCGTGACGAGATCGAGGTTCTCCGCGCCCATTTCTTCCACTTCTTTGAAGATTTCCGCAAGTTCTTGGGGAGTGACCGCTTTGCCGCGCTCCGCTCTGCTCACCTCGTAGTTTTGGCAGAATACGCAGCGCAGATTGCACCCGCCGAAGAACACCGTACCGCTCTTGCCGTTCGGCGAGAGGCAGGGCTCCTCGAAGGGGTGGAGATAGTATTTTGCGACGGTCAGTCCCGTAACGCCGCACCGTCCCGCGCGAAGATCTCTGTCCGCCCCGCAGTTTACGGGGCAAAGATGACATTCCATGCGGAAAGTGTAACAAATTTTCGAAGAAAAGTCAATGGAATGCCGCGGCGGCGGGCAAAATTGCCCGCCGCCGCGGCTTGTTTTTATTTTGTTGTACTGCCTGTTTCTTCCATGCCCACAAGCTCGTCGAGAGTGACATGAAAGAACTGCGCGATCGTCACCAAAGAAGCAAGGTTCGGTTCCCGAAGCCCGTTTTCCCACAGGCTGATGATGCCCTTGCTCACCCCGAGTTTATTGGCAAGTTCCACTTGTCCGAGCCCCCGTTCCTGCCGCAAAAACTTCAAATTATTTTTAAATTCCGTCCTCATGTCCTGTACCCATTTTCTCACAAAAGTAAGAAAAGATACTTGACTTCTTACAAAAGTAAGAATATAATAGAGAAAACGAAGGAGGTTATTATGAAGAAATTTTTGCTTGCGTTCATGATGTCGGTAACTGTTTTTTGTCTTGCGTTCGGCTTTGCCGCGTGCGGGGAAACGGAAAACAGCGGAAACACGGGCGGCGGCTCGCAGACCGAACAGCCCGGCGGCTCCCAAAGCGGCGATCAAGGGAATCAAGGAAGCGGTGGAACAACGAAGCCCGACGAAGGGCAAGGCGGCGAAGAGAAGCCCGACAAACCCACGGAGCCCGAAAAGCCCGCCGAGAAGCAGATCGAGGTCAAGGTCTATATCGACAATGTCTTGACGGAGACCCTCTATACGAGCGAGTCAAAAGGCTATAAGATCGCGCTTCCCGCAAAGCCTGCGGACACGACAACCGACCCAAATCTCACAAACTATTTCGACGGTTGGTATGCGGACAAGGGCTGCACCAAACTGCTGACGGGCGAGGAGACCTACTCCGCTCCTTCCGCGATCTACGGGCAAAATATCGTCAATAAGGGTTGGGGTTGCCAATACGAAGTAAACAAAGGCGAAGTTACCATAACCGTGATAGCACCGATGTCCTCCATGCCATCGCCGGATCTTGTTGTGCCTGCATATTATAATTCCTACCCCGTTACGAGAATAGGGAAAAATGCGGCAAAAGATATGTCTATGATCCGTAATCTCTATTTGTGCGAAAATCTGAAAGAAATCGAAGATAGCGCTTTTTATAACTGCAATTCCATGCAGAAGGTTGTTCTGCCTTCGTCCTTGACCTCGATCGGAAGTTCTGCGTTCTATGGCTGCAGCAGTTTGCAGAGCGTTACGATTCCCGACAGCGTGACCTCGATTGGAGGTTATGCGTTCCGTCATTGTAGTGGGTTGCAAAGTGTAACCTTTGGAGACAACAGCAAGTTGACCTCGATTGGATATGAGGCTTTCCGTGATTGTAGCGAATTGAATTCTGTCACGATCGGTAGCGGCGTGACCGAGATTGGAGAGTATGCGTTCGAGGATTGTAGCGGACTCAAAAGTGTTATTTGGAATGCGGAAAATTGCGCCCGCGCGGGGTCGTCTGGTTATCCCATTTTCAAGAATTGCAAAAATTTAAGCAGTGTAACCTTTGGAAAGAATGTCGAAAAAATTCCAGCTTATACGTTTTATGGTTGCAACGGGTTGACTTCAATCAATATACCCGACAGCGTGACCGAGATTGGAGATAGTGCGTTCCGGGATTGTAGCGGGCTGAAAGAAGTGCATATTACTGACCTTTCTGCATGGTGCAAGATCGTTTTTGAGGGACTCATTTCCAACCCGCTTTGCTACGCGCATCATTTGTTTTTGAATGGTGTTGAAGTCAAAAATCTAACGATTCCCTCGGACATCAAAGAAATTAAAGCCTATGCGTTCTATAAGTGTAGCGGGTTGACTTCTGTCATGATTGGTAGCGGTGTGACCTCGATCGGAGAGGATGCGTTCGATGGTTGTAGCGGGTTGGAGGAATTCATTGTTGATATTGGCAACACTACATATAGCAGTCAAGATGGCGTTTTATACAATAAGATGAAATCAACAATTCTTTTAGCCCCAGAAGGGATTAAAGGAACTATTAACATTCCAGAGAGTGTGACCTCAATTGGAGAGAACACGTTCTATGATTGCAGTAAGTTAGAAAGAATAGATGTTGCAGAGAAGAATAGTCGGTATAGTAGCCAAGATGGAATCGTTTATGACAAAAATAAAACAAAAATCATTTATGTTCCTTTGGGGATCAAGGGAGCCGTTACGATTCCAAAGGGTGTAACAGAGTTGACTGGTTTTTACAACCGTATCAATTTACAAAGCGTTTCTTTTGAGAACGACAGTAGTCTAAGAAGTATTGGGGCCTATGCGTTTGGGGGTTGTACAGGTTTGCAGAGTATTACAATTCCCAAGAAATGTATCGTAATCGGACGAGAAGCATTCACAGAATGTACAAGCCTGTCCGAAGCTATTTTTGAAGAACCGGAAGGATGGTATTATACCGAAGCATATTATGATTGGAACTTGAACTATCACGAAAATACATATTATCTTTCCGCCGATAAGTTACGGGATAAAAAGACCGCGGCGGGGTTGATTAAGAACGATCATACTTTGCAGAGAGAGAATTAGAAACTACAACCTTATAACTACGACCGCTTAAATTTAGCAAAATCGGCTCCGCCGAAATCATAAACAATAAGGAGAAATATTATGAACTTCACTGAAAACTGCATGAAATTTATGGAACATTGGAACAAAGGCGAAAATGAGCGTTTCCGCTCCTATGACTACTGCAAGAATTTGTTCGACGAATACTATCAAAAACCCGCGCTCACAAAAGAGGAAAAGAACTATTTCGCGCTCAATCTTTTCTGCTATCTTGCAAGCTGGGGAATGCTCCGCGGCAGCGGTTGGCTTCTCAGCCGCTCCTATAAATTCTTTGTTCCGCTCTGCAACGTGCTCTTCGATAAAACGTATTCCGACCTTTTGAACATCGACCCGTTGACAAAAAATTATGATTGCAAAATGGTGATGAAATTATACAATGCTCTGAAAGGGGAGATGAAGAAAGTATTGCAGGAGGACGGCATATCCAGGGAGCCTTCGCGCTTGCTTCTTTGCAAAATTCTCATGGGCACTTACGGCTGTGTGATCGCCTATGATGAATATGACCTAAAAGGGCTGAATGAGGTAAATGTTCATACAACAAATAATTCTCCTTTGAATGAAACATTATTGCAAAATACCTGCGAGATCATCACTGCCCGCAAGGAAGAGTTCAAAAAGCTCATGGCGGATATTCAAGCAAAATATGGCGTGAAATATACCGCTTTCAAAATTCTCGACATGGTTTTGTGGATGGAAGGCAACCCAAACGAATAATTTAATCGTTTTTCCGCCGCGGGCGGGGCGCAATTTGCGCCCCGCCCGCGGCGTTCTATCGCCCGCCTCTTCTCCTCACGCATTCCTCGCAGTGAAAAAAGATCGCACCCGTTTTCGGTTGACTTTTCCGCGCATGCTTTCTATAATAATAGGGTACAACAGCGAGGAAGAAACATGAGAAGATTTTTTACGAGCGAGAGCGTGACGGAAGGGCACCCCGACAAGGTGTGCGATTGCATTTCGGACAGCATTTTGGACGAACTCTTAAAACAGGACCCCTCTACCCGCGCGGCGGTGGAGTGCTGCGCCGCCTATAATACCCTCTTTATCACGGGGGAAGTCACTTCCCGCGCACACGTCGACTATGAAGCGGTCGCGCGCAGGGTCATTCAAAATATCGGCTATTACGCGGGGGACTTTGCCTACGATAAGTGCAACGTCATCGCGCTCGTGCACGCGCAGTCGCCCGACATCGCGCTCGGAGTGGACAGCTCGCTCGAAAACAGGGCGGGCGGCGACGAGAGCGACCTCATTGGCGCGGGCGATCAAGGCATGATGTTCGGCTACGCCTGCCGCGAAACGGAGGAACTCATGCCTCTTCCCATTGTGCTCGCGCACAAACTCGCCTACCGCCTCGCGCAGCTCCGCAAGGAGAAGGTCGTCGATTATCTTCGTCCCGACGGTAAGACCCAAGTCACCGTCGAATACGAGGGCAAGACCCCCGTGCGGGTGGATGCGGTCGTCATTTCCGCCCAGCACAATACCCACGTGACGCATGAACAGATCGAGCGCGACATGATAGAGCTCGTGGCGAAGGCGGTGATCCCCGCCGAGCTTTTGGACGAAAACACCAAGTATTTCATCAATCCCACAGGGCGGTTCGAGATCGGCGGTCCCGAGGGGGATTCCGGGTTGACAGGCAGAAAGATCGTCGTCGATACTTACGGCGGCAGATGTCCGCACGGCGGCGGTGCGTTCTCGGGCAAGGACCCCACCAAAGTGGACCGCAGCGCGGCGTACATGGCGCGGTACATCTGCAAGAACATGGTGGCGGCGGGACTTGCGGATGAGATGGAACTGCAAGTCGCCTATGCGATCGGTGTGGCGCGGCCCGTCTCCGTGTTCGTGGACACCTTCGGCACGGGAAAGCTCTCCGACGACAAAATAGCAGAAGTCGTGAAGAAGGAATTTGACCTTCGGCCCGCAGCGATCATCAAAAAGCTCGGTTTGCGTGCGCCCATTTATGCACAGACCTCCTCTTACGGCCACTTCGGGCGGGACGCCTATCCATGGGAGCTTGTCGACCGCGTTGATGACTTGAAGAAATATTTATAAATTTAATGTTCGAAGTGGCGGCGCGGCCTCGGAACGAGGCCGCGCCGCCGCTTTTCGCTTGTCTTTTTCAAAAAAATATGATATAATGTCATTATGAAAAATATCACGGCAAAACGATTTCGCAGTGCGGCAAGGGAAGTGGCCTACATGGGGCTTGCGGTGGCTGTCATCACTGTCTGCGCATGGATCTCCCTGCCCGTCGGACCCATTCCCTTTACCTTGCAGACCTTGGCCGTCGCGCTTGTGGGGGGACTTCTCGGGTGGAAGCGGGGGACGGCCGCCGTCGCCGTCTATCTCCTCATGGGACTTATCGGGATCCCCGTATTTGCGGGGTTCAAGGGCGGCACCGTCGCACTTTTCGGCCCCACGGGCGGCTACATTTTCGGGTTTTTCTTTGCCGCGCTCGTGCCTGCGCTTTTTCGGCTTTTGCCCGTCAAAAAATTTTGGGTAAGAACGGCACTCTTTTATTTCGGGAATTTATTGGGACTTGCCGGCTGTTATTTCTTCGGCACGGTATGGTTCGTGCTGATGTATCACTGCACCGTCGGCTATGCGCTCACGGTTTGCGTGACCCCGTATATTCTGCCCGATCTTGTCAAACTTGCCCTCGCCGCCTTCCTCACGGTGCGGCTGGAAAAGTACTTGCGCTGAATTGACCAACATTTTTGCGCATTTGACAAACTTCTTTTCTTGTCTTTTCCGCGGCGATCTGCGATAATCAAGAAAAAGAAAAGGAGCATGTTCATGAAAAAATTACACCTCGGATTCGGGATCGCCGCAGTGTGCGTGTTTGCCGCGGGGCTCATTCATGGCGCGATCGCGTGGATCGTTGCCGAAATGACTTGGGACCCGTATCTCACGAGTTTTCCCGCATGGGCAGCGTTCGTGCTTCCCCTTCCTTTTTATGCTTTGGGCGTTGCGGCGGTGCTGCTTGCATGGCTCGCGGCATGGGGAATTACAAAAGGCGTGAAAAAAAACCGTTGCAAAAAGCAAGACGGTGTGCTATCATGAGGGTATGAAATTATTGGGCGAAAAGATATGGCGGCTGAGGGAGAAGAGGGGACTTTCGCAGGAGGAATTTGCGGAACTGCTCGGCGTGTCGCGGCAGACCGTCTCCAACTGGGAAAACGACAGGGCGACCCTGGACGCCTATAAACTCAAACAGCTGTGCGAGGTGTTGCGCGTGAGCGCGGACGAACTCTTGGAGACGGGAAGCGCGCCCGCGGAAACTCCGCAAGAAAGCGCAAATGCTCCGCAAGAGGAGCCGACCGAAAAGCCGCGAAGAGGACGCGGACGGACGGTGTTTGCCGTATTGCTCGGCGTGCTTGCTGCCGCGCTCGTCGCGGTCGGGATCGTTCTGATCGCAATGCCCTACGAGGGGAACACAACAAGTTCGATCGTGATCTTTACGCCCACGTTCGGCGGGATCGCTCTCTGCGTGCTCGCCGCTGCGCTCCTCATTCCCGCGTTTGTTTTGTTTTTCAAAAAGAAATAAGATAAAAAATGCCGCGGCGCGCTTTCATAGAAAAGCGCGCCGCGGCTTTCTCCTCTGTCGAAGTTTCAGATCTTATCGGTTACGACCTTTCCGTGAGGCTTCTTTTCCGCCTCTGCCGATGGGAGGTTTCCGCGCCTGTCTTTTCCGAAAAAGAAGAGGGCTACGGTCCCCGGGCCGACGTGCGAACCCGTGCACAAGTCGTAATATTCGATGATGATCTCGGCCGCGCCGATCTCCCGGATGAGCCCCGCCAAATATTCGGCGTCCTCCTTGCAGTCGCCGTGGCAGATGGCGACCGTCTGCTTCTCATGTTCGAAAGCGCGCTCGCGGTAGGCTTCGGCCAGCGCCATGAGCGCCTTTTTTCTACCCCGTTCCTTGCCGTAAAAGACGATCTTCGTATTCGCGCTGCCGTCCGCGCGCAGAACGGGCTTGATGTTGAGCAGCGTTCCCGCGATCGCAAGCGTAGCAGAGATCCGCCCCGTCCGCTTCAAATATTTGAGGTCGCCCACGGTAAGATAGCTGTTCGTCTTAAAGGAATTTTCCTTCGCCCACTTCGCGCAGGCCTCTGCGCTCTCGCCGAGATCGCGAAGATCCGCCGTTTTGAGGGCAAGTAATCCCTCGCCCATCGAGGCGTTCTCACTGTCGATGACATAGACTTTCGACTTGGGGAAATCCGCTTCCAACATTTTCCCTGCTTCCTGCGCCTGCTTGTTGGTGGCGCTGATCCCCGAGGAAATGGTAAAGAGGATCACATCCCGTCCCGCTTGCAGAGAGGGGAGAAGCGCGTCATAAAAGGTCTGCGCGTTCAAAAGCGAAGTCTTGACCTCCGCGCCCGCGCGCATGTCGTCATAGAACTGTTTGGCAGTCTCCTCAAAGGCGACGTCCTCCTCATAGCAGGTGCGGTCCTCGCCGTTTACCGTCATATGGTAGGAGATGACGTAAATACCGCGGTTTTTTACAATGGTTTGCGGGATATTTGCGCCCGAATCCACATAGATGTCAAATGCTTTCATAAAAAGCCTCCGTGCGTTCGCTATTATCAAGGATATAACAAAACGCCGAAAATTACAACCTACTTTTCCCGAAAAACACTCTCTGCTTCGGGAGACGGGGTCTATTTCAAAAAAATTGACTCTACCGTCGCAAATTCCGCTCTACCGATAGTAGAATTTGGCTTTTAGACAAGCAAAAAGCGCCCCCAAGCGGGAGCGCTTGAAACGGTATTATGGTAGGTTTATGCTTCTTTGGCCGCCTCTTCCGAGGGCTCGGCCGCGGGAGCAGTCTCGGCCGCGGGAGCAGGTTCGGCCGCGGGAGCGGGTTCGGTCGTGGGAGCAGGCTCGGCCGCGGGAGCGGGTTCGGTCGTGGGGGCAGGCTCGGGTTCATGCTGCT
>CANRPN010000056.1 GCA_947632505.1 uncultured Clostridia bacterium | reverse complement strand
TCGGGTACTTTCCCTTTCAGGGACAGCAAGAAAAGCAAATTCCCTCACGGAAAAAGATTTTGCGCAAGCAAAAGATTTTTCGTGAATAAAAATCTCCTTGCGCGAGAAGAACCACGCTTCTTCGCTGCGCGCCCCAATTTGCCGCACACCTACGGCTTGTTGTTAAAGCCGAACGAATAAGAGGATGACTGGGTTGTTGCAGGAGAAAGGTTTCCTCGCACAATTCTTTTCGACTGACACCCCCTCAGTCACCTGCGGTGACAGCTTTCTCGCACGGATAGAAACCCGTGCTCGGGCACCGTTCGCGCGACAAATGCGCTACTTCGCCTTCGGCTCGTGCCGCCTAAGGAACCATAACATTAGAAAGGCGGGGCACTCATGTCGCAACGCGCCAACGATTACCAATCGTTGGCAGAATGCGTTGCTCCCCCCTCAAGGGGGAGCCAAGGGGGAGAAGGAGCAAAGAATTGGGCGAAACTAAACCCTTTATACGTATTTCTTTGCAAATTCGGGGAGTTCTTCTTCCGTGCAGCTGCAAGTGATATAGAGCTGCAATTCGCGCATTTCCGCCACTTTTTCCAACATGTAGAAGAGCTGCGCCATGTCTTTAATGGCCTTGCCCGCAATGCGCGCCACGCCGTCCACAAAGACATACTCGTTGTCGTAGCTGCCCGCGATCACGCCCTTGATAAAGCCGCAGAGCGCATCTTCGCCTGCAACATTGTAATCGGAAACATCGATGAAGCGCACTTCCCGCTTCAAATCGTACATATAACGCTTGGTGTCGGTGATGAAAACCAAATGCCCCTTGGCAACGGTCACGGCGTCGTTCGCCGCAGCGATAATTCTCTTCGTTTTTCCGCTTCCTTTGGGTCCGCAAATGATTTTGATCATGATAACCTCCTGATATGCGCTTTGCGCGCCTTTGATGATTCTATTGTAACAAGTTTTCGTGAACTTTTCAAGGGTTTTTTGAAAAATTTTTTCCTCTATTTTATGAAAGACTCATGACGAACGCATCAATGCGGTCAAGCCCTTCGAGCATATCCCGCATGGAGAGAGAATAGCTCAGCCGCACGCAGTCGTCCGCACCGAAGGCTTTGCCCGGAACCACGGCCACTTTGGCGGCGTCGAGCAAACAGTCGGCAAAGTCCACCGAATTTTCGATCTTCTTGCTGCCGAAGCTCTTGCCGTACACCCCGCCGACGACGAGCATCGCATAGAACGCCCCCTCGGGAATGATGACATACACGCTCTGCATGTCCGAAATGCGCTCGATCATTTTAAGCCGCCGCCGCGAGAAACGCGCCACCATCTCCTCGACCGCCGCCTCGGGAGAACTGAGCGCCTTTAAGGCCGCGTACTGCGCAATCGAATTGGGATTGCTCGTGGCGTGGCTCTGGAAGGAGTCGATCGCCTTGGCTACATCGGGCGGCGCGGCGAGATAGCCGATCCTCCACCCCGTCATCGCATAGGTCTTGGAGACGCCGTTCACGGTGATCGTGCGCTCCTTTATCTTCGGGGAACAGGCCGCAAAGGAGAAAGGTTTTGTGGACCCGTAAACAAGTTTCTCGTAAATTTCATCGGACAGGACAAAGATGCCCGCCTCCTCGCAGACCGCGGCAAGCGCGCGCACCTCTTCTTCGGAATATACCGCGCCCGTAGGGTTGCAGGGAGAGTTGAAAATAAACAGCTTTGTCCTTTCGGTAATGGCCGCTTGGAGCTGTTCCGGGGTAATTTTGAAGTTGTTTTTCTTGCGCGCCTGCACAAAGACGGGCACGCCGCCGCACACTTTGACGACCTCGGGATAGGTGAGCCAATAGGGCGCGGGAATGATGACTTCGTCCCCCTCGTTGAGCAGGGAGAAGCAGACGTTGGAGATGGAGTGCTTCGCCCCATTGGAGACGATGATTTGGGAGGGTTCGTAGTCGAGCCCGTTGTCGCGGCGGAATTTGCTGCAAATGGCGCGCCGGAGCTCGGGCAGACCCGACGACGGGGTATATTTGGTATAACCCTTGTCGAGCGCCTCTTTGGCGGCGTCGATGATGTGTTCGGGGGTGGAGAAATCGGGCTCCCCCACACCGAAATTTACCACGTCCTCCCCCGCCGCCTTCATCGCCTTGGCCTTTGCGCTGATGGAGAGGGTGAGAGAGGGAGAGATGGTGCTCATGCGGTTTGCAAGTCTGCTTGTCATGGTAATTCCTCTGCGGCTCAATCCGCCTCGGTGAGCCGCCGCTCGCGGTCCGCGCGGGCCAGAGCGTCGATCATTTCATCGAGATCGCCCGCAAGAAAGCTCTCCATGCTGTGAAGGCTGAGCCCAATGCGGTGATCGGTAATGCGGTTTTGGGGGAAATTGTAGGTGCGGATGCGCTCGCTTCTGTCCCCCGTGCCGACAAGGCTTCTGCGGTTCTGCGCTTCGGCAGAATCGCGGCGGCTCTGATAATAGTCATATAAGCGCGCCTTCAAGACGCGGTACGCCTTTTCTTTATTTTTGAGTTGGCTGCGCTCGTCCTGGCAGGTGACGACGATGCCCGTGGGAAAGTGGGTGAGACGGATAGCTGTCTCCGTCTTGTTGACCTTCTGCCCGCCCGCGCCCGAAGAGCGGAACAGATCGACGCGCACGTCCTTTTCGTCGATCTCGACTTCGACATCCTCCGCTTCGGGGAGGACGGCGACCGTCGCCGTAGAGGTATGGATGCGCCCCTGCGATTCCGTTTCGGGCACCCGCTGCACGCGGTGAACGCCGCTCTCGTATTTGAGCCGTCCGTATGCGCCCTTGCCACCGATGTTGACGATGGCCTCCTTCATGCCGCCGAGCTCGGTCTCGTTGGTGTCGACGACCTCCCACTTGAAGCGGCGGCGCTCGCAGTAACCCTGGTACATGCGGTAGAGGTCGTACACAAAAAGCGCGGCCTCCTCTCCCCCCGCACCGGCGCGGAGTTCGAGAACGCAGCCGCGCTCGTCCCGTTTGTCCTTGGGAAGCAGAAGAAGGCGAAGCTCTTCTTGCAGGGAAGCGAGCGCCTCCTTGCAGGCATACCCCTCCTCCAAGAGGAGCTCTTTCATCTCCCCCGTCTCCTTTTCCGCTTCGGAGAACGCGTCGTTCATCTCCCGCTCCTTCGCAAGGCAGGCGGCATACTTTTGGGCGATCTCCTCGATTTCGGCGCGCTCTTTGGAAATTTTCGTCCATTCCTCCATGTCCGCAAGGACTTCGGGGTCGGACAATTTTTCCGTAAGAGCCGTGTATTTGTCGTAGATGTCTTTTACTTTATCCATATTGAAAAAAGCGGGGCAAGAAAGTCAGCGCACATGACGATCGTCCTTAAAACACGATCTTCACGACCCTGTCCTTGCCGCTCAGATCCTTCACGATCATCGCATAGTCGCAGTGAGAGAAGATTTTGAGAATGTCCTGCGCCTGGTCCTCGCCGCACTCCAAAATCAGCAGACCGCCCTTGACGATGTAGCGGCCGATCTTGCCTGCGATACGGCGGTAAAATTCCAACCCGTCCTCGCCGCCGTCGAGCGCCAGGCGCGGCTCGAAGTCGCGCACTTCCCGTTGAAGCGTCGCGATCTCCGCCGTCTTGATATAGGGGGGATTGGCCGTGATCAGATTGAATTTTCCGCGCACGTTTTCAAACAGATCGCTCTTGATCACATTTACGTTCGCCTTGTTGAGCCGCACGTTTTTGCGCGCGACTTCCAAAGCGTCGTCGGAAATGTCCGCCGCGGTGACCGAAACATTGCGGTCCTTGGCGACTTCGCAGGCGACGGCGACCGCGATGGCGCCGCTGCCCGTGCACAGATCGAGCATTGCATCCCCTTCCGAAAGGGCCGCAACGGCCTGCTGCACCAAGATCTCCGTCTCGGGGCGGGGAATGAGCACCCGCTCGTCCACTTCGATGCGGTATCCGCAAAATTCGGTGTTGCCGAAGATGTACCAAAGCGGTCTGCCCGTGAGCCGCTCCTCATAGAGCGAAAGGATCTTTGCGCACTCCCTTTGGGTCACGACGCGCTCCTGTCCCAGCTCGCTGCGCGGCACGTTGAGCGTAAGCGATAAGATCCACTCCGCATCCGCCTCATCGATGTCCTTCTGCGCAAAGTGCTTCTTCATCATCTCTTGCAGTTTGGAGAGTTTGGTCTCCGTGACGAAGGTCTTTTCGGGAGATTCGGGATCGGCGTCCATGTCGAGCACCTTTTCAAAGGCGAGAATGGCACATTCGATCATCTGGTCGTTGGGCTCGCGGGTGGTGAGCTTTTGCAAGAGGTACCCGGGCGCCTTCAAAGGCAGCACGACGGGATTCTGGATCTTGGCGAGGAGGCGAAGCACCTCATAGGAGACAGCCGCGACAATGGGCAAAAAGGCGAGCTTGATGAGAAAGACAAGCACGAAATTGAGCGCCGCAACGCCCGTCTGGATACGGCTGCCGATGAGCCATCCCATGATCGAGAAGAGGATGATGGAGATGAACATCACAATGAAGAGGAACGTGGTGCCGCACCGGTCGTGCAGGCGGGAACAGCCCTTTACATTCTCGACCGTAAGAGGCAGGCCGTTTTCATAGCAGTTGATGGTTTTGTGCTCCGCACCGTGATAGCAATAGGTCTCCCGCAGAGACTTCGAAAGAAGGGTGAGGAGGATGTAACAGACGAAAATGACGAGACGGAACCCGCCTTCGATGAGATAGTACCACAGTCCCTGCGCGGGAATGGCTTCGGGCGCCGCTTCGGAGATGAGATCGGTGAAAAACTGCGGCAGGAACATGAACAGCCCGAGCGCCAGCACGACCCCGAGGACGGTGGCGACGGCGGTGGCGATATCCGAGACGCTCACCTTCCACTTTTCCGCCACCCACTTATTGAGTTTGGGCTGGTCCTCGTCCTCCACGATGGCGACTTCGGCGCTTCTCAAAAGCGCCTGCATGCCGCCCACGAGGGAGAGCACGAAGTTGACGATCCCGCGTATGAAAAGAAAGCGCATCCACCCCGGCCGACGCTCGGGAGGAGTGATGCGCTTGGCTTCCATCTGCAAGTCGCCCTTGTCGTCGCGCACAACCGTTGCCATGCCGGTTTTACCCCGCATCATAACGCCTTGTATCACCGCTTGACCGCCGATGTAAGTAAAATTCTTCTTTTTTTTCATTTCAGACCGTCCTTCCCCGTTTTGGAAAACGTCTCAAAAATAGCAAAACAGCCCCGCATTTGTGAGGCTGACATGCATTAGATCCCGTATCTCTTTTTGAACTTGTCTACACGTCCGCCGGTATCGACAAGTTTTTGTCTGCCCGTGAAAAACGGATGGCACTTGCTGCAAATATCCACTTTCAAGATCTCCACATCCTTGGTGGTTCCCGTCTTAAAGGTTTCGCCGCAGGCACACACGACCGTAACTTCGTGATACTTGGGATGAATGCCCTCTTTCATAAAACTTTTACCTCACAAAAAAACTTAGGCGCATGCTTTCCAAACATGTACGCATTTCATATTATAGCGTATTTTTTTATGTGCGTCAACTGATTTTTGTTTCCAAATGCAAAAACTTGCGCTTTGAAGGGAATTTTTCCTTTTTCATTGGCGAAAGTGCGCTATTTTTGAAAATCGCTTGCAAAAAAGGCGTAGTTGCGGTATAATATGATAAAATATGGCGGAAACCAAGAAAAGGAGCTCTACATGAACGTTTGGAAGCTGACCGCGGCGGGAAATCTTGTCAAAACAGAAGAGGACCTCGTTCCGGAAGAGGGAAAACGGCGCGTCCGCGTAACAAAAGTTTACGTCAATCCCCAGGACGCCGCTCTGTGCTACGGCAAGAGAAAGGTGAAATATCCCCTCGTCCCCGGGCGCTTTGCAACAGGCGTAATCAGCGACGACGGCAGCCCGCGCTTTCCCAAAGGCTCGCGGGTACTTCTGCATTCCTATCTCCCCGCCGAGGACACGGGCACCCAAAAACGAACCTTCCTCGAAGATGATTTCCGCATTCTCGGCAGAACGTGCGACGGGTTTTTGCGCGATTTCGTTTATGCCGGCGAGGACGAAATGACCTTGCTGCCCGAATCCGTGAACGACGAGAAAGCGCTGCTGCTCTATTGTATTGCCCTTGCTCAGGCGACTGTGGACACCCTCTGCGCCAAGCGCGGGGAACACATCGCGGTCATCGGGGCAGATCTCTTGGGGCTGTTCGTCTCCCGCCTTCTCATCTATCGGCAGGCGGCGCCCATTCTCATCGATTCGAGAAGAGACCGCCTCGATTTCGCCAGGGCGCGCGGAGTATATTACACCTCTCCTGCGGACGGCGGGCTCATGGAACTCGTGGGCACCGTAACGGGCGGACGGCTGGCGGACGGCGCGGTGTTCGTGACCGACTCGGGCGCGGAGGACATCTCGCTCGCCGTCACCATCTGCGCGCAGGACAAACACATCGCGCTTTGCGGCTCGGGAGAGAATACGCTGCCGCTCGACCTTGCGGGCATTCTCAAAAAGAGGCTCGCCCTGCACGGCGTCTCCGACGGCACGGAAAATCTCGAAATCGCGATCAACCTCATCGCCAATAAGAGCATCGACCTTTCCGCCTTCCGCTTCCTCACCTTCCCCGCCGACAGGACGCCCCTCCTCTTGAAGGAGCTTGCCGACGAGCCGGACCGTCCCGTGGACGAGATCTGCTTGATCAACATGCTGTAATTTCCGTCTGCGCCCGTACATATGCTGCGCAGACATCTTTGGCGAAGGCTGCTCCCCTGCGGGCTTGTCCTTCTTTTGCTTCTTGCGGCGGGAATTTTTCTCGCCGTAAAATTACCTTTGGCGCTCGCCCCGATCGCGGCGGTCGAACGGCTGCTTGCGTTCTGCGCGGCGCTCTTTGTGCTCGCCCGTTCTCCCGCGGAATGCAGACCGTATCGGCTTTTTCTGCTGCTTGTCCCGTGGCTCGGACCTGTTTTGTGCTTTTTCCTGCGGCGGGAAAAGATTTCTCGCGCGCTCCCCTTTGCCCCCTTTCGGGACGGAAAAATGAATGCGGTCGCCTCTCTCGCAGCGGGAGGAGGGCTCTTTGCGGGCGGCCTTTGGGGCGCGGAATATTTTTCGACGGGAAAGGAGATGTCGGAACGGCTCGTCGCCGACCTGATCGCCGCGCGGAATGAAATTTTTCTCGACTATTACATCCTCGCCCACGGGCGGTTTTTTGATACCGTATTGCAAATTCTCGAAAAAAAGGCGCAGAGCGGGGTGACCGTGAAGCTCGTCTGCGACGGATTCGGCTGCGCGGGGCTTCCCAAAAATTTCCCCAAAAAGATGCGGGCCCGCGGCATTGAAACGACCGTTTTCCGCCCTCTGCATCCTTTTTCTTTCGGCGGGATCAACCTGCGCGACCATCGGAAACTCGCCCTCATCGACCGCATGACCGCCTACACGGGAGGCGTGAACCTCGCCGATGAATACATCGGCCAAAAGATCCGTTTCGGCCATTGGAAGGATACGGCGGTGCGCCTTTTCGGCCCCGCCTGTGCACAATTTTCGGTCCTGTTCGGCGAAAAACCCACCAAAACGGCGCCCGATCTTTCGCTCATTCCGTGCATCCCCGTTGCCGACGGCGCGGGCGGCAGAAGAACGGGGGAAGAGGTGCTGCTGCGGCTCATCGCCTCGGCCGAGCGTTCGCTGGAACTGTGTACGCCCTACCTCGTGCCCGACGAACGGCTGCTCTTTGCCCTGCAAAGCGCGGCGCGGGCGGGCGTAAAGGTGCGGCTGATGATCCCCCATCTCCCCGACAAGAAGAGCGTCTTTCTCCTTACCCGCCACTATGCGCGGCTTCTGGCCCTCTCGGGCGCGGAAGTAAGGGAGTACACGGCGGGATTTTTGCACGCCAAAAGTCTTACCGCAGACGGGACATATCTCTTCATCGGCTCCTACAACCTCGACCGCCGCAGCCTCTTTTCGCAGGCGGAGTGCGGGGCGGCGGTCTCCGACGCGGCCCTCTGCGCGGCCGCCGTGCGGGACTTCGACGAGATGTGGACGGCCGGTTCCGCCGTGCCGAAGGAGAGTTTCCCCGAAAAGTTGTTGCGCATTCTGCTCTTGCCGTTTGCGCCCTGGGTATAAGCATGATAAAATTGATCGCGACCGACCTTGACGGCACGCTCCTCGACGACGGCAAGCGGTTGCCCGGAGAGATCTTCGGCCTCATCGAAAAACTGCATGAAAAAGGGATCCTGTTCGCCCCCGCGAGCGGACGCCAATACGCCAACTTAAAGGCGCTGTTTGCGCCCGTTTGGGAGAAACTTCTCTTCATCTGCGAGAACGGCGCGCTCGTGAAATACCGCGGAAAGACCCTGCACCTCGACCCCGTGCCCGACGGCAGCATTGCCGATGCGCTCCGTGAGATCCGCGCCATTCCCCGTCTTTTCCCGATGCTCTGCGGGGAAAACTGCGCCTACATAGAGAGCGACGAAGAGCCGTTTTGCACTTACGCCCATCTTGCTTACACCAACTGCAAGCGGGTGGAAACGCTCGAACGGGTGATCGGCAGGGAACAAATCTGCAAGATCGCCGTCTACGACGGGCTGCCCGCCTCCGAACACTGCCTTCGGCTTCTTCCCTCCCGTCTGCCCGCCCTGCGCACGGCGATTTCCGGCTCGGAATGGTGCGACGTTTCGGCGCCCACCGCGGACAAAGGGAGAGCCATCGATTTCATCCGCGGCTATTTCGGTTTAAAGCGGGAGGAGTGCGCCGCCTTCGGCGACCACATGAACGACTACGAAATGCTGCTTGCCTGCGGCTTTTCCTACGTGACGGAGAACGCCTATCCGCCTCTCAAAACATATATCCCCAACATCATTCCCTCCAACAACGAGAAGGGAGTGCTGCACAAAATCAAAGAACTCTTGGAGGGAGCATGAAATTTCTCATTGCGTCGGACATTCACGGCTCGGCCTATTACTGCCGTCTCTTGAAGGAGCGGATCGAAGCGGAAGCGCCCGACAAGACGATCCTGCTCGGCGATCTCTTGTACCACGGCGCGCGTAACCCGCTGCCGCCCGAATATTCCACTCTTGGCTGTGCGGAGATCCTCAACGGCTTGAAGGAAGGACTGCTCTGCGTGAAGGGCAACTGCGACAGCGATGTGGATACCCTCGTCCTCGAATTTCCCATCGGCGCGGATTACTGCATTCTGCCCCTCCCCAACGGACGGACGGCGATCTTCACCCACGGCCACAACACGCCCGCCTGCCTCAAAAAGGGCGACGTGCTCTTTAACGGCCATTTCCATGTTCCCGCCTTTGAGGAGCGGGAGAACTGCACCTATGTAAACTGCGGCTCCGTCTCTATCCCCAAGGAAAATTCTCCCCATTCTTACCTCATTTTGGAGGGAATCTCTCTTCTGTGGAAACATGTGGAGGACGGAAAAATTTACATGCAGGCAAATTTATAAAATCAACAGAAAAATATCGCTAACCACTTGACAATCCCGGAAAAAGCGTGTACAATAACAGTATCAAAATTAAGGAGAAATTGTTATGGCTACATGGTTTAACAAACAGAGCAGACTTGTTCAGATCATTCTGCTTTTGATCCCCTTTGTCAACTGGGTCGTCGAGATCCTTGTCAGATGGTCGGCATTCCTCAAAACAAAGAGCATCATCACCTTGATCGTTGCTGTGCTTTGCACTTTCTTCGGTCTTGCATTCGGCTGGATCGACCTCATTTGGTGCCTTCTCTTCAAGCACCTCATCTTTGCAAATGCGTAAAGAACGGCGGCCCGCTTCCAAGAAGCGGGCCTTTTTTTGTTGTCATTTTTTCCGCGCGCTCTTGATTGTCATGCCGCCCTGCCCTTTTTGGCAGTGCCCCCTCCCCTATTCTCCCCCGCTCGAAAGCGCGGGGGAGGGAAAAATGCGACTCAGTATGACGCTGCCCCTCCCCGGCAGGGCGGCGCAACACAAAAAAATACAAAAAATTTTATCAGATAGTTGACTTTCGACAAAAAACGGTATAGAATATTATTGACAAAAAATATTAAGGAGATACCCGTTTATGAATTTTGATGTTTGGTTCCACAAGCAAGACAAACTCATCCAAATCATTCTTTTGATCATTCCGTTCGTCGGCTGGATCGTAGACCTCCTTGTGCGTTGGTCGGCTTTTCTGAAAAATCAATCGACCGTCAATCTCATCATGGCGCTTGTCATCACGATCTTCGGCGAATTTTGGGTGCTCACCATCCTCGACGCCGTTTGGATCGCGCTCAACAACAAGCTCTTCCTCGAAGAGTAAACATCTTACGCAAAACGAACGCCCGCCCCGCGCTTCCGCGGGGCGGGCTTTTTTCATGTCTTTGTTTACAGATCGAAGGCGATCGCCGTGACGTCGTCGTCGAAAGCGCCGCAAAAGTCGATGAGGGCCGATTTGAGCCGCTCGATAAACCGCTCCGCATTCGGGCTGTGCTGTAAAATGTTTTCCGCCCGTTCGAGGCCGAATTGTTCCCCTCTTTCGTTGCGGCTCTCCGACACGCCGTCCGTGAGCAGCACCAAAATGTCCCCGCGGCGATAGGAGATCGTCCTGTCCTCGTAACCGAAATCGGGGATCCAATTCGAGACGGGGGGCGCGCTCATCACAATTTCGTCGATCCCCGCGCCGCTCTTCAAGAGAATGGGAGCGTTGTGCCCCGCCACGCAGTAGCGGATGCGCTTTTCCGCCTCCTCGATCCTCACCGCCGCCGCCGTGATGTACGACCGCTCGTCGAGATTGAGTTCCCGGTATTTTGCGCTCAACCCTCTGAGGGCCTTGGCGGGAGACGACTCGCTGCGGTCCCACCCCGCCTTGACGAAGGCGGACAGCATGCCCGCGGAGATCCCCTTTCCCGAGACATCGGCAAGCAGCCCCATTGTGCAGCCGTCCTGCAAATAGACGTCGGGAAGGTCTCCGCCGATCTCGCGGCAGGGTTCGAACATAAAGGAATAGGGCACGCCGCCGAAGGGAGTTGCGGGGGGCAGCAGCCGCTGCTGGATGCTCTGCGCCGAATACATCTCCCGCGCGATCTCCGTCTCATAGGAATTATCCACCACGCCGAGGTAGAATTTTCCGAGGGGCTGCACTTTGATGCGGAGCGGCACGTTTTCCCCCTCCGCATTGCGCAGAACGACGAGACGGAAGGCGAGCCCCTTTCCCGCGACGGCCTCCGAAAAGAGGGAGAGCATGGGGCAGAAAGCGCACTTTTGCTCCCGTCCGCAGACGCCCGTCTCCGTGCAGCCGATCGCGTCTTTCAGCGTCCCCTTTCCCTTGGAACGCGGAAAATAATCCCGAAAGGCGCGGCTGGCGTAGCGCACTTTGAGATTTTTGTCCACGACGATCGCCGCGGTGGGCAGATTGTTGAGAATTGTTTTATACAGATTCATTTTCGCCTCGGAACAGTTTGAGTTCCCGATGGATGAGTTTTACTTCGAAAGAGCTCTCTTCATAGAGTTCGCCGTCGTATTGGGCGGTGAAGGGAGAAGCGATCGTGAGGGTGGCCTCCTCGCAGAGGGCGTGGCGGGCGATCGGGAGGGAGAGCACCTTTCCCCGCATGAGTTTAAGAAGGGGCAGGAGCTTGTGTTTGGGACAGGTCACATAGACGAGGTCGAGCTTGCCGTCGTCGATCTTCGCGGGCGGGCAGATGGGAATGCCGCCGCCGAATTGCCGCCCGTTGCAGACGGCCGCGATGAGAAAATTC
>CANRPN010000055.1 GCA_947632505.1 uncultured Clostridia bacterium | reverse complement strand
TAGAGATTTCTCCACGCGCCGCTATCGCGGCTTGGTCGAAATGACAATCTAACACTATCTTTAAGAGTTTTAGAGATTTCTCCACGTGCCACTATCGAGGTTTGGTCGAAATGACAATATAACATTGTCCTTACAAGTGTTATCGCCGCACGCCCGTTTTACGCTTTTCTTGCGGAAAGCTCTTCCTTGCAGCGACGTTTACCGTTTATTATTATAGCAAACCGCATCGCACTTGGCAAGCAATTTTGCTCCGCCTTTCCAAATTCTTGCTAAAAACGTTGACGCATGGGGCACCCCGCCGCATGTAGTTGCATTTTAATGCGCAAACTTACAAAAAGCGTCTGTTTTGTACATTTGTAACAGTCATCGTCCGCAGAAAAGAACCGCTTTCAATTTATTGATTTCAATATATTGTAATCCGATGGACAAGCAGAGGGCTTTCCGTTATAATGGTAGCGGTGCATTTGGTTTTTTGTGGAAAAGGGGCGAAAAGAGTTCGCTCAAAGGAGCGCAGGAGAGCGGCGTTATGAGTGCATGGGATATTGTAAAGATCGTCATGCAGATCCTGGGCGGCATGGGCACGTTTTTGGTGGGGATGCGCATTCTTTCCGAAAACATGACAAAGCTCGCGCACGGAAAGTTGCAGAAGATGCTCAACAAAACGGCCAAGAGCCGATTTGCGGGGGTCGGCATCGGAACGGTGATGACGATCCTCGGCCAAAGTTCCGCCTTTACGACGGTCATGGTAGTCGGCTTGGTCAATGCGGGCATCATGACGCTGTTTCAGGCGACCGCCATCATCATGGGCGCCAACATCGGTACGACGCTGAACGCCTGGGTCATCGCTCTTGCGGGGTCGGACATCACGGTGTTCTTTCTTGCCCTTGCGGCGGTGGGCGTGTTTCTCACCATGTTTTCCAAGAGCGAGAGAACAAAGTCCATCGGCAACGTCATTGCGGCGTTCGGGCTCATCTTTGTCGGGCTCAAACTCATGTCGAGCGCGCTCACGTTCGAAAACGGCTCGGAGGAATTTAACGCCGTTTCACATCTTCTCTCCGCCATTCAGAATCCCTTCCTCCTTCTTTTGCTCGGAATTGCCATCACGGCGCTCGTGCAGTCCTCGACGGCGGTGAATGCCATCATCATCACGATGGCGAGCCTCGGCATCACCATCGGCGGGGGAGGAAACGCGGCGCTGTATATCATCATCGGTTCCAATATCGGCACCTGCGTGACGGCGCTCATCTCCTCGCTCGGCGCTTCGCCGAATGCCAAGCGCGCCGCCCTCATCCACTTTTTGTTCAACTTCTTCGGCGCGATCCTCTTCATGATCATCCTTGTCTTTTGGACGGGCTTTGCAGATACCGTGCTCGCGTCGATCTTCCCCTCGGATATCACCGTATTCGGCAAGACGGGGCTCGGGCCGACCTTGCAGATCGCCACTTTCCATACGCTGTTCAACGTTGTCAACACGCTCCTCTTTTTGCCGTTCGTTAAGTTGTTTGTCGGAATTGCAGATCATCTTGTACGCGACAAGAGCACGCAGGAAAAACCGGCCGAACCGCCGCTCTTTTCCGATCTCGACGAGCGTCTGTTGCGTTCTCCCTCGGTCGCTTTGGGGCACCTCTATCAGGAGACGGGCAAGGCATTCACCTATGCCATGAACACGATGAACGACGCCTTTGAGGCCTTTCTTGCCAAGGATGTCTCCGCAAAGGAACGGGTGGACGGGAAAAACGCCGAGCTGGCGCAGATGAACCGGCTGGCCGTTTCCTATCTCGTCAAGCTATCCTCTTCCTCCCTTGTCATGGAGGAAGAACGGACCGTCTCGTCACTGCACTACGTGCTCAACGACATCATGAGGATCGGCGAGCTGGCCGATAACATCACCAAATACACCGAGCATTATGTCGAGGACGAGCTCGTCTTTTCGGAGGACTTCCTCGAAATGCTGGAAGGGATGTACGATAAGCTCAAAAAGCTGTATGTGGTATCCCTTGCGACCTTCCTCTTCCGCGACTTTTCCAAACTTTCCGAAGTGGACGCCTTGGAGGACGAGATCGACAAGGCCCGCCGCATGCTCGTCGCGTCCCATATCGCGCGGCTCAATGAGGGCAAGTGCCAGCCGCAGAACTCGAATGTCTCCATCAATCTGGTGGGCAATCTCGAACGTGCAGCCGACCATATCACCTTTATTGCGCACTCCATCGAACAAAATCAATAGCGGGAAAATCCCTGCGCGAACGGCTTTTTTGCGAATATTTATGCAAATAGCTTGTCACGCGTGGGGAATTTTGCTATAATATACAAGGTAAAAGGGAGCTGTGCGTCTTTGTTTTGGGCAAAACGCACCGTTCTTTGCGTATCAAGAAGGAGATTGTATGAAGATCACACTCTCGCAGGAGGGGAAACTTCCCCTGCATACAAGGACCGTGGGGCTTTTTTTGGAGGACCTCAACTACTGCGTGGACGGCGGCCTGTATGCCGAGATGCTGGAAAACCGCAACTTCGAGGCCAAGGATGTTCACGGCGAGTGGGACAGATATATCGTAGACGAGGACGGCCTGTATGGCTGGACGTCCTATCCCTCCGCCTCTTCCGCGGAGTTGAAGATCAAGTCCGACCGCCCGCTCTTCCCCGAAAACCCGCACTATCTCCGCCTCAAAGCGGCGGCGGGCGCAGGGGTGAGGAACAAGGCCTATGACGGGATCTATCTCACCAAGGGAATGAAGTACAACGTCTCCCTGTGGCTGCGCTCCTACGACTATAAGGGAAAAGTGACGGTAGGGGTGTACCAAAACGGAACGGTCCTCGCGGAAAAGAAACTCAAAGTGAAGGCAGACGGCAAATGGCGCCGCTATTCCTTCCGCCTCAAAGCCAAGACGGATGCCGAACGGGCCGACTTTTGCTTTTTGCTGGGCGGGAGCGGCACCGTGCACCTCGACGCCTTCTCCATGATCCCGGAAAACGCGATCAAAGGCGTATTCCGCCGCGACCTCGTGGAGCTCATGAAGGACTTAAAACCCGCCTTTTTGCGCTTTCCGGGCGGTTGCGTGGTGGAGGGGAACAGCCTTGATAACCGCTATCTTTGGAAGAATACGCTCGGGCCCGTGGAACGCAGAAAGCACAACTGGAACCGCTGGGCGGTTCACGCCACCGATGAACACAACAACTTCCGCTCCGAGTTCTCCCATTACGGGCAGACGCTCGGCATCGGTTACTATGAATATTTCCGCCTCTGCGAGTATCTCGGCTGCAAGCCGCTGCCCGTCGTGAGCGTGGGTATCGCTTGCCAATACATGTCGAGCGAGTTTGTGCCCGTGGACAGCCCCGAGCTCGAAGTGTTCATCCAGGAGGCGCTCGATCTTGTGGAATTTGCCAACGGCGCCCCCGACACGGAATGGGGGAGAGTGCGCGCGGAGCTCGGCCATCCGGAGCCCTTCGGTCTGGAAATGCTCGGCGTGGGCAATGAGCAGTGGGAAGCGTCTCCCAAACAGAAGGACGGCGTGGAGCGCCCCAACGAGTTCTATAAGCGCTTTGAAATTTTCGAAAAGCGGCTTCACGAAAAATATCCCGATCTCAAAATCGTCGGCACCGTGGGCCCCACCTTCGAGACCCCGACCTATGACAGCGCATGGGAGTGGACCAAGAAGAATCTCGAACAGAACCCCAACTTCGTGTACTGTTCGGACGAGCACTTCTACGTTCCGCCGCAGTGGCTCTACGACCATGTGAATGTGTACGACAAATATCCCCGCAACTGCAAAGTCTATGCGGGGGAATATGCGGCGCATGTGCCCGGCTCGGGGTGCGCGCTCTTCAACGCCCCGCAGGCGAATTGCTGGGAGGGCGCCCTCGCCGAGGCCGCCTTTATGACGGGCATGGAGCGCAATTCCGACGTCGTGGTGATGTCCTCTTACGCGCCGCTCTTCGGACGGCTCGGATACACCCAATGGAGCCCCGATATGATCTGGTTCGACGGCAAGGGTGCGTACCCTTCGGCGAACTACTATGTCCAGATGCTTTACAGCCTTTATACGGGGAACACGATCATCAAGACGGCCGCGGATGCCGAAAAGGTCTATGTGACCGCCTCCGAGCGGGAGGGGCTCACCTATCTCAAAGTCGTCAACGCGGGGGAGGAGGAGCTCCACGCGGAGATCGAAGGGGATTATGACTTCGGCGCGCTCACGCGGATCCTTCGGATGCAGGCGGAGCCGGCCGATTACAATACCGCCGAAGACCCGCATAAGGTGGAGCCCTTCGAGGAAGCTCCCGTGGCGGCGCGGTCCTGCATTCTGCCGCCGAGAAGTTTCAGCGTGCTCGTGTTCCGCAAGTGATTTTTCAATTTTTCTCGTTTTAGCGAGAGCAAACGGTTGAAAAATTCAAAAAAAGGTGATATACTACTGTCGTTTACGGGTTATTTCCGCCAACGCGTTTTTACCAAATCAAGAGGTCAGCATGAAAAAGAAGAGAATCATCCTCATATCCGTTGTGGCCGTCGCGCTTGTCGTCTGTCTTGCGCTTGCCATAACGTTCATCGTGCTCAATGTCGGCGCGCACAGACACCGCTTCGGCGATTGGGAGATCATAAAACAGCCCACCTGCCTCGAATACGGCATCGAGCGCAGAACTTGCAAGAATTGCGAGGTATACGAGGACCGTCCTGCGGCGCGTCTCGGCCACGACTTTTCCGAGCAAAACGTCTGCAAACGCTGCCAATACGAGATCCCCGTCACCGAGGGCCTTTATTATACGCTCTCGGAGGAGAGCTATGCCGTGTCGGTCGGCACCCTCGCAGGGGATGTGAAAGAGATATATATCCCCCGTTATCATGAGGGAAAACCCGTGGGTTCGATCGCCATGAACGGCTTCTCCGGGCGGGCGATCACGGCGGTGCACATTCCCGACGGGCTCAAAGAGATCGGTAATCTCGCTTTCTCCGAATGCGAGGAGCTTACGGAGTGCTCCATGTCCATTACCGCGACCAAGATCGGCAACCTCGCGTTCAACGGCTGTTCGAGCCTTAAAACGATCGAGATCCCGCCCTATGCAACGCTTGGAGACAACTTGTTCCACGACTGCGCCGCGCTCAATAACGTGACCATTCCGCAGACCGTCACCCAGATCGGCTGGGGCCTGTTTGGCGGCTGCACTTCCCTCAAAACCGTCTCGGTCGGCGCAAGCATTTCCACCATCAAGAGCAGTATGTTCGAAGGCTGCACTGCGCTCACCGATTTCACGTTTGCGGATGGGATCACCGAGATAGAAGCCAACGCGTTCAAGGATTGCACCGCGCTTTCCGGCCTCGTTGTGCCCAAGAGCCTCAAAAAATTCGGCGCGGCTTGTCTGCAAAGCTGCACCTCTTTGGACAAGATCACCTATGCGGGCACCAAAAAGGAGTGGATCGCCATTCAAAAGGAGCTCGATTGGCTTGCCAATCTCGACGCGGCAAAGGACTTTCATGTCTATTGCACCGACGGCATTCTCAACCGTTGGAACGTCGAGATCTCCGAATGACCGAAAAATTTACGGGCGGTTAAGTATAACCGCCCTTTTTCTATGTCTGCGGAACAATAAGCTGTACTTATGGTTCTCATAAGGGAAAATCGGCCGTCAAACGTTTGACGGGGAGAGCAAAAATCACTATAATTGTAGCGGATCTTGCATAGAATAGCGCAAAGGAGAAGAACATGGACGTAACCGAACTTTTCGGCAGCAATGTTTTCGGCGACGAAGTCATGAAAAATTCGTTGCCCAAGGAGGTGTATAAATCCCTTCGCAGGACGATCGACGCGGGAGAGCCCCTCGATTCGGGCATTGCGAGCGCGGTCGCCAACGCGATGAAGGATTGGGCAGTCAAAAAGGGCGCGACCCATTACACCCACTGGTTCCAGCCGCTCACCAACCTCACGGCGGAAAAGCACGACAGTTTCATTGAACCCGACGGCGACAAGGTGATCATGCAACTCACGGGCAAGAGCCTCATTGTGGGCGAGCCGGACGCTTCCTCCTTTCCCTCGGGCGGGTCGCGGGCGACGTCCGCCGCGCGCGGCTATACGGCGTGGGACCCCACTTCTCCCGCCTTCGTCAAGGAGGGAACGCTCTACATTCCCACGGTGTTCGTCTCCTACACGGGGGAAACGCTCGATAAAAAGGCGCCTTTGTTGAAGTCGATGACCGCGCTCGACACGCAGGCCAAGCGGCTTTTGAAACTTTTCGGGATCGACTGCAAAAAGGTCTCCACCACGGTTGGCCCCGAGCAGGAATATTTCCTCATCGACGAAGAAGTGTATCTGAAACGAAAGGACCTCATCTTAACGGGCAGAACGCTCTTCGGTGCGCCCGCTCCGCGCGGACAGGAACTCGAAGATCACTATTTCGGCGTTCTCAAAACGCGTATTTCCGACTATATGCGAGACCTCGACGAAACGCTCTGGAAGTACGGCATATTCGCCAAAACAAAGCACAACGAGGTCGCTCCCGCCCAACACGAGCTTGCGCCCGTGTTCACCACCACCAACGTCGCAGTGGACGCCAACCAGCTCACCATGGAGCTCATGAAGAAGGTCGCAAAACGCCATGGGCTCGTCTGTTTGCTGCACGAAAAACCCTTCGAAGGGGTGAACGGCTCGGGGAAACACAACAACTGGTCGCTCTCTACCGATACGGGGCTGAACTTGCTCGACCCGGGCGAAAATCCCGAGAGCAATCCCCGCTTCCTGCTCGTCCTCGCCTGCGTCATCGCGGCGGTCGACCGCTATCAGGGCGTTCTGCGCGCATCTGTTGCTTCGGCGGGGAACGATCACCGTCTCGGCGCTAACGAGGCGCCTCCCGCCATCATCTCCGTCTATCTCGGGGACCAGCTCGGCGCACTCGTAGACAGCATCGTCAACGGCAGGGAATATGTGCCGAAAAAGGCGGTGCCCGGCTCCATCGGCGTGCCGTCGTCGCCCATTTTTCCCATCGATACGACGGATAGAAACCGCACTTCGCCGTTTGCATTCACGGGCAACAAGTTCGAATTTCGTATGCTCGGGTCTCAGGCCTCCGTCGCCGATCCCAACATCGTACTCAATACCATCGCGGCCCAGCTCTTTTCCGAGGCGGTGGACGCTCTCTCGGGGGTAAGCGATTTCGGCAGGGCTTGCCGCGAATACACCGAAAAGCTGCTCAAAAAGCACTACCGGATCATCTTCAACTACAACGGTTACGGCCCCGATTGGGAGCCCGAGGCCGTGCGCCGCGGACTTTTGAACAACAAGACGACCGCCGACGCCGTGCCCGAGTGCTTCAAGCAGGAAAATATTGAGGTGTTCGTCAAGCAGGGTGTGTACAACGAGCGCGAGGTCATTGCGCGGGCGAACATCCAGCTCGAAAATTACATTAAGAACATCAACATTGAGGCGCTTACCATGGTGGAGATGGCGCGGCGTGACATCTATCCCGCGGTCAACAGCTACATTGCCAAGCTGTGCGCCGTCATTGAAAACAAGCGTGCCGTAAGCGAAACTCTTGCAATGGGTGCGGATTTGAAGCTCGCCGAGCGGCTCTCCACAATGAACGATGCCTTTCTCGCGGCGGTGGAAAAGCTCGAAACCGATCTTTTGGAAATCCCCGCGGGCGAGGGCCCCGCTTCGCAGAAAATGGCGCACATCATTGTGCCCGACATGGACGCGGTGCGCGCCCTCGCGGACGGAATGGAGAAACTCTGCTCCTCCGGCGATTGGCCTTATCCTACTTATACCGATCTGCTGTATAGCGTGAAATAGGTTCACGAAAAACCTTTTGCTGCGCACAATCTTTTAATATGTTATTTCGAGCTTACATAAAATAAAACCTCTCTCAAATGCAGAGGGGTTTTTTCTTGACAAAAATTTTCCAATCTATTATGATATTGAAAAAGAGGATCCCATGAAAGTCAATGTAAAAAAACTCAACCCAAAAGCAAAACTTCCCACTTACGGCTCCGAATTTTCGGCAGGGGCCGACCTCTATTCCTGCGAAGAATCTTCGGTGGGGGCAGGGGAGACGGTATTCGTGCATACGGGCGTTGCCGTGGAACTGCCCGTCGGCACGGTGGGGCTCGTCTATGCCCGCAGCGGGCTTGCCTGCAAAAAAGACCTTGCGCCCGCAAACAAGGTCGGGGTCATCGACTGCGACTACCGCGGGGAGATCATTGTGGCGATCCACAACCACGGCAGGGAGAGCCGCATCATCGCCGAGGGAGAACGGGTGGCGCAGCTTGTCGTCGCACCGTATTATGTCTGTGAATTTTGCGAAACGGACGAGCTTTCCGAGACCGTTCGCGGCGCAGGCGGATTCGGGTCGACAGGAAGATAGTTCACGAAGAATCGTTTGCTTGTGCAAAATCTTTTAATATGTCATTTCGAGCGGAGCGAATGCAATGAGCGCAGTCGAGAAATCTCGCATTTTTAAGATAAGGTAGAGATGTCTCGACTACGCTCGACATGACAGTTTGGAAAATTTAGCGTGTTGCGACATGACAATTTGGAAAATTTAGCGTGTTGCGACATGACAGTGGGAAATTTGCGTGTTGCAACATGACAGATGGAATGGGTGGGGTGCCTTACGCTCGACAAAACTTACTATTGTTATTTCGCCCCAAACAGGGAGTATCATATGCGGATGCGGAAAAAGCGGCACTTGGAGCCGCGCATGGAACAATGTAAAGACGTGCTCGTCGCCCGCGGGCGGCCCTGCCTCAATCTCAAAGAGGCGGCGGAGAACTTCCGCGCCCTCGTCGATTATGAGGAAATTTTCGGAAACGGCAACCCCGTGGAACTCGAAGTCGGCTGTGGCAACGGCGGATTTATCTCCGAGCTCGCCCGCCGCAATCCGAATACAAACTACCTCGCCGTGGAGGTCTGCTCCAACGTCATTCTCACGGCCATGGAACACTGCAAACGCGCGGGCATTCCCAACGTGCGCTTTTTGAATATCCCCGCCGAAATTCTGCCCTGCTACATTCCTGAGCGCAGCGTGGAGACGATCTATCTCAACTTTTCCACCCCGCTGCCCGAGACGAGCCGCGAAAAACAGCGGCTCACCTCCTCCCGCTTTCTGCCCATTTACGACGCGCTTCTCAAAATCGGCGGCCGCATCGTGCAAAAGACGGACAGCGCGGAATTTTTCGATTATTCCCTCGCAAAATTCCGCGAACACGGCTTTGAGGTGGGGGAAGTGACGCGCGATCTTCACCGCAGCGAATATGCGAAAGAAAATATTGTCACCGAATACGAAAGGAACTTTTCCGAAAAGGGCCTGCCCATCTTCCGCGCCGTCGCGGTGAAATGCAAATAGTCTTGTTTTCAGGTTGACAATGCGGGCAATATCATTTATAATCTACTCAAAGGAGGTTCGCCGTGTGGTATGAAATTCTCTATCGGACGTTGAGTATCGTCAACTACATCGTGCTTATCGTCATTGCGATCCCCGTTTTGTTGCAGCTCTTCTATGTGTGCGCGTCCTTTGTAAAGAAGCGCACCTTCCCCAAGAGCGGGAAAAAGGGGCGTATCGCCTATCTCATTCCCGCCCATAATGAGGAAAAGGTCATCTATAACACCGTGAAACAGGTCATCGACGGTCAAAAGTACCCGCGGGAGAAGTTCGACGTGTTTGTGGTGGCGCATAACTGCACCGACAAGACGGCCGAATTTGCCCGAAAAGCGGGGGCGATCGTCCTCGAACTCAACGATCCCGATCCCGCCCACCGTATGGCGCTCTATCCCCTCAAACACGGGATCGAGCACATCATCGGGTTGACGGAAAACCCTTATGACCTCGTCATCCACCTCGACGCGGACAACCTCATCAACCCCGAATTTTCCTCGCTGATGAACGACGCCTACCAATCGGGCGTGGACTTTGCCCGCCCTTACGAGGGGGCGATCAACGCCACACAGAACTTCTACACCAAGGCGTGCACCCTCTTTTACAGCTTTGATTCGCGCTATGGCAGCCGCGTAAGGGAACGGCTCGGCATTGCGGCGCACATCAACGGCAGCGGCGCGACGATGAGCGTGCGCATGCTCAAAGCGTGCGGCGGTTACGACTGCGAAACGATCTCGGACGACGCCGAGTTCAACTTCAACCGCATGCTCGAAGGCTACAAGGGGCGGTTCGTGGAGGATGCCGTCGTGTATGAGGACATGCCTTCCTCTTTCAAAGACACCTTGAACCGCAACAAGCGCATCGGCAGCGGGGGAATGAAACTCCTCAAAACCCGCCTGCTCAAAATGCTCGGGAAATTTTTCACGACGGGCAACTTTTCCTATGTGGAGATGTTCCTCACCTACATCTTCAACTTTATCACCATTCTCGTGTCGGTGTGGGTGCCTCTCTATTACATCTATCACTTCACCTTCCTCGCCTTTGCGGGATACGGGGCTTTGCCGCTGAGCATGCAGCCCGTCAGTTATTACTATAACTCCCTGTGGCTCACCGTCATCATCGGCGGGGCGATCCTCGTGGGCCTCTTCCTCTTCTTCGGATATATCCAGGCCCTCTTTCTCGTCCTGTCCGACTATCGGAAATTGGGCGCAAAGAAACGCACGCAGCTGCTCTCCGCCGTCTTTCTGTTCCCCGTTTTCCTGCTTCTCTATGCCGTCACGCTGTGCGTCGGCGCGATGAGCAAGCCGAGCTGGGGCAAAGTCAAACGCAATTAGCGGTATCACTCAAAAATGGATGAATTAGCGCTCAAAATTGAAAATCTCTCCAAGTCCTATGGAGACGTGAAGGCGGTAAACGGCATCTCTTTTACGGTAAAGAGGGGGTCGCTGTTTGCCTTTCTCGGCATCAACGGCGCGGGAAAGAGCACGACGATCAATATGATCTGCTCCATTCTCAAAAAGGACGGCGGCAAGATCTATGTGAACGGCTGCGACCTCGACGAAGAGCCCTTTACGATCAAGCGGGAACTCGGGGTCGTGTTCCAGACGAGCGTCCTCGATAAGGAGCTCACCGTAAAGGAAAATCTCGACATCCGCACGGCGTTTTACTCCCTTTCCAAAGAGGAGAAAAAGCGCAACGTGGAGGAGATCGTCAGCTTGCTCGAACTCGGACCCATTTTGGGCCGTCCCGTGAAAAATCTGTCGGGCGGACAGATGCGGCGGGTGGACATCGCCCGCGCCATGGTGCACCGCCCGCGCCTCCTCATCCTCGACGAACCGACGACGGGGCTCGATCCCAAGACGCGGCTCGTCGTCTGGTCGCTCATCGACCGTATCCGCAGCGAGACGGGCATGACCGTCTTTTTAACGACCCATTATCTCGAAGAGGCGGACAAGGCGACGGACGTCGTCATCATGGATAAGGGGAATATCATCGCCCACGGCACCCCCAACGAACTCAAAAACGCCTATTCGAACGACAAACTTCTCTGCTACCGTGAAAGGAGCGAAGAATTTGAGCGCGTACTGCAAACGGAGGGCGCGGTCTTTTCCTACGGCGAGGAGCGGGGCGCTTATGAGATCGTCCTGCCCGATACGGCGGCGGCGAAAAAGCTGCTCGCCCGTTACGACGGATATTTCACCGACGTGGAAATTTTGAAAGGCAACATGGACGACGTGTTTCTGAACGTCACGGGACGAAACATGCAGCTTTCGGGAGGGGAGGAAGGATGAAAACGCGCTATCTCGACATCTTCTTTCAGCTCACGCGGCGGCACCTTCTCGTCTTTTTCAAGAACAAGATCAGAATGCTCTATACCTTGCTCGTGCCTGTCATCATCTTTGTGGTGTATATCTTCTTTTTGCGGGAGTTAGAACTCGGCATGGTCAAGGCAAATTTGCCCGCGGGCGTGGCGCTCACGGCCGAGCTTTCCAAATATCTCGGCTCGCTCGTCGACTCGTGGATGCTCTC
>CANRPN010000054.1 GCA_947632505.1 uncultured Clostridia bacterium | reverse complement strand
AACGAGAGGACAAACAGGTTAAACCGCACGCGCCCGTTTCCTCACGGAAAAAGATTTTGCGAAGCAAAAGATTTTTCCGTGAACATTAAAACGGCAGCCGCATTTTCCCCTTTCCACCCTTCATACGCTTCATCAGTTCCTTGGTCTGTTCGAACTGCTTCAAAAGTTGATTGACTTCCTGTATGGTCGTTCCCGAACCCGCCGAAATGCGCTGTTTGCGGGAATAGTTGATGATCTGCGGATTGTCGCGCTCCTTGGGCGTCATGGAAAGGATGATCGCGCGGATGCGCTCGATCTTCCGCTCGTCGATGTCCCCCTCTTTCATTTTCAGCTTGCCTGCACCGGGAAGCATGCTCATGAGCGCATTTGCACCGCCCATCTTTTTGAGCATTTCAAACTGTTCCAGATAGTCGGAAAGGGTAAATGCATTTTCGCGCATCTTGCGCTCCAATTCCCTTGCCTGCTGCTCGGAAACGGCCTCCTGCGCCTTCTCGATGAGGGACAGCACATCTCCCATGCCGAGGATACGGCTCGCCATACGGTCGGGATAAAAGGGCTCTAAATCGGTGATCTTCTCCCCCACGCCGATAAACTTGATCGGCTTGCCCGTAACTGCCTTGATGGAGAGGCACGCACCGCCCCTCGTATCGCCGTCGAGCTTAGTGAGGATCACGCCCGTAATGCCGATCCTGCCGTTGAAAGTCTCCGCCACGTTCACGGCGTCCTGGCCCGTCATGGCGTCCACCGTGAGCAGAATTTCGTGCACCGTTACTTCTTTTTTGATCTCTTCCAGCTCGGACATGAGCTTTTCGTCGATGTGGAGCCGTCCCGCCGTGTCGATAATGACGGTATCGAACCCCATGCGGTTTGCATATTCCACCGCCTGTTTCGCGGTTTTGGGAGGGGCCTGCGTGCCCTTTTCGAACACTTCCGCGCCCGCCTTTCCGCCCACGACTTTGAGCTGGTCGATGGCCGCAGGACGGTAGATGTCGCATGCGACAAGCAGCGGCTTTTTCCCCTGCTTTTTGAGCAGGACCGCGAGTTTTGCGCACATTGTCGTCTTGCCTGCGCCTTGGAGGCCGCACATCATGATGACGGTGGGCGGTTTGGGGCTTACTTCGAGTTTGGAATTGCCCGAACCCATGAGTGCAATGAGCTCCTCATTGACAATTTTAACGACCTGCTGGGCAGGATTGAGGGAAGTGAGCACCTCCTGTCCCACCGCTTTTTCGGAGACGGCGGCAATAAAATCCTTCGCCACGCGGATGTTGACGTCTGCTTCGAGAAGGGCGATCCGCACCTCGCGCATCGCCGTGCGAATTTCGAGCTCGGTGAGTTTTCCGCGCTTGGTGAGTTTGCTGAATATGTGGTTGAGCCGCTCGGAGAGCGAGGCAAAGAGCGCCATTCATTCCTCCTCGTCGAGGTCGATCTTCTCCCCGACCACGACCATATCAATGATCTCATCCATATCCCGCGTAAATTCGGGGTGAAACTGCTTAAATTGATTGAGTGCGCTGATGACTTCCGTCATCATCAATGAAACTTTGAGGGAATGATCCCTGTTTTGCACATTGTGGCGGAGTTTGTCCTCGTAAAAGTCAAGGAGTTCACGGCTCGTTTTCAAAACCTCTGAAACACTCTGGCGGCTCACACCCTTTTGCTCGGCGATCTCGGAAAGGGAGAGGTCGAGCATGTAGTACATCTCGCAGATCTCCCGCTGGTTTTCGGTGAGCAGTGCGCCGTAGCAATCGTAAAGTTGCAGATATTTGAGGTCTTTCCCTTTGGGCGGCTTTGCGGTCCCCGTCAAAGTTGCGAACGGCATATCCTCCTCCGCCTGTCAAGTATTTTCCCTTGACACCTCTGCTATTTTAGCAGAAAAAAATCGCCCTGTCAAGTATTTTCCCTTGACAGAGCGCATTTTCTTTTTGGATCTTCGCTCTTTTTGAAGATGTAATATTTACTTGCCTTAGGCGGAATTCATTTCCGCCGTGGGCGGCTCAATTTGCCGCACTCTTGCGGCTTCATGACAAATCGAGCGAAGAAGAGGTCTACCGGAGAGGACGCAAAAGCTCATTTCCTCGCACAAAAGATTTTCCGAAGGAAAAGATTTTGTGCGAAACTTTTAGAAAAATCCCTCCACGAACTGTTCCGCATCGAAGAGTTCCAGATCGTCGATCTTTTCTCCCACGCCTGCGAACACAACGGGAATTTTGAGCTCGCCGCAGAGGGAGAACACAAAGCCGCCCTTCGCCGTGCCGTCGAGCTTGGTGAGCACGATGCCGTCCAGCTCCACTGCCTCGTCGAATACGCGCGCCTGGCTCACGGCGTTCTGCCCCGTTGTCGCATCGAGCACCAAAAATTTATAGAACGTCGCCTCGGGAAATTCCCGCTTTACCACGCGATCCATTTTTTCGAGCTCCTTCATCAAATTTTCTTTGACGTGGAGCCGCCCCGCCGTGTCGATGAGCAGCACGTCCGTCTTTCTTGCCTTGGCCGAGGAGACTGCGTCGAACACGACGGCCGAGGGGTCGCTCCCCTCCTCGTGTTTGACGATCTTGACTTTGGCGCGGTCTGCCCAAACGTTCAGCTGGTCGATCGCCGCCGCGCGGAAAGTATCCGCCGCCGCCACCGTGACCGTCTTTTTTTGACGGACAAACCAATTTGCGACCTTGCCGATCGTCGTCGTCTTGCCCACGCCGTTCACCCCCACGAACATCATCACACAGGGATATTTCAGCTCGGGCACGGGCGCCTCGTTCAGGGTGTCCTCCAAGATATCTTTGAGGAGGTCGGTGACGAACTGCTCATCTTTGATCTTGCCGCCGATCGCCTCCTCCTTGACCTGCTCCACCACATCCTCGGCGGTCGCCACGCCGACGTCCGAAGAAATGAGGATCTCTTCCAGCTCATCGTAAAAGGCGTCGCCGAGCTTGTTTTTGAGGAACAGCTGTCTCAACTTCGTAGAGACGCCCTCTTTCGTCTTTTTCAACGCATCTTTGATCTTTCCGAAAAAACTCATAAAAATTACCCTTAAAATTCACACAGTTCTTTTTCTCGCCGCTTGTCTCGCGCTTGCGGTGCTCGTGCTCGAATGCGTTCGGCCGCTTCACGGGCTACGCGCCGAACGTGAAGCGGCGATCGTAGTAAAAAGAAATGTCGTGATTGCTGAGGTTTCACGCGCGAAGTAGATTCGCGCTACGGCTCTCGGCACTTGCCCTCCCCCGCACGAATGTGCGGGGGAGGGGTAGGGGATGCCTTATTTCCTTGCATGGTACATCGCCCCCCCTTTCGGCTCACTTCGTTCGCCACTTACCCCCGCTGCGCGAGGGACAGCAAAAGTGAGATCTCTCCGCTTCGCTTGAATGACAAATTGGGGACGCCCCCACCCGTCGCCTGCGGCGCCGCCCTCCCCCTTAAAAAGGGACAGGTTTCTTTATGCGATCACGGTGTCGCCGCCGAGACGGGATTCGACTTCGGACAGCTTGACGGAGACGATCTTGCTTACGCCCTTTTCCTCCATCGTTACGCCGAACAGCGTATCTGCCTGCGTCATGGTCGGCTTGCGGTGGGTGATGACGATGAACTGCGTCTCCTTGGAGAATTTCTTTAAGTAATTTGCAAAACGGTCGACGTTTGCCTCGTCGAGCGCGGCCTCGATCTCATCCAAAATGCAGAAGGGCATGGGACGGGACTTTAAGATCGCAAACAGAATGGCGATCGCCGTGAACGCCCGCTCGCCGCCCGAAAGAAGAGAAATCTTCGTGAGTTTTTTGCCCGGCGGACAGGCAATGATCTCAACGCCCGCGTTCAAGGGATCGTCGCAATCGGTGTAATCGAGCTGCATTTCCGCCCTGCCGCCGCCGAACAGCTCTTTGAAGATCTGCGTGAAGTTCTTGTTGATCTCGTTGAACCCTTCGTCGAACTGCTTCTGCATGGCGTTTCTGAGGTCGGTGAGCACCGTATTGAGGTCGGAAATGCCCTTTTCGAGGTCCTCCCGCTGGGTCTGCATTTCGGTATAGCGGGTGAGAAGCGCGTCGTAGTCCTCTTCCGCGTTCTGGTTGACGGGGCCGAGCGCGGCGATCTTGTGGCGCAAGCTGTTGATGTTCGATGCCGACGTTGACAGATCGTAATTGACGTCTCGCAGCTCCTGCGCCGTCTCATACGTGAGGCCGTATGCCTCATCGATGCGCTGTTTCATATTTTCGAGGCTGACTTCCGCCTTGGAGATCTCCACCTCGCTCTCGTGCTTTCTGTCGCTCAAATTCTGCTGCTGCGCAAGGAGGGAACGCTTTTTGTCGGCCAGGGCGGCCTGCTGCTGCGCCGTCGCCCGCTTCTCTTCCTCCACACGCGCGATGTCCGCGCGAATGGACGAGACCGCTCTCTGCTCCTCCTCGGTGAGCGCGACCTTTTCCTCGTCCCGTTTGAGCTGTTTGATGAGGAGCTCGGTCTGCGCGATCTCGGCATGGGTGTCGTCCACTTTTTTGAGAAGGGCGAGCTTTTCCTCGGTGAGCCGCCGCGCATTCTCCTCCTCCGCTTCGCGCGCGGAGAGAAGGGTCGCGCTCTCCACCCGAAGGGTCTGCAATTCTTCGAGCAATTTTTCCCGCTGTGCTTTCAGATCTTGCGACTGCGCCGCCCGTGCCGCCGCCTCGGCGGCCGCCTCCGAACGGATCTTATTGAGAAGTCCCTCGTTCTCGGAAGAGGAGAGCACCTCGCTTTCGAGGTCGCCCACCCGCTTTTCGAGCCGCTCTAAAAGGCCGTTGTATTCCGCAAGGTCGCGCTCTGCATCCGAAATGAGGTCGGAAAGCGCGAGTTCCCGCTGTGCAAGGGCCGCAAAGGACGCCGCCTCTTCCTGTACTTTGATGCGGAACCGCTCAATCTCCGCCTCCGTCTCCTCGCGGTCGCGTTCGCTCTGCTCGATGGCCTCTTTGATCTTTTTGGCGAGCGCGGATTTTTTGGCGATGCCCTCCTCGCACTCTTTGATGTGCCGCTCGCCCGCGAGCAGGTTGCCGCTTCCGCTCCGCTTGCTTCCGCCCGTCATGGCGCCGCTCGTTGCAATGATGTCGCCGTCGAGCGTAACAATGCGGAAAGAACGGGGATATTTCTTCGCGATCGCCGTTGCGTTTGCGATCGTATCACACACAAGAGTGTTGCCGAGCAGATTTTTGATGACGTTGTCGTAATATGCGTCGTAATGCACAAGTTCGTCGGCAAGTCCGAGCGCCCCTTTTTCATGCAAGGCGCGCTGGATCTCTCCGCTGTTGTAGTGCGGACGCATTGCCGCCACCGGCAGGAACGTGACGATCCCGCCGCCCGTCTTTTTCAGATATTCGATGAGAAAACGTGCGTCATCCGCCGTCGCCGTGACGAGGTTCTGCATTGCGCCGCCGAACGCCGTTTCGAGCGCGACCTCGTATTTCTGTTCGGTCGTGACGATGTCGGCGATCGCGCCCTTGATCTTTTTCCCGAGCTCGGGATCGCGCTTCGCCGTCAGTTGAAGGTTGCGCACGCTGTCTTTATAGCCGTCGAATCTGTTTTTGAGGTTTTGATAGAGTTCGAGATTGTTGGTAAGATTGGCGATCGTCGTATTGCAATCGATATAGTCCTGCGAGAGCTTTTGCCCCGAGCGGAGCAGGTCGCGCAGCGTCTCCTGCAACTCCTCCTCCCGCGCCGCCTTGCCGTTCAAAAATTCCTCGCAGGCCGCCTTTTGCTTCTTGCAGTCGGCAAGCTGCGCGGTGTAATCGCTCTTCCGGCTCTCCGCTTTGGAAATGGCGGCGCGCACCTCGTCGATCCGCTCGCTTGCCGCCGTCTTTTGGGCGGAAAGACTGCCCACGTTTGCGCGGACGTCCGCAAGATTTTCCACCGAGGACAGCTCGCTCGCGCGCTGTTCGTCCGAGAGCTGCTCGAAGTGCAGAAGGCGGGCGTCCGTCTCCTGTAATTTGCGGGAAAGTTCCGTCGCCTTTTTCTCGATTTCGGCGCTCCGCTTTTCGCTCTCCTCCCGCTTCTTCGCGCTGCCCGCGGTGAGAGAGTCGATCTCCTTGGTGCGGCGGAGAGAGTACTCCACGTCCTCCGAGGCCGCCGAAAGGCGGCGTTTGTAGGAAGCGATACGCTCACCGAGCACCCGCGCCTCGCCGCTCTTGTGCTCTAACCCCACTTCGAATACGCGCAGCTTTTCATTGAGCGTACGCAGCGCTTCGTCCTGCGATGCCGCACTCTCCCGCGCGCCGAGTTCCATCCGATCGACCTCGGCAAGTTCCGTTTCCACGGCCGTGAGACGCTCCTCCGCCTCCCGGATACGGATGCGGTGTTTCTCCGTTTCATGTTCGAAATTTTCACAGCGGGCAAGATAGGTGTTGACCTCTTCGTATTTGAGGTCGGCCGAAAATTCGCGATATTTTTTGGCGGTTTCCGCCTGTTTTTCCAGGGGTTTTAGCTGCTTTTCCGCTTCGTCCATACGTTGGACGAATACGGTGAGGTTGTCCCCCGCGTTTTCGAGCTTGCGCTCGATCTCCCCCTTCTGCGTTTTGAACTTCATCACGCCCGTCGCCTCCTCGAAGATGGCGCGGCGGTCCTCGGGCTTGGCATTCATGATCTGTTCGACCTTGCCCTGCCCGATGATGGAGTAGCCCTCCTTTCCGATGCCCACGCCGTGGAGAAGCGCGACGATGTCTTTGAGCCTGCAAGGCTGCTTGTTCAAAAGATATTCGCTCTCGCCCGAGCGATAAAGACGGCGGGTCATGGCGACCTCGTCATACTCGATGTCAAAAAGTTTGCTCGTATTGTCGAAGATGAGGGTCACTTCGCAATAGGAGAGCGCGCGGCGCTCCTGCGTGCCGTTGAAAATGACGTCTTGCATGCTCGAACCGCGCAATGTTTTTGCCGACTGCTCGCCGAGCACCCAGCGCACCGCATCCGCCACATTGCTCTTGCCGCAGCCGTTCGGTCCCACGATGCATGTGACGCCGTCGTCGAATTTGATGGAGGTCTTATCCGCAAAAGACTTGAACCCCGCAAGCTGTATCTCTTTGAAATTCATGACTGCTCCGTTAATTTGCGATAGAGTTTTTCGGCCGCCGCGATCTCCGCCGCCTGCTTGCTCGCTCCTTTTCCGTCCGCCGCTTCGCCCATGGCCCGAACGGTGCACCGATAGGCGCCGCCTTCCTCTTCCAATGCGTACACAGGCGTCTGCTTGGTGCGCTTCTGCACATATTCCTGCAAGAGAGATTTATAATTTTCGGTGCGCGCCGCCACGACAAACCGCTTGACAAATGCGCGCGCCTCCTTCATTCCGCCGTCGAGATAGATCGCTCCCAAAATGGCCTCGGGAAGGCTCTCCACCGTCTTGGAACCGAGATTCTGTTCGCTGCCCACATATCGGAGAAAGCGCATAAACCCCGCTTTTTGGCACAGCTCTTTGAGCGCCGTCTTGGACACATATTTCTGGCGGAGCGCCGTGAGTTCCCCCTCTTCCGCCTGCGGGTCAATGGCGTAAAGCCACTCCGAAACAATGAGTTCCAGCACCGCGTCTCCCAAAAACTCCAACCGTTCGTTGTTTTCTCCGCCGCTCATGTTGGAATAGGACTTATGCGTGAGGCTCGCTTCGAGGAGCGCTCTCTGCTTAAAACGGTACCCGATCGCCTGCTCCGCCGCGGTGAGAAGTTCCGTTGTGAGATTCTCGCCGCTATGCATTTTCCGCTCCGAAGTCCAACGCTTCCAACATCTTCTCGATCTCGCCGACGAGACCGCCCGCGCAGGCGTCTACGGCCTGCAAGACGGAGGGACAGAAGGCGTTCGCCTTGGAATTGCCGTGCGACTTTACCAAAACCTTTTTCAGTCCCAAAAAGACCGAGCCTCCGAGTTTGGCATAGTCGAGCATGTCACGCAATTTGTTGATCTGTTTGCGCGCACAGACATAGGCCAGCTTGCTGCCCAAATTTTTCTTAAATTCCTGTTTCAACACGGCGGAGACCGTCTTTCCGCAACCCTCCACCGATTTGAGCGCGATATTGCCCGAAAAACCGTCCGCAACGACAATATCCACGTCTCCGAACATGATGTCCCGTCCTTCGACGTTGCCCACGAAATTGATGTTTTTCGTCTCCTTTAAGAGCGCATATGCCTCTTGGTGCAGAGGATCGCCCTTGTGCGCCTCGGTGCCGTTGTTGAGAAGGCCCACAGTGGGTTCCTTCATGCCGAACGCGACTTTTCCGTAAGCCGTCGCCATGACCGCAAACTGTTGCAGATATTGCGGCTTGCATTCTGCATTGGCGCCGCAGTCGCAAAGCAGCGTCCGCGTGCCGCGCACATTGGGGATCCCCGGACAGAGCGCAGGCCGCAGGACGCCCTTGATCCTGCCGGCAAGCAAAATCCCGCCCGTAAGAACGGCGCCCGTAGACCCCGCCGACACCAACCCGCCGACCTCCTCGTTTTCCTTGACAAGGCGCAACCCCACCGAAAGAGAGCTATCTTTCTTCGCGCGGATGGCGTGTGTGGGGATATCGTCATTGGTGATGACTTCGCTGCAATGTACGACCTCCACGCGGCTTGCGTCAAATTGATATTTTTTGAGTTCTGCCTTGACCGCAGCCTCATCACCCGTGAAAATGATCTTGAAATCCTTGCGTGCATCGAGCGCATTGAGCGCGCCCTTTACGATCTCTTGGGGAGCATGGTCCCCTCCCATGGCGTCTACGACAATTTTTAACATCAAATGGCCCCCTTCGCCCGAAAATTTCCTTTCCTTTGGGAATGCAGGCGAATTGCGGAAATATTATAGCATTTTTTTCCGAAAAAAACAATTAAATAAACAGGCTTTCGGAAAAATGGCCGATTCTGCGTTTGCAAAGTATAAATCCTCATGGGGCTGGGAAAAATAACGCCAAGTGGGCAAAAGATTCCTGCGCTACATACAATAGTAACGAGGGGAATGCCCACAAAAGAAGGTGCCGTATGAATGTAAAACGCGGAGAACTCTACTATGCCGATCTCTCCCCCGTGGTGGGGAGCGAGCAGGGGGGCGTGCGCCCCGTGCTCGTGGTGCAGAACGATACGGGCAACAAATACTCCCCTACCGTGATCGCCGCTGCCGTCACGAGCAAGATCCACAAGGCGAGGCTCCCTACCCACATCGAGCTGCCGCAGGCCTTTGGCCTTGCCAAGGACTCGGTGATCCTCCTCGAACAGATCCGCACGATCGACAAAAAACGATTGATGTCCCGCATCGGCGAGCTGCCGCCCGCCACGATGTCGCGCGTCAACCGCGCGATTTTGATCAGTCTCGGCTTTGCCGAGCAGAACAGACAATAAGCAAGCGCCGCGCGGGCATTCTGCCCGCGCGGCGCATCCGTTTCCGAAAATCACGCTTATCCGTATTCATAGGACTTCGTCCGCAGAGGAGACGCTTCCGTTCGTGCATTGTACCGTGAAATCGGAATTATCCGCCCACTTTTCCCCCTTACCGACCGCAAGCCAATCCGTAATCTGCCCTGAAAAGACGATTTTCCCGAGCGCAGTCATTTCGGCGAGCGCTTGTTTCCCGATCGCAGAAACGCCGCCCGTAAATTCGATTTCTTCGATATATTTGCATTTATAGAAGCATTTCTCGGGAAGGGCGACGCGCTCCGTGACCGTCACTTTTTTCAGCGTTTGAGGCGCAAACTCGCCGTTCATCGGGAAAAAGAGCGCAAAATAGCCGAAGATCATTTCAAAAGCGGCAGCCCCTGCGGTTTCGCGCGTAATGCCTAAATAGGGCAATGTGATCTCTTTGAGACCCGTGCACTGCGAAAAGGCGCCCCAACCGATGCAGATGACGCTTTCGGGAACAAATATTTTTTCGGCTCCGTACTCCGCAAAGGCGTTCGGCGCGATCCCGCGGGTGCCGTCGCGGAAGCGCAATTCCGCGACCTCCTCCGCCGCCCCGAGCGCCCAGCCGTCGAGATAACGGATGCCGCCCTCGGTTTCGGTTTGCAGGCTTTCGCAATCCTTAAAGGGATCATCCCCGCCGATCATTGTAACACTATTGGGGATATTTATTTTTTGCAATTTGACGCACCCGAAAAACGCAAGGCCCTCGATCGTCTGCACTCCCTCGGGCAAAACGATTTCGGTGATTTCCGTGCAACCTGAAAAATTGCCCACTGTGACAACGGTGGAGGGAAGGCGCACGACGCCCGCGAGCTTAGGCGGCGCGTAGACGACCTCCGTTTTCCCCTCATTATACAACACCCCGCCTTCGCTCGAAATACCGCGGCTGCCCTCCGCAACTGAGACGCTTTGAAGCGCCTCGGAACCGTCGAAGATAAAGAGGCAATTCTGGCGCGCATCTTCATCCGTTTCGCCCCATGTTGCGACCTTGCCGAACGCCGCTTTTTTCAGCGCCGTACAATGTCCGAATGCCTCCGAAGCAACATTTTCGACCGAAAGGAAATCGACTTGCGAAAGCTGATCGCACCCGAAAAACGCACTGTATCCCACCGTTTTGACCGTATCGGGCAGGTAAACGGTTTTCAGCTCTGTCTCGTTTTCAAAGGCGCTTTCCCCGACTTCGACGACGGGACTTCCTTCGTGGCTTGCCTCGGCAACAAGGCGAGTCCTGTCCGTCTCGCCTTCATCGAAGCCTGCGATGCGGTACCCCGTAACGACGCCTGCTTCTTCAATCGCCTCGTAACGCAAGCGAGAGGGAACAAGAGAATAGCCGCAGATCTCGCATGCCCCGTTCTTTATACGGTGCGCCTCTTCTCCGTTTTTCGCCCCGCAACCGCGACGGCAAATGTGAAAATGCGTATCTTCGCCAAACGTCCACGCCTCGCTCCAATCATGCCCGGGCGCGGAGACCGCTCGCGTCTCCACATGGGAAGGATCGGATTTGCAAACCCGTTTTTCTTCCCCCTTCGTCTCGCACGTCGGGGCGACGGTCTGCGTCCACTCTCCCCAATCATGTTCATGCTCCGCAGGTTTCTGCTCCGAAGGACCGCCGCAACCCGCGGAAATACAACCGACTGCCATGACCGCCGCAAGCGCGGCTCCGACCAATGCTTTACTTTTCATCTTTTTCTCCTTTGAGATACACTTAGTGTATCATATTGATTTCAATTATACAGAAACTGTATATTAAAGTCAAGGAAAATAAGTTAAAAATGGAAAATCTGAAAGAAAAAGTCGGAAAAAAGTTACGGGAATGCAGAGAGCAACTGAATATGACCCAGCGAGAAGTGGCGGCAAAACTCGGCATTGCGCAACCCGTTTACCAACGGTTTGAAAAGGGAACGTTTGAATGCAGCTACGCGCAGTTGGTCGCGCTCTGCAAATTGTACGACGTTTCCGCAGATTACCTGTTGGGATTGAGCGAATATTGAGAAAACTGCGCCGCGCGGGCATTCTGCCCGCGCGGCGCTCTTTTTTATGAAAACAACCTCTTCTTATCTTCGATGAGCTTTTCCACCTTTTCGAGATAGGTGGGTATATCCTTGGGCGAGCCGAGACGTTCAATGCGCCCCTCGCTTAAAATTACACGTTTTGTGATCGCATTGGAGCCGATCGCAAGGTTGTCCGCGCTCTCCTCCATGACGTCGATGTTATATACCGAAGCATAGCCTTTCTTCGTCCAGCCCACATTCTCGTGCGCGCCGGCCATGTACTTTTGACGGTACAAATAATACGGCTCATAGCCAGCTTTTGTGAGAACTTCCCGCGAAAACGCAATCATTTCGGACAGGTTTTCCTCCGGAAGAAGGGTGAGCGCGGGGGAACCGCCCCTGCCGCCTACGGAGGGGGAGAAAGAGGTGACCCCCTCCCCTACCCCTCCCCCGCAAGCGGGGGCGGGCAAGTTTACAGAAGCTCTCCCGCAAGCGGGGGCGGGCAAGTTTACAGAAGCCTCTCCGCAAACAGGGGCGGGCAAGTTTACAGAAGTTCTCCCGTAAGCGGGGGCGGGCGAGTTTACAGAAGCTCTCCCGTAAGCGGGGGCGGGCGAGTTTACAGAAGCCTCTCCGCAAGCG
>CANRPN010000053.1 GCA_947632505.1 uncultured Clostridia bacterium | reverse complement strand
GCTCTGCCATGTCAAATCCTTTTTTATTTCCTTAACTATATTTTAACAGATTTTACCGATTTTGCAAGAGATTTTCAGCGCTTTCCCCTTCTCCGGTATGAAATTTCTTTTATCCCACAAAAAGACTTCTTGCGCTCTTTCCGTCCCCCCCCATTGCTTCCTATTCATCGCTTTCCATGCTTCCGTCTTTTTGCGGGAGCCCTCTTCCCTTTCGATTCTCGCCTGTCCCTACGCAAAACCCCCGACCTGCATTCGCAGGTCGGGGGTTTTGGCAGGGGAGACGCGACTCGAACACGCAACAGACGGTTTTGGAGACCGTTGCTCTACCATTGAACTACTCCCCTAAGGACGATAACATTATATAACAAACTTCTTTTTCCGTCAAGAAATTTTTACCGCCAAAATCAAACTTTTTTATTCTGTTTTCGCCTCTACAAACCATCGCTGCCGTTCCGGCTCGAAGTACAGCCACCGCTCTTTTCCCAAAATGACGCAGGTATAGCGTACGGGAAGCAACGCGCTCACTCGCGCGGGCGCGTGCTCCACCGACTTTATCTTGTCAATGAGAAGGACCCTGCCGTCCTCCCAAACGAGGGAGAGAGGTCTTACGCCCCCCTCCCTCGAAAATTTTGCCATAACGTCTACGCATACTTTCCGCAGCTGCATTTGAACACAGCATCTGCAACCGCACAAAAATCATGCATAGATGGACCTCCAAGCGCTCCATTCGCCTTCCGAAAGAAACCGGATACGCACCGAACCGTCCACGCGTCCCGAAAATGCGATCTGCACGCATTTTGTGCGGTCGGCCGTGGGAATGGCGATCAGCACCCAATAACAGTTGCGGCCGTTTGCGTTTTCCAACGAAACAGGCGTATGTGAGCTGGGGTTTTCCGTGGTGCCGAGCACCGTATAAATCCCGCAGAGCAATGTGTCGCAGTCGGCGCCGCTCTCCGCTTCGGCGGAATAAGGCATGATGTCGTTGAGGTTCAGCGACTCTCGGTCGAGCACGACGTCGCCCGTTTTTCCGTTGACGGAGGTGACCCCCGTTTTCAGCGAGGTCGAAATGACAAAGTTGCTTGTTCCGTCCCGCGTTACGGAAATGTTTGCGCCCGCCTTAACAACGCTCTCCGCAAGTTTTGTGCCCGTCACCGCTCCATCGGCAATTTTTTCCTCCGTGACCGCCCCGTCCTTTAACTTTGAAGTCATGATCGACTGGTTCATAAGGTGGGTACCGATGATCGAATTTGCAGCGATGTCGGAGGTGGAAATCGAAGCGATCCCATAGTCCCCCCGCGCCACCTTGTCTTTGGCAGCCAAGGCGCCGAGGCCGAGCGTGGAGGCATCCAATGTGACTTCTCCCGTCTTTCCGTTCACCGAAAGAACCCCAAATTCCGGCGAATCCACAAGGTCGTGATAGCTCCCCGTCAGAGCGACGTCGGCAAGACCCAGCGTATTGCGGTCGATTATGACGTTTCCCGTCTGCCCGTTGACGGAATGTACCCCCGTCGTCGGCGCGCCCACGAGGTCTTTGAAGTTTCCGCTGTAAGCGACGTTCGCAAGGCCGAGCGTGTCCTGATCGAGCGTAACTTCCCCCGTCTTTCCGTTCACCGAAGTCACCAAATTCTCGGGTGCACCGATAAGGTCCTCATAATTTCCCGTGACGGCAACTTCGGCAAGGCCGAGCATGTCTCCCGTCAGGGTGACGTCCCCTTTCTGGCCGTTGACAGATGTCACGCCGTCGAACGAACCGATCACCGGCTTATCCGTCAAGTCATTATAACTGCCCGTCAGAGCGACGTCGGCAAGCCCGAGCGTATTGCGGTCGATCGTGACATTGCCCGTCTGTCCGTTGACGGAATGTACCCCCGTCGTCGGCGCGCCCACGAGGTCTTTGAAGTTTCCGCTGTAAGCGACGTTCGCAAGGCCGAGCGCATCCTGATCGAGCGTGACTTCTCCCTTCATGCCGTTTACCGAAGAGACAACGTCCGCCTCCACCACAAACCGCTCCGCATCATCGCGCTTCACGGAAATATTCTTGCCCGCTTTGATCAAGTCGGAGGGCAGATCGCCCGCGTCGGCCCGGTCCTTTTGGGCAAGAGCGCCGAGCTGCACCGTGACGTCCGCGGTGCCGTCAAAGGACTGATCGCCGATCGTCAGGGAATGGCCGAGACTGCCGATCCCCCCGCCTGAGCCTCCCGCGACGAGCGAAAGTTCTTGAAGAGAGGCCCCGTCGTAGTAGCAAGGCGTATACACGCCGTTGGAAAGGCGGAAGAAAATGCCGCCGGGAGCAAGGTCTTTCGAGGGAGAACTCTGCCTCTCCTTCCCGATCTCGATGATCTTCATTCCCTCCGTCACGCGGCCCTTCTTGTTGACGCGTACGGCCGAATAGATGCCCTCTTCGAGAATGTCATCAAGGGGACCCCAATCCCAGCCGTTGAGGAAGGAGAGGATCTGCTCATGCAGGGAAAGAGTCGGCTTCGGCTGAGGAAAACCGCCGGCGCCGGGCTCGCAACGCAAGCGAACGAAAGACGAAGCGATTCGCTTGTCCCCGTATCTGCTGTACACGCCGATGAGCACAGTATCCGCGTCCATAGATGTGATCTGCGGCATTTCGCACTCCGTGCCCGTGAACAGCTTTTCCGCTGCTCCGCCTGCCCACATCACCACCGCAACACGGGAATAATACTCTTCCCACTCTTCGTCGAAAGTGAATTTCAAACGGTAAACACTGTTAAAGGAGACGACCTCCGAAAACTCCGTCTCCGCGATTTTGTTTTTGACCGAAATTGCAATTTCTTGGTTCAATTCAAAAAATTCCTCCTGATTTGAATTTCACCGATATTATACCATACATTTGTTTGCATTTGGGCCCTATGTGCCAAAAAAACCGCGGAAATTCCGCGGTTTTTAGGTTTTATGTGTGACATAATACTATGCTAAACTCCGATTTTCAAAAGTTTATACGTTGACCGTGCCCTTTTCGCCCAACAGTTGCGCATTTGCCTTCAAGATCGGGTCGATTTCACAGGCGATAAATTCTTCGGTCTGCGAGGGCGCGCGCCCGATGAATTTCTTCACATCGAGGATCTCACCGAGCCTTCCGTGCACGGCGCAAAACAAGTCATCCGCTTCGATAAGCGCAAGCAAATTGTTTTCTTCCCCCTCCTGTTTTACCCTGCGGCCTGCCTCCTGCGAGAGACTGCGGATGCGCTCGTGCAATTCCTGGCGGTTCCCTCCCGCTTTCACGCATTCCATGATAATGTTTTCCGTCGCCATGAAAGGAAGCTCCTGCCCGATGTGCTTTTCAATCACCTTTTCATACACAACGAGGCCCTCCGCCACATTCATGTAGAGGTTGAGAATGGCGTCTGCGGTGAGGAAGGCCTGCGCGATGACGATGCGGCGGTTGGCCGAATCATCCAACGTGCGCTCGAACCACTGAGTCGAGGCCGTGATCGCACTGTTTATGGGAAGGCCGATCAGATAGCGGCACAGGCTCCCCATGCGCTCCGAACGCATTGGATTGCGCTTGTACGCCATGGCCGAGGACCCGATCTGCGCCTTTTCGAAGGGTTCCTCTATCTCCTTCATGTTTTGTAAAATACGGATGTCGTTAGAGAATTTATAGGCGCTCTGCGCGATCTGCGAAAGTACACAGAGCACATTGTAATCGAATTTGCGCGGATAGGTTTGCCCCGTAACGCCGTACACGTGTTCGAACCCCAGCTTTTTCACGACACGACGTTCGAGCTCCTTGACTTTTTCGCCGTCGCCGTCAAAAAGGTCGAGAAAACTCGCCTGCGTGCCTGTCGTTCCCTTCACCCCGCGCAGTTTGAAGTGTGACAGCAGATCTTGGAGATTCTCATAGTCGAGCATCAGATCCTGCATCCAAAGCGTTGCGCGCTTGCCGACCGTCGTCAACTGGGCGGGCTGCAAATGCGTGAAGCCGAGCGTGGGGACGTCCTTGTATGCCAGAGCAAATTTTTTGAGTTTATCGAGCACATTGACAAGTTTTTTCACAATGATCTGCAATCCGTCATATTGGAGAATGAGCTCGGAATTGCAGTCGACAAAGCAGCTCGTCGCGCCGAGGTGAATGATGCCCGCAGCCTTCGGCGCAACATCGCCGTACGCCTTGACATGGGCCATCACATCGTGCCGCACCTGCCTCTCGTACTCGTCTGCCCGCGCATAGTCGATGTCTGTCTCGTGCGCTTTGAGCTCTTCGACCTGTTCCTGTTTGATGGGAAGCCCAAGCTCCATTTCGGCCTCGGCGAGCGCGATCCATAGCTTCCGCCAAAGGCGGAAACGCTTTTCATCGCCGAAATTTTCCTGCATTTCGCGGCTTGCATAGCGGGTGTTCAACGGATTTTCATAGACGGTTTTGTCTGACATAGTTTCTCCTATCGAAAAGGTACACTTCCCGCCCGCCTTCGCCTGTGGCGAAGGCGGGCGGGAAGCAGTCATGCTTTCATGGGTTCGGGATACTCCACTCCGAAAGTCTCCACGGTGACTTTTTTCATCTTCTGCTCGGCGAGCGGTCTATCGTTGTAGTCGGTGCGGGTCGCGGCGATCTCATCCACGACATACATCCCCTCGGTGACCCTGCCGAACGCCGCATATTGCCCATCGAGGTAGAACGCATCCGCGTGCATCACGAAAAATTGCGAGCCCGCGCTGTTGGGGTTCTGCGCGCGCGCCATGGACAGAACGCCGCGCTCGTGTTTTAAGGGGTTGGAAAATCCATTTGCACGGAACTCCCCTTTGATACTGTATCCCGGGCCGCCTGTCCCGACGCCCTTGGGGTCGCCCCCTTGGATCATAAAGCCCGCGATCACACGGTGGAAGATGAGCCCATCGTAAAATCCTTTCTTCACCAGAGAAATAAAATTATGGACCGTATTCGGCGCGATCTCGGGAAAGAGCTCCGCTTTGAAAATTTTGCCGTTCGCCATTTCAAATGTCACAATCGGATTTGCCATGATAGTCTCCTTATGTTCGCTCGTATTTTTCCACTTCCGTCCCCGCCTCGCGGAAAAGTTCCATGGAAAACTCATCGGGATAGCCTTCTTGATACACTACCCGCTTGATGCCCGCATTGATGATCATCTTTGCACAGATAACGCAGGGTTGATGGGTACAGTAGAGGGTCGCACCGTCGATTTTAACGCCGTACTTCGCCGCCTGGATGATGGCGTTCTGCTCGGCGTGAGCGGCATAGCAGAGTTCTGCTCGGGTGCCGCTGGGAATATTGTTTTCGATCCGCAGACATTTCCCGCGCTCGATACAAGATTTGATCCCCGCGGGCGCGCCGTTGTATCCCGTCGCCATCACGCGGTTATCGCGGACGATGATCGCGCCGACTTTGCGGCGCAGACAGCTCGCCCAGCTGCCCACCTCCTCGGTGAGCTCCATAAACCGTTGATCCCACTTGTCCATAAGATCCCTCCTTTTTCGATTATACCATAAACGGGAGAAAATGGCAAGAGTTTTTCTTATTTGTCTAAAAGCCCGGCTAAGGGCGTTCCCACGGCAGAAAACAGCGAAAAATTGCGCTGCTGCGCCCCTTTTTTTCGCAGCGGATTGACATTGCGCGCCGCTTTTCATATAATAGCGGTATGAAAGCGCCGAGCCGAAAACATAACGGAATTTTGATTTGCCTTGCGGGCATAGTTTGCAATCTCCTTCTCTCTGCGGGAAAGATCGCGGTGGGACTTCTCTTCGGGTTCGTCTCGATGATGGCAGACGGATTCAACAATTTGAGCGATTGCGGGAGCGGAATCGTTGCGCTCGTCTCTCTTTTCATTGCCGAAAAACCTGCCGACCGCGAACATCCCTTCGGACACCGCCGTGCGGAATCGATCGCCGCGCTGATCGCCGGCTGTTTTGTGATGCTGCTCGCCGTAGAACTCCTGCGGGAATCGATCGGAAATCTTTCGGGAAATCACGCACCCGTCGGTTCGTGGCTCATCTATCTCGTGCTTGGGCTCTCCATCGGCGTAAAGCTCGGCATGTTTGCGCTCTATCGTCTTTCTGCGAAAAGAAGCGGCTCGGATGCGCTCCGGGCGGCCGCGACGGACAGCCTCTGTGACTGTCTCGCCACGCTTGCGGTGATCGTCGGCGCGGGGCTCTCTTCGATCGCGCCCTCGGCGGACGGTTGGGCGGGAATCGTCGTCTCGCTTTTCATCTTCTGGCAGGGAGTGAAGATCCTAATGGAGGCAAGTTCCAAACTGCTCGGGCAGGCAGATCCCGCGCTCTCGGAACGCATTCAAAAGCTCCTCCTCGCCGCGGACGGCATTCTCGGCGTACACGATCTGCAAATATACAGTTACGGAAAGGACGCTGTATTTGCAACGATCCATGCCGAAATGGATGCAGGGCTGACGATGCTCGCCGCACATACCGTCATCGACGGATTGGAGATGCAGGTTCGGCGGGAGACCGGGGTTCAGCTCACCATCCACCTCGATCCGGTAGACCTTACCAACCGCGAAGAATCGAGCCTCAAAATCAAAGTTTTTGAGGAGGCGCGGAAACTTGCGGACGGATTGGAAATGCACGACTTCCGCCTCATCCCCGGTACGAACCGCGTGGAATTTGACGTCGGCGTGCCGTACAGCTGCCGTACTCCCGACGCAGCGCTTGCCGAAGCCCTGACGGAAATCGTAAAATCGTTCGGAGATTATCAACCGATCATCCGTATCGAACGGGAATAACGCTCCGATTTTTGCGCCGCCCGCGCGCTTTTTCAGCGCGCGGGCGGCGCATTTCCGATCAATTACAAATTTTCCCAAAAAATTTTTTAATTTTCGTTTGACAGCGGAATGTTACGGTTTATAATAGATAGGAAATCAAAGCGGCATTGCCGCAATCAACAAACCCGGAGGTAACTATGAATATCAAACCCTTGTTCGACAAGGTCGTCGTGGAAGCGCTGACCGTCGAAGAAAAGACGAAGAGCGGCTTCATTCTCCCCTCTTCCGCACAGGAAAAACCCCAAACTTGCGTTGTCGTGGCAGTCGGCCCCGGTGGGATCGTGGACGGCAAAGAGACTGTCATGCAGGTAAAAGTCGGCGACAAAGTGCTCTGCTCCAAGTATGCGGGCTCCGATTTCAAAGTAGACGGCAAGGAATTTACTATCATCAAGCAGTCGGACATTCTCGCGATCGTAGAATAAGTTCACGAAACATCTTTTGATCGCACGAAATCTTTTTCCGTGAGGGAACGTGCCCCCTCTGCTTCACTCTCTTGTCCTCTCCTTCGCGTTGTCGGACAAGAAGCCCCACTTCCCATCAACATCAAAAAATCATCTATCAGGAGTAAAATATCATGGCAAAGCAGATCAAATACGGCGACGAAGCGAGGAAAGCGCTTGAAACAGGCGTAAATACCCTTGCCGATACCGTCAAAATCACTCTCGGCCCCAAGGGCCGCAACGTTGTGCTGGACAAAAAGTTCGGCTCTCCCCTCATCACCAACGACGGTGTGACGATCGCAAAAGAGATCGAACTCCCCGACCCCTTTGAGAACATGGGCGCTCAGCTCGTGAAAGAAGTTTCCACCAAGACAAACGACGTCGCGGGCGACGGCACCACGACGGCCGTCCTCCTTGCGCAGGCGATCATCCGCGAAGGCCTTAAAAACCTCGCCGCGGGCGCCAATCCCATCATTCTGAAAAAGGGAATCGACAAGGCCGTGGAAGCTGCGGTCGAACAGGTCAAGTCCATTTCCAAAAAAGTGGACGGCAAAAAGGCGATCAGTCAGGTCGCTTCCATCTCCGCGGGCGATGAAACCGTCGGGGAACTCATCGCAAAGGCAATGGAGATCGTCGGCAAAGACGGCGTCATCACCGTGGAAGAGGGCAAGTCCATGACGACCGAGCTCACCACCGTCGAGGGCATGCAGTTCGACAGAGGGTATGCCTCCGCCTACATGGTGACGAACACCGACAAAATGGAGGCCGTGCTCGACTCCCCCTATATTCTCATCACCGACAAGAAGATCTCCAACTTGCAGGAGATCCTCCCCATCGTGGAACCCCTCGCCCAGCAGGGACAGAGGCTCCTCATTATCGCCGAGGACGTGGAGGGCGACGCACTTGCCGCGCTCATCGTCAACAAACTCAAAGGTGTGTTCAACTGCGTGGCGGTCAAGGCTCCCGGTTTCGGCGACAGAAGAAAGGCCATGCTGGAAGACATCGCGACCCTTACGGGCGGCACGGTGATTACCTCCGATCTCGGCTATGAACTCAAAGACGCCACCGTGGATATGCTCGGCAGAGCCAACCAGGTGAAGGTCGACAAAGACAATACGACGATCATCGACGGCGCGGGCGACAAAGAGGCGATCAAGGCGCGCGTTGCCTCCATCAAGGCGCAGATCGAGGTCACCACTTCCGATTACGACAAGGAAAAATTGCAGGAACGTCTTGCAAAGCTCGCGGGCGGCGTAGCGGTCATCAACGTCGGCGCAGCGACCGAAGTTGAGATGAAGGAAAAGAAGCTCCGCATCGACGACGCACTTGCGGCAACGAGAGCGGCAGTCGAGGAAGGCTATGTGCCGGGCGGCGGGTCTGCCCTTTTGAGCTGCGTTCCCGTGCTTGAAAAACTCGTCGAGACCCTCACGGGCGACGAAAAGACGGGCGCACAGATCATTTTGAAGGCATGCGAAGAACCCGTGCGGCAGATCGCCAAGAACGCGGGCGTAGACGGTTCGGTCGTCGTGGACAAGATCTTGACGAACGGAAAGCCCAGCTACGGCTTCGACGCGTTGAAGAATGAATACACCGACATGGTGAAGAGCGGCATTATCGACCCCACCAAGGTCACCCGCTCGGTGCTTCAAAACGCGGCATCGGTTGCTTCCACCCTGCTTACGACGGAATCTATCGTAACGGATATTCCCACTCCTCCCGCTCCCGCGGCTCCCGCCGGCGGCATGGATGGAATGTATTAAGATCACCCGCCTCTATAAAACAGTGTAAAAAAGGAGCACCCCCAAGGGTGCTCCTTTTTTACGCTGTTTGGAAATCTCAGAACAAGAACGAAAAGTCTTTGTTACCTGTGATTTGATAGATGACCGTATCGCCCTCGATGAGAAATTCATCCGCAGACAAAATCAGAAGATCGACCCCGCCCGCGCTTTTCAAAACATAGCGGGGCGTGTTTTCGAGCAAGCCGTCGTAAACGCGAAATTCAAATTCGCCCATTCCTTGATAGTCGCCGATCTTCTCACTCTTCTCCGCATAGGTAAAGACCTCGTAGGGATCGTCGTCGGTAAAAGTGACGAACGCATGACACTCCACTTCGGGGGCAGCAAATTCAAAGAGCTCGCCGTCGAAGCGATAATAACGCTCACCGATCAAAACGGTATCGTTGGAAAAGGTCACGGAATAGGTCTCTTCCGCAGTAACAAAATCGTATCGCACATATCCTCCCCCCTCTATTTGCCCCTCGCTTTGCGAAATGGCATGGAGCGGCGAGGAGAAAAGCCGATAGGCATTTGCAATATCCGTTTGGTCGGTGGAATAGGCAATATTTTTCAAATGTTGGTAAGGCGCAACGCCGATGAAGGCTTGCTCGTAGCGAACCTGAACGATATCCCCCTCTTCGAGTTCCTCCATCCACGGATAGAAATTACTCAAAACCGTCTCTTGCGGGAAGTAGAGATCGGGAACAGCGGCATCGAACGTCGTGTCGGAGACGAACAGCCTGTCGTACTGCAAAAGGCCCGCCGCAGAATCGGGCAGGAGGTCGGGCAGGAATTTCACCGTGAACACGGAGCCATCCGCCACATCAAATTGGAAGAGGATCGCACCCGAGCCGATGTCCCTCTGCGGCTTGCCGAGTTTTCCGATGACTTCATTCAAACGCATCCCGACGGTGATAGCCTCGCATTGCGCGCGGGTCGGAAGAATTTCTTTATTCACCTCAAACCATGTATAGGGGTCGTTCTTGTCAATCCCCTCCGCCGTAACGCCTGCCTGAACGTTGACATCGGGATTCCCGTTTTCTCTCTCCGCGCACCCCGCGAAGGACAGGAGAAGCGACCCGCCGAGCAAGAGCGAAAGCAACGCGGTAAATGCCTTTTTCACGATCAACCTCCCTTACGGAAATTTTATCCTTTAACATTATACCATAAAAAAGACAGCCGCGCAAGGATTTTCCGAAAATTGTCGGCGTATTCACGCACCTCAGTGTTTTTGGATTATTTTGTGTACTATGTCACGCATAGTATACAAAATAAGGGAAAGCCGCGCCGCGCAAAAATTTGCGCGGCGCGGCCGATCTTAGGCGACCTCGGGTTTTTTCTCCTCTTCCGCAATTTCTGCGCTCTCCACGGAAAGGCGGCGCCATAGCCATATCATCACAGGCGCTGTGACAAGCAACGCGGCTACGTCGGCAAGCGGGGCCGCCCACGCTACCCCCATCACACCGAGCCCGAGCGGAAGCAGAAAGGCAAATACGATCAAAAGGAGATCCCGCAAGAAAGACAGCGGAGCCGCGAGCTTGGCAAGTCCCATGGATTGCAAAAAGATGGCACATACCTTTTGAAGGCATCCGAATGTTATGAGCATGAGATAAACTCGCAAACAGGGAATGGCAAATTCCCGATACAGTGCGGTAAATTCCCCCTCACCCGCCGTTCCGCCGAACATGGCGATGAACAGTTGCGGTACGCTTTCAAAGAAGAGCGTAAACAAAAGACACAGCCCGCCCGTCCAAAGCAAAACGAGCACAAGCAACCTTTTCACGCGGTCATATTTTTTCGCGCCGTAATTATATCCCACGATCGGCTGCGCGCCCATAGCAATCCCAAACGCCACATTCAACACGATCTGAAAGAGTTTCATAATGACGACGAACGCCGCAAGCGCAACATCTCCGCCGTACTCCGCGTTCCACGCATAGCCGTACTTGACAAAGAGCACATTGTTGACAATGGTCGTCGCCACGATACAGAGTTGGGTAAATAAGCTCGAAAGCCCGAGGCGGCAAATATTTCCCAATACTTTGAAATCGGGTACAAAGCTATTCAAGGCAAGTTTGAAAGTCTTGCTTCTCCGAAGATAGGCCGCGCAGATGAGAAAAGACACGAACTGCCCCAAAATGGTCGCCCACGCCGCCCCCGAGATCCCGAGGTGCAGACAGTAGATCGCAACGGGATCCCCGATGATGTTGAGCACGGCGCCCACGATCATAGCAAACATTGCGTAACGCGGTGCACCGTCCGCACGGATGATCGCGGCAAGGCAGTTTTGTACAAGCGCAAGCGGGATCATGGCGTAAATGATCACGCCGTACTCATGCGCGAGCGGGAGATTTGCCTCCGTTCCGCCGAGGAGCAACAGAAGATCGTCTCCCCAAAGATAGGCGACAAGGATGAGGATCGCGCCCGTTACAAAGGAACCGAGCATCGCATTCCCCACACTCTTGTGGATCTTCCCGGGCTCTTCTCTGCCGAGCGCAATGGAGAGAAAGGCCGCCGCGCCGTCTCCGAAAAACAGGGAGAGCCCCCATCCGACAACGGTGATCGGAAAAATGACCCCCGTCGCGGCATTGGCGATCGGTCCGACGCCATGCCCGACAAAGATTTGATCTACGATATTGTAGAGACAGGAAATAATGAGGGACAGGATACAGGGAACGGCAAATTTCAAGAGCAGCTTGCCTACGCGTTCCTCGCCGAGATAGGCGCTTTCATTCATAAAATTCTCCTTCCGACACAAAAAAAGGCACATTGAGAACATGTGCCGAAAAAACTTTGACACACCCGCCCAAGCTGTACCGTAATCAGATTTACGCGCTTTCAAGCGCAACGTGTGTCGTTTCTATGAATTTGAAAACCTTGATTATTGTATCAAAAATCCGCCGAAAAGTCAATCTTTTCTCTCTTTGAAAAACACGACATTTTTTGTCCCTTTTTTGCAGAAAAGCCGCGCCGCGCAAAAAATTTGCGCGGCGCGGCGGCTATGCCGTTAAGAAATTTCGATCTTGGGCGGAAAGGCGGCGGCGATGTCGATAAAGTCGTTGAGGGTGATCACCGCGTAATGCCCGTCTTGTAGGGAAAAGCCGCAACTTTCCTCATTCAGCCATTTCATAAAACCAGAATCTCCGCCCACTTTATAAAGCGGACAGCCGAAAAAATCATTCTTGCGATAGGTTTGGATATCCCCGATCCGATTGTAAGATTGGATGCGTCTGCCCTCATCACAGATGCAGAGCGCCTCGACAAACCCGAAGGATATTTTCACCGAGTACCGCTCCCCCGCAAGCGAGATCGCCGTGCCGTCCTCGTCCCGCAAAACGGAGACGACCTCGTAGCGGTCGTCGGGAACCGCACCGAACGGCGTATAATCCGTCGCGGACATTACTTTTTCATGAGCGGGGCGCCGCTGCTCCATGCCTGCCCCACTTTTTCGCCGATCGCATAGTATCCGTTCTGCATCTGGTCGAACACGAACGCGTTCAGCTTT
>CANRPN010000052.1 GCA_947632505.1 uncultured Clostridia bacterium | reverse complement strand
GTGGGCTGTGAGCTGCAATGCGACAGCCGAGCCGGTAGCGAGGCGGAGTGCGGCGGGCACCACCGCCGCACCGCCGCCCTCAAACAGAGCTTTTCGTAAGAAAAGCGTAAAAAGCGGGCGTGCGGCGACGTGGTAGAGATGTCTCCGCTACACTCGACATGACAGTTTAGAATAAGTCAAAGCCGTCTCGGCTTGCTTCATGACTTTTTTTCGGAGAGATCGAAAGGATGACGCCGATCGTTCTGGAAGCGCTCGGACGGCTGGGATAAGGAGAAAAGAATGATCAACATTCCAAAGGGAACCAAGGACGTGCTCCCGGGCGACGTCTACAAGTGGCAGTACATTGAAGAGGTCGCCCGCAAAACCGCGCACGGGTACGGTTTTTCGGAGATCCGCACCCCCGTGTTCGAGCACACCGAGCTCTTTCAGCGCGGCGTGGGAGAGACGACGGACGTCGTCGGCAAGGAGATGTACACTTTCCTCGACAAGGGAGGCCGCTCCATTACCCTCCGTCCCGAGGGAACGGCGGGGGTCGCGCGGGCCTTTGTCGAAAACGGGCTGCAAGGGGGCGTAATGCCCTTTAAGGCATACTACCTCTTTTCCGCCTATCGCTACGAACGCCCGCAGGCGGGACGGCTGCGCGAGTTCCACCAATTCGGCGCAGAGCTGTACGGTGCGGCTTCGCCCTCGGCGGACGCGGAAGTCATCGCCCTTGCGGACGGATTTCTCAAAAACTTGGGGCTCAAACATGTGCAGCTGAACCTCAATTCCATCGGCTGCCCCGTTTGCCGCGCGAAGTATCAGGAGGTTCTCCGCGACTACTTCCGCCCCCATCTTTCCGAGATGTGCCCCGATTGCAACGCGCGCTTCGAAAAGAACCCCATGCGCATGATCGACTGCAAGGAAGAGGGCTGCAAGAAATTTACGGCAGGCGCGCCGCGGATGCTCGACTTCCTCTGTGACGACTGCAAAGCGCACTTCGAAAAGGTGCAAAAATTTCTGACGGGGGCAAAGATCGACTTTCAGATAGACCCCTCTATTGTGCGCGGGCTCGACTATTACAGCCGTACGGTGTTTGAATTTACCTCGTCTGCGGCGGGCGCACAGGGCACCGTCCTCGGCGGAGGAAGATACGACGGGCTGTTGTCCCAGCTCGGCGCAAAGCCCACCCCGGCAGTCGGGTTCGGCGCGGGGATCGAGCGGCTCCTCATGGTTTTGGAGGCGGAGGGGGTGGAAATCCCCTCGCCAGAAGGAGTGGGCTACTATTTGCTCGGCATGGACGAGAACAGCCGCGAAAAGGCCTTCCTCCTCGCGGAAGAACTGAGAAAGGCGGGCATTTCCTGTGAGACCGACCTTTTGGACCGCTCGGTCAAGGCGCAGTTCAAATATGCGGACAAGCTCGGCGCGAAATTTGTGGCCGTCATCGGCGAAAGCGAACTGAAAGAGGGCGCGGCCGAAGTGAAAGATATGCGCAGTTCCGCCTCCGAGCGGGTGAAATTCGAAGAGCTTGCACAATATATCAACGAGAGGTGAAAGATGGTCAAGGAAATGACGGGAAAGGAACTTGATGAGCTCGTGGCGACGGGAAAAAAGGTCGTCTGCGATTTCTTTGCGACATGGTGCGGACCGTGCAAAATGCTCGGGCCGGTCATGGAAGAGCTGAGCGGGGAGTTCGAGGAAGTTGCGTTTGCCAAAGTGGACGTGGACAAGAACGGCGACCTTGCGGCATCTCTGAATATCTTCTCCATTCCGGACGTGTTTGTGTTCGAGGGGGGAGAAGTCAAGGCGCATAATCTCGGATACCTGCCCAAGGAACAGATGAGAGAGTTTTTGAAACGCAATCTATCATGAGAAAAAACAGATTTTTTACACTCGCAGCGGTTGCCGTCATGCTGTTCGCCTCGGTCGGCTTTGCGGGCTGCGAACAGGAAGTTTCCGAACAGGACGGAGGTTCGGTTCCAGGGACGAACGCCGCCGCGGTGCGGGAAGTGACGGGCAAGGAACTCAACGAACTCGTGGCGACGGGGAAAACGGTCGTGTGCGATTTCTTTGCGACATGGTGCGGGCCGTGCAAAATGCTCGGGCCGATCATGGAGGAGTTGAGCGGAGAGTTTCCCGAAGCGATCTTCGTAAAAGTGGACACGGATGAAAATGCGGAGGTCGCGGCTTCTTTTCATATCCTCTCCATTCCCGATGTGTATGTTTTTTCGGGCGGAGAAGTCAAGGCGCACAACCTCGGATACCTGCCCAAGGAACAGATGAGGGAGTTTTTGAAGAACAATTTGTAACAAGTTTCGGCGACACGGCGCGCCCGCGGAGAATTTCTCCGCGGGCGCGCTTTTCCCATTGTTTTCAATATTTTAGAATACTTGCAATTCCCGCGCATGTGTGCTATAATCGGAATGAGGAGAACGCGATGCCGCCTTTGGAGCTCGGACAACTGAATGACTTATTGTACGCGCTGCAAAAGGGAGATGCAGACGCCTTGGATGGGATCCTCGCCCTTGTCGGCAGACGCATGTTTGCTCTTGCGCGCGGCATTACGCACAGCACGGCAGACGCAGAGGATGTGTTGCAGGAATCCTTTCTCAAAATCGCCCGCTTTGCGCACACCTTCAAAGGGGAGGGCGGCTATGCCTGGGTCATGCGTATCGTGCGCAATACCGCGCTCGATTTCCTCCGCCGCAATAAGCGGGTCGCCACCGAAAATTTAGACGAATTTTTCCACCTCACCGATGAACGGTATTCCGCGGAACGGCGACACGAAGCGCTTCTCCTCGAAGAGGCCCTCCAAAAACTCTCCGAGGAGGACAGGCGAATGATCTACTACCGGTACTATCTCGATCTCACCGTGCGGGATGTCGCCGCCGAGACGGGCATGAGCAAATCGGCTGCGGCGCGGGCGATCCTCAAAGCGGAAGAAAATTTGCGTGCGCTTCTGCACGAATAAGCGGGACAAAGCGAGGCTTTCCAACGTTATGAATACAGAGATGATCAAAGATCCTACCATAGAGAGCGCTTTCCGCAGATATTTTGCGGGGTTGGAAGCGCCGAAGATCGACCTTTCCGCGGCAAAGGCGGCGCTTGCCGAGTGCGTTGCCGCGAAGACGAGGGGACGCCGGAGAAAGCGCGTTACGCTTGCTGCGGTCCTCTCCGCTTGCGCTTGCGCCGTTTTGGCCGTCGTTCTCGGCGTTTTTCTGCTGCCCTCTCTCTTTGTCAGACGATACGAGCTCGCCGCCGCTACGCCGCGCACGCTGAGTTTTTCCGCTCTCAAAGAAAATTACGGGCAGACGGAATATTTTACCGCGCTCTCCCGCTTCTCCCTCGCAGACAACGCTTCTGCGGAATACACCGTCTACACAGTGGACGGCAAAGAGGTCATGCTCGGCGCCGATCTTTCGCTTACGAGCGGAATGCAGTCCTTCAAAGCGGCGGTCTACATCGACCTTTCGGACGGGAAATACCGCGCCAAGGAGATGAAACTCTATCGGGACCTTCCCCATGAAGCGGCCAACTATCGCTATCAGACAGAATATATCAACGGGGAATATGTCTCCCATGCCGTCATTGAGGAGAAGGGGGTGTATGCGGAGGTCTCCTCCCGCAGCGAGAGCGCGCTCTCTTACTTCATGAGAATGCTCACCGAATAAAATTTTCGGAAAAATTTTCAAAAAAACGGGACAGATGCGTACATGCAAACGTTATATCAGTGAAAGACCAAAAGGAGGATCTTCTTATGAAAAAGAAAACGAAAGGAATCGCATGTATGCTCGGTCTCGCCGTAGGGCTGCTCTCCGCGGCGGGTTGCGGCGCAGGGGGCTGGGACTATGAAATGTTCGCGCCCGAATTTATGCAGGACGCGGGTGCGCCCAACTACCAATACGACAGCATTGTAGAGCAGGGATTTCACGAGACGGAGAAGGAGCCGTCAAGCTATTTCTCCCTCGACCGCAACACGGCGGGCTATTCCCTCGTCCGTGCGCAGATCAACGCGGGACGGCAAATCGCCTCCGATTCCGTGCGCCTCGAAGAACTCATCAATTACTTTGACTACGGCTTCCCCGCCCCCGAAGAAGGAGAACTTGCCGTGAGCACATACGTCTCCGACTGTCCGTGGAGCGAAAACAAACTCCTCACGGTGGGGGTCCGCACCGAAGAGAAGAAACTTAGCGGTGTGCGCAGCAACTATGTGCTCCTCATCGATACGTCGGGCTCCATGTCCGCGCGCGTGCAGGGCCTCGAAGGCGTCACTTGCATGGACCTTGTAAAGCTCACCGCTTCCAAGATCACAGAGCGGCTCACCGAAAACGACAGTGTGAGCATCGTGACCTATGCGAGCGGCGCCGAGGAACTTTTGGAACCCGTTCTCGCCGATGAAGCGGGCAAGAAACGCATTTCACAGGCGGTGGACGGTCTCAACGCATACGGTTCCACTTACGGCTCGGGCGGCATTGAAAAGGCGTACAAAAACGCCGAAAAATATTTCTCGGAAGAGGGCAATAACCGCGTCATCCTGATGACGGACGGGGACTTCAATGTGGGGATCTCCTCCGAGACCGAACTCAAAGAATTTATTCAGGAGAAGGCAAAGAGCGGGGTCTACCTCTCCGTGCTCGGCTACGGCATGGGCAACGCGCGGGACGACTTCATGCAGACCCTCGCGCTCAACGGGAACGGAAACTATGCCTACATCGACACCGTCTTGGAGGCGGAAAAGATCTGCGGCGAACTCGACGGCATGCTCACAACGGTCGCAAAGGATGTAAAGGCCGGCGTGACTTTTTCGCAAAACGTCAAACGGTATCGCATTTTGGGTTATGATATGAAGATGATGTCGGAGAGCGACTTCAACAACAGCGAAAAGGACGCGGGGGAGATCGGAAGCAATCTGTGCGTTGTCGCCGTCTATGAAGCCGAGCTTGCGCAGGGGGCGGAAGGCGAACTTGCCGACGTCACCATCCGCTACAAGACGACGGCGGGCGAGGACAGAGAAGTGACCGAGACAGCCGGAAATATCTCTCATGAAAACGACGACGTTGCGTTCATCTCCTGCGTGGCGGAGTTCGGACTTGTTTTGCGGCAGTCGGAATACAGGGGAAGAGCCGATTTAGGCGCGGTGGAAGCCCGTCTTGCCGAAATGTCCGCCTATCTCGAAGCCGACCCTTACAAGAAAGAATTTTTGTCCCTTGTCAAAAAGGCGAGGGAAGCGGAGCTTTATCGCGAATGAATTTTTGAGGAGCGCCTATGAGGAATTTTTGGAGTTTTATTTCGAACGACAAGTACGGGATCGGCTGCACGGGGCAGACGGCGTATGTCCTGGATGCGGCGGGGGAGGAAGTTGCGCGGTTCCGCGGGCTCTCCTATGCCTATGACCCGTACTTGAAACCGAACGGCGAGCTCTTTGTCGTCAAATCCAAGGAGGGCAGATTTTACGTCTTTGATCTCAAAAGCATGCAGCCCGTGATGCGGTTCAAGAACTTCCATGAAACGACACAGGATACAGGCGCCTGTTTTTCTCACGACGGGAAGTACTTTTACGACGTAGAAAGCAGATACAACGCCAAAAATCACTTTACTTCCGACATCGTGACGTACGACGGGGAGACTTTTGCCGAACTTTCGCGGGTTTCCTCTCCCGATTGGGTGATGGAGATCTCTTGCGAGAACGGGCTGTATGTGCTCGGCTGCACGCGCGACGAAAAAGGGATCGCAGACAGGGAATATATCGCACGGTTTGACGGAGAGATCAGGGACCGGAAATTTTTTGCCGACAAAGGGGAGTTTTGGGAAGCCGTGCGGCGCATGAGTGTGCAGCGCGCGGGATTCACGGACAAGGCGATGGAATGGTCGTATCTCAAAGACAAGAGCGATAAGACGCCCATCTCGCTGGAAAAAATTTTTTCGGAGAAATAAAACCAAATTACTTGCCTTATTTCGGGAAAGGTGATACAATCAACTTGATATTTTTCTTTGGGGCGGAGTGAAAGTCTCCACCGGCAGTAAAGTCTGCGAAGGGCACGGTGTGCCCCCGAGCGGGTGAAATTCCCGCACCGACGGTCATAGTCCGGATGAGAAAGGAATTTTTTCGGCGCGCGCCCCCGCTTTGCGGGGGCGCGCGCCGCGTTAAGGAGTTTTTTATGAAAGAAGAAACCAAAAGCATGTTGAAACGGCATTTTTCCGCCACCCATATCGCGTACATGGCCCTTTTTACCGCGCTGGCCTACGTTGTAACCTTTCTCGAATTTCCGATTTTCCCCGCCGCGGATTTTTTGAAACTCGACTTTGCCAACGTCTTTTTCATGATCGAAGGCTTTATTTTCGGCCCCGTTGAGGCGGTCGTCTCTATCGGGGTCAAGGAGCTGCTGTGCCTCACCAAATCCGCTACTGCGGGGGTGGGGGAAGTCGCAAACTTTATCATGTCCACGGCTTATATCGTATTCCCCGCCGTGCTGTACCGCTTCAAAAAGGGGAAATGGTGGGTGACGGTTTCTCTCATTGTCGCCTGCCTTTTGCAGATCGGTGTGAGCCTTCTCGTCAACCGTTACATCAATTTTCCGCTCTACGGAAAGATGTTCGGCTTCGACGGCGCCGGATATTTCGGGCAGCTCTGGCCCTTTGTCATCTATTTCAACCTCATCAAGAGCGTGGCGGTGAGCCTCATCGTCTTTCTCATCTATAAGCCTCTTTCACGGCTCATCAAGGCGACTGCCGAAAAGTTTTCGAAAAAGCCCGCTGCCGAGAAAAATCCGAAATAAATTTCTTGCAAATTGCAAGGGTTTCAGCTATAATAAGGATATGGCAGTTTTTATTTCGCGTTCGCCTGAGGAGACGCTCGCATGGGCAGAGAAGTACGCCAAAGGCTTGAAAGCCGGCGATACCGTACTGCTCGACGGCAACATGGGCGCCGGCAAGACGGTGCTCGCCAAAGGCATTGCCAAGGGCTTGGGCATTTCGGATGAGATCACAAGCCCAACATATGCCTATGTCAATACGTACGGCGATAAACTCTTCCACTTCGATTGCTACCGCATCATGAGCGAGCGGCAGGCGGTCGAGCTCGGCTTTTGCGATTATTTTGAGGCGGGCGGCGTTTGCCTCGTTGAGTGGAGCGAAAATATTGCGGGGCTTCTGCCCGAAAACTGCAAACGGGTGCGCATCTCCGGCATGGGGGAGAGCCCGCGGGAGATCGAATTTTGAAATTTTTAGCCATTGACACGAGCGGAAAATATATGTCCGTTGTCGCATACAGCGAGGAAAAGACGGTTAAAATTTTTCTCGACGATTGCGCCATGAAGCATTCGGTCGTTCTCATGGAAAAAATCGACGAGGCTTTCTCCCGTGCACATCTGTCCGCCGGAGAATGTGATTTTTTTGCAACCGTTATCGGTCCCGGCTCCTTCACGGGGATACGGATCGGGATTTCTACCGTTAAGGGCCTCTGTTATGCCGCGGGAAAGCCCGCCCTTGCCGTCACCTCCTTTGATTGCATCGCATACAATGCAGAAGGGAAACGGATCGCCCTTGTCGATGCGGGCAGGGGAGAACTTTATGCCTGCGCCTATGACGGAGATACGATCGTGCGGGGTCCCGAGATTTTGTCGGTCGCAGCGGCGGAAGCGCTCGTAAGGGAGGGATTCGCGCCTCTTTCGGCGGAACGTGTTCCCATGGAAAGCCATGCGTCCGATCCCGCGGCGGGGCTGCTCCGCGCCGTGCTTTGCAAGGCCAATGAAATCGCTCCCGCAAGCGAACTTCACGCATTCTATATGAGAAAATCTTCGGCGGAGGAAAACCGCAAATGAACGGCAGATTTTGGACGTTTGAGGACTTGAACGAGATCGCAGTCATCGAAAAGGAATGCTTTTCGGAGGATGCGTGGAATGTGCGCATGCTTGCCGAATCCTTTCTCTCGGGTCACTTTGTCGGGACGCTGCTCGACGAGGACGGGGTGATCACTGCGTACGGCGGGCTCAGCTTTGTCGAGGAGGAGGGAGAACTCGAACTCATCGCTACGGCCGAGATGTTCCGCCGCTGCGGGAGAGCCAAAAAGGTACTCGACGACCTGGAACGGGAGGCCAAAAAGAGGGGAGTGAAGCGCATTTTTCTCGAAGTGCGCGTTTCCAACACGCCTGCGCTCATGTTCTATCTCAAATACGGCTATCAGGGGCTCTACGCCCGTTCCCGCTATTATGCCAACGGCGAGGATGCCATCGTCATGAAAAAGGAGCTCTGATTGAACATCTCCGTGCTTTGCAGAGGAAGGGGACGCGACCTCGTCTTTCTGCACGGTTACCTCGCGACAAAGGAGAGCTTTTTTCCGCAGATCGAATACTTTTCCCGTTTCTACCGCGTGACGGCGTTTGACTTTCCCGGGTTCGGCGGGAGCGATCCCATTCCCTCCGCTTGGTCGGTGGGGGACTATGCCGACTGGACGGAGGATTTTTTACGCCGGAACGGAATTGTCTTTCCGCTCGTCATCGCTCACTCTTTCGGCGGGCGGGTGGCGATAAAATGCCTTTCGCGGGGAGATCTCTTCGACCGTGCCGTGCTGTGCGGCTGCGCGGGGATCCGTCCGAGGCGGACGCTCCGCTATTATGCGCAGGTGTACACCTATAAATTTGTGCGGAAAATCGCACCCATGTATGCAAAAACGCACTTTGGGAGCGCGGAATACCGCACGCTTTCCCCCCTCATGCGGGAGAGTTACAAAAAGATCGTAAACGAAGATCTTCGCAAGGACGCAGAGAAAATTTCCCGTCCCGTGCTCTTTATCAACGGCGAGAAGGACACTGCGACCCCGCCCTCTTCGGCAAAAATTTATCAATCCTGTGTGGCGGGGAGCAAGCGCATCACGATGCGCGGCTGCGGGCACTTTGCCCATCTCGACGACCCGCTTGCCTTTAATTTGACAACAGAGGAGTTTTTCGATGAATGACCGTCTTCTCATAGGAATTTTTTTCGGAGCCGCGATCGCGGGGTATCTCTTCTCGGACGTCTCTCTGCGGCTCTGCGCGCTTTTGCAGCAGAGCGGATATTCGGCGCGCCGCTTTTTCAAGTGGTATTTCGGGAAGGGCAACATCCAGCGCAAGCGCCTCTCGCTGCTCTCGCTCTCCCTTGCGCTGCTTTTGGCGCTTTTTGGCGTTTGCTTTTCCTTTTTGGGATATGTGTGGGCAAATACCGTCTCCATTGCCCCCTTTGTAGGCATTCTCGTTCTCTATCTTTGGTCGGAGAAGAAATATGCCCTCAAAGTGAGGCCCAAGCCCTCTGCGCGGGTGATACGGCTTGCCGTCATGCACTATTTTTTGATGTTTGCGCTTTGCGTGGGGCTCGGTTTCGGACTTGCTTACGCCTCGCTTGCGGTGAATGAGACGTGGTTCTATCTTCTGCGCTTCGTACCGTTTGCGATTTTGCCCATGCTGCTGCCGTTTACCCTCTGCGGAGCCTGCATTCTTATGTGCGCATATGAAATTCCCCACAACCGCCGCTTTGTGAAGCGCGCGAAGAGGGCGCTTGCGGAGAGCAAGTGCGTGAAAGTGGGCATTACGGGCAGCTTCGGCAAGACGAGCGTCAAGCACTATGCGGCGGCCATGCTTTCGGAGAAGTTTTCGGTGATCGCAACGCCCGCCTCTTACAACACGCCCATGGGCGTCGCCAAGACGGTGAAGGAGCTCGGAACGGACTGTGACATCTTCCTTGCCGAGATGGGCGCGCGGCATGCGGGCGACATCGCGGAACTTTGCGACCTCGTGCAGCCCGAATACGGCATCATTACGGGCATCTGTCCGCAGCATATCGAGACCTTTGGCTCCATAGAGGCGATCAAAAAAGAGAAAGGGGTACTTGCGGCGCGGACGAAGAAGGTCGTGCTCGGCAAAAGTGCGGAGGTCCCCTGCGATCATGCTCTGTGCGAGGGAAGGGACTTTGCGGCAGAGAACGTGGAGCTGACAGCCGAAGGGACGCAGTTCGATTTGCGGCTCGGAAGCGCGCGCGTGCATATTTCTACGCGTCTTTTGGGACGGCACGCCGCGGAGGACATCACCCTTGCAGGCGCGCTTTGCTCGCTTCTCGGCATGAGTTTGGAGGAGATCGCTTCGGTAGCGAATAAACTCGATCCCGTGCCGCATAGGTTGCAACTCATCAAGTCAAACGGGTTGAATATCCTCGACGACAGCTACAATTCCAACATCGAGGGGGCCAAGAATGCCGCAGAGACGCTCAGGCTCTTCTCGGGCAAGCAATACGTCGTCACACCCGGGCTGGTGGAACTCGGCGCGCTGGAAGAGGCAAAGAATCAAGAGCTCGGCGCGGCGCTCGTGGGGCTGGAAGTCGTTCTCGTGGGGGAAACGCTCGTGCAGCCCGTACGGCGAGGATATATGGAAGCGGGCGGCGACGAGATCCGGATACGGATCGTCCCCACCTTGCAAAAGGCGCAGGAGATTTTGGCGGCAGAGCTCTCGGAGGGAGACAGCGTGCTCTTTCTTAACGATCTGCCGGACATTTACACTTAAATCGAATCTGTTATGAAACCGGACACCGAAGAAAACCGCTTCGGTGTTTTTTGTTGCGGAAATTTTTGCCGCCCGCTCTTTTCCCGCGGGAAAAGAGCGGGCGGCAGACAAAATATCAAGGAGAAGAAATATGAAAACGATTGCCGTATTCTTCGGAGGGAGGTCCAACGAAAGAGAAATTTCCGTGATCACGGGCATGTATTGCGCAAATTTGCTGCGCGAGCGCTATCGTGTCCTGCCCGTCTACCTTCGGCCCGAGGGCGGAATGCTGCTCATGGAGGAAGGCGGGGTAGAGGATTTTCGCCGCGCGCAGGAGAACGGGTTTCGCAGCTGCACCGAGGTCATTCTGACAGAGGGGGGCATGGCGCCTGCAAAGCGGCCGAAGAAGCGCACGCCCATAGACTGCGCGTTGAATTGCTGCCACGGCGGAATGGGGGAGGGCGGCACGCTCTCCGCAGTCCTTGAATGGTTTCAGATCCCGTCGGCCTCGCCCGACATGACGCCGTCGGCCGTCTTTCTCGACAAGACGTACTCCAAATATTTGCTGAAAGGGATGGATATTCCCGTCCTTCCTTCCTTTTCTCTTACCGAGGAGGAATTTGCGGGAGACGGTTGGCGTGCGCAAGCGGAAGCGCTTGGCTATCCCGTGATCGTGAAACCAAGCAAATTGGGTTCGAGCGTCGGCATCTCGGTGGCGCAGGGGGAAGAGGAGCTTAAAAAAGCGCTCTCGCTTGCTTTCCGCCTTGACGGCGCCGCCCTCATAGAAAAGTATCTTGTAGGGAAGCGCGATCTGAATATTGCCGCCTACCGTTCGGAGGGCCAAATACTGCTTTCGCCCATCGAGGAAGTTTTTTCAGCTTCGCCGATCCTTACCTTTGGCGAAAAATACGAGGGTGCGGGAGAACGGCGGCATGAACTGCCGGCATCGCTCCCCCAAGAGACGGCACAAAAAATCGCCGATCTGCTCACGTGCATTTATGCGCGGTTTCACATGCGGGGCATTGTGCGTGCCGACTTTCTTCTTTCAAAGGAGGGCGATGTCTATTTCAATGAACTCAACACCGTCCCGGGCACTCTTGCGACCTATCTCTTTGGCGAAAGCCTTACCGAGGCACGCGCACTGCTGGGCATTTTGATCGAGGAGGGCATGCGCCCGACGCCCGAAAAGGAGATCCTCCAAACGGGCATTCTGTCCGCTCCGGTATTCGGGGTAAAGTCCGGGAAGCGAAGGACCTCATAGGGCAATTCTTAGCCCCAAAATCAAGCAGATCTGCCCGCAAACCGCCAAATTCGCACTTATTTCGATAATCGTCGAAATAAATTTCTCGTTATTTAGAAGAGTATCAAAATAAATAAATCGGCGTTTTCGCGCATGTGCACGCAAAACATATAATATTATATAGCGGCTCGCTCGGGGATAAGCGGCTCCCTGGGGCAAAAAGATCGGCAGAGCAGAACGGATGCTCTGAAATAGCGGCCCGCCCGGGCAGAACAACATCTTCGGGCAGAGCAGCTCGCTTGGGACAACGCGGTCACCGTTTAAGATTCATGCGGAGGGCCGCGTTGTCCGATGGCGTGGAGCGGCTGCATAAAAATCGGCAATATGCGCTTCGGATAAACGTGCGGGGAAGCTGTGAATTTTGTTCAAACCGTGCATTTTCGGGACACATATGTCTGCCGCGGAGAGGTTTTGCGGTAAAATATTCCGTTCCAGGGGCAAAATGGTGGAGAATTTTGGTGAAAATTTTCAAGAAAACTCTTGACAGTATCCAATACATTTGTTATAATACCCGTGCATAACTTAATTTGAGTATTAAGGCACTGCGGACAATTTTATCATATGAGAAGGGAAGCAAGTCGGGCTTTCGTAATGAACGCGGAAACGTACGCCACGAGGTAGGCAGTCGTTTTTTCGCCGACTTCGGGTTTTTTTGTAATTTTTTTCAAAAATCGTTTCTTTTTTTGTTAAAAAATGCTTGACAGGCCCCTGACCCTGTGATAAAATAAGCCCAAAGTGTCGTAATATGCAGTTAAGCGCGCACTTTTGGATCATTTCAGAAAAAAATAAGGAAAGGAGAATGATTATGGA
>CANRPN010000051.1 GCA_947632505.1 uncultured Clostridia bacterium | reverse complement strand
CTTTGCTGCGAATTTTGCACAATTTTCATGTGAATTACGCGAAAAGCACTTGACGGAACGGACAAGAACGGCTAAAATAGACATATGGAAGAATTTCCCGTGCGGGAAATTACGGAGGTCAACATGAAAAAATCTATGCGTCTCTTGGCAGTTCTCGCTACGGCCGCCATCGGTGTGACATCTGTTGCATTCTTCGCAGGCTGCGATACCGATACGCCCGAAGTGACGATCACCTATGAATTTAACGGGACTGCGTACGAGGTGGAATATGTCCTGTCCCGCAAGGGATCGCCTCAGACGGTGCAGCACTTTATCGAACTTGCCGATGCCGGCTATTACAACGGCACCGTCATTCACGACTATCAGTCGGGCGGCATCTTTCTCTATGGCGGCGCATATACGCTCAACGGCGACGAGCTGGAAGAGAAAGACTATTGGACGGAACTGAGAAATTACGAAAAAGAGCATGGCTTCACCTTTACGCAGACCGTGTTCGCCAAGGGGAAAGACATCGCGGGCTACCTCGCGGAAGAGGGCGCGTACGTTTCCGGCGGCGAGACTTATACCGCGGAAAGCGAAAAAGTTCCGCTCTATACCCTTCACGGCGAATTTAGCGGCAACGGAGTGACCACAAACTCCAAGACCTACCGCCATAACCAAAAGGGCATCCTCGCCATGGCTTATACCGGCAAGGGAACGGACAATACCACGGTAAGAACGGTCCGCTCGGACGGCGGCGCAAACAACAACAATCAGGCAGAGCAGGACGGAGATCATTATTCCACCAACTGCGCAACAAGTATCTTCTATACTTTCACGGGAGAAGGCCGTACCGATCTCGACGCGACCAATACCGCTTTCGGCGTGACAAAGGACTACGAGCAGTTGCAAGAGCTCCTGGATGCGATCGTCGATTATACCGCAAACCTCGAAGATACCGACGGAGACGGCAATGTCTTTACTTCGACGCAGAGCTTCCTTGCCAACCGTTACGATCCCATTGATTCCGTACGGAATGCCAAAATTTCCACGGAATACAATGTACCCGTACAGCCGATCACGATCAAGACAGTGAAGGTCACCAAGTATTGAGCCAAAGTTACAAACGCCCGCAATGGGTGTCGATAGGAAATCAGGAAACGAAATAATCTTTTCGGCGAGTTATAAAACAGCGAGGAAGTCTTTCCTCGCTGTTTTTGGATGATTTTCTTTAACATGGAAAGCCTTAAACCGCTCAATCCATGTAGGATTGAAAACTGCTTTCTGTTTGCGTTTTTACGGCTTCTTTGAGCGCGGCGGTTACATCGAACGCGCCGCCGATTTTAGCCGTCTCTCGGGAATAATCTCCCGTTTCAAAGGCAAGATCGTATGCGGAACGGAAACTTTTATAGTAGTTGAGCTCTGCGCTGAAATAGGGGTCGGGCTGAATGAACATACTGTTATATGCCCGAATGATACCCGAAATGGGGACGCCGTAAGCGTTGTCGTCCAGTGCCTCCCAATGGGCGCATTGATACTTCCATGTCTTTTGGTACTCGGATTTGACCTCTTTTAAGGCGCGTTCTTCCGCCTCGGTCAACGGCTTGAAGTCCCGCATAAAACCCGTGTTTTCTTCGACCTGCGTAAGGTTGCTCATGCCGGAGAGGACAACGAGCACGTCCTCGCGCGAGGCGGCAAACCGTATCGCATAGCTCGCGGGAGAAGCGTCCTTGTCAAGCTCTTTGAGGATATGCTCCGCGCCCATTGGCACACGGGCAAGCGCACCGCCCTTGACGGGTTCCATGACGATGACACGCTTTCCGTGCTTGCGAATCACCTCATAGCATTTTTTCGACTGAATGAACGGTTCTTCCCAATCGTAATAGTTCAAAACGATCTGCACGGCGTCCACCTCGGGGTGCTCGCTGAGAATTTGATCGAGGTGCTCCGCATCGTCGTGGTAAGAGAAAGCAATGTGGCGTATTTTTCCCATTGCTTTCCATATCTTCGCATGATCGAACAGGTGACAGGCTTTCACTTCATTCGGATAGAGATAGCGGTTGAGATTGTGTAAGAGATAGTAATCAAAATATTCCACCCCGCACTTTTCAAGCTGTTCGTTGAAAATCGCTTCCACCCTTTCTTCTGCGGGCATTTGGAACGTGGGAAACTTCGACGCAAGCAGGAAGCTGTCTCTCGGATGACGCTTTACAAGAGCTTCGCGGATCGCCGTCTCGGACGCGCCGTTGTGGTAAACGTAGGACGTGTCAAAATAGGTGAATCCCCGTTCAAGAAAGAGGTCTACCATTTTCTTGAATTGTTCCATGTCGATGTCGGCTCCGTTCGCGCTTCTCAGCGGCAGTCGCATGAGCCCGAATCCCAATTTTTTAACTTCATTCATCGTCGTTTTCTCCTTTTTATTGTTCGGCTTTGTCATTTAAGTATGGCTTCATCATTGCGGGCAGAAACATCGCGCAAAACGTTTTGGTGCGCTCCGCGAAACTATACGCTCCGCCCGACATATCCCAGCAGAGCATTTCCCCGTAAATGACGTCCGTCAAGGCACCCGAAAGCGCGTCGATCGGCGTGTCCTCTTTGAGTTCGCCCCGTTCAACCCCTTTTTTTATCATTCCTTTCATGGAATCGTTGTCCATACGGAGTTTTTCCTTGTCGTAAGGGTTTTCCACGAGATCGGGGTCAACGGTATTGCGCACCCATTCTTGGCAGAGTTTCAGTCCGTCCCGTTCGATATGCCCCGAAAAAGTTACCATATAAAATGTGAGGCGATCCATAAACGGTCCGTCGTAGCTTTGAGCTTCCTCGTAAATTTCACGGAACATATCGTGGCTTATTGCAAATACCACGTCCTCTTTGCGCTTGAAATAGGTATAAAATGTGCCGTTTGCAACGCCGCACGCCTTTGTGATCTCTTCGACCGAGGTATTGACGAGTCCCTTTTCGCGGATGATGACCTTTGCCGTCTCCAAAAGTTTCTTCCTCGTTTCCAAAGCGGCAAGTTTTCTATTCGTCATTTTTTCAGACATATTCGATCATTCCTTGTCTTTGATAAGGAGCAGTCGCAGTCCCATAACAATGAAGGGTACGACAACGGCTTGCAAAACCATGCCCAAGAGTCCCGTCTGTATCTGCGACCAAACCGTTGCCGCAGAAAGAGGAGAAACGCTTTGGAAAATGGCGGCTATCGAGAGGAACACGAGCCTGCCTGCGACCTGTGCAAGGAGTACCGCGGGGAACGCCATCCAACCGTTTCTCACAATACTGCGCGAAAAGAGTCCCGAAACAGCCGCGAATACCGCAAGTTCAACGATCATATAAGGCAGACGAGCCGCGGCGGGCATGGGGTTGCCGGCAAGCGAAGTGATTGCAAAGCTAATGACGGGAGAGAGGATCCCCACGCCCAAGCCCCATTTCCAGCCGAGCAGGCACCCTCCGAGAAGAATGGGAAGATACATGGGCAGCCATTGTACTCCGCCGGGTGCGCCGAGGGCGAGATGCACGAGCTGCGGAAGAATTACCGCAAGCGCGATAATCCCAACCGAAATAAGTGTTTTTACCGTGATTTTCACGCGGAGAGCCACGTTGTGACGAGTTAGAACCTGTTCAATCATTATATATTACCTCCGATTTTTACTTTTACATTTTTCTGCTATGGTATTATAGGCACATTCTGAAAATCGCTTCCACGTCCTTAGGCGTAAGCGGCTTGACCGTAGACGAGAAGGACTCTTTGTCCGTACTTTTTGAGTTCCGCCCCGAGAGATTTCAGTTGGTCTTTCCCAAAATAAACCTTTGTGGTGTTTTGAAAAACAAAATCGTTCATTTTACAGTCTCCTTTTTGATTTCTTCTATTTTATGATATCGCATTCGTTGAATGAAAGTCAATGATTTTCAATCATCAATATAAAAAATTTTTTTCATCCCTCTCTTTTAGGCGGATTTCCCGCTTTTGAGTTCGAAAGGGGAATGATACCACTTTCCTTGTCCTGCCTCCCGTTGAAGCGAAAATCTGCTTGCGATCGTAATACTGAAAAAGCGGTTCGGCCAACCGCCAAACCGCTTATTTCGTAAAATCCCTCTATGCCCGCAGGGCGTTTTTTATATCGGCTTGATGTTGGAAACTTTGCCGTCCGTGAGTTCTGCCGTGAAATAGCGCACATCGAACACGCGTTCCCGCCTGCGATACACAAGGCCCACCTTCTCGGGGGCATCGGTGAGCACGACGGAGCGGTAGTCGCCCAAATAGGCTTTGAGACTGTCCGCCTTTTCCGCAAGCGCGTCGCTCAGAAAGGGGCGGACATCTGCGCCGATGAGGGCGCTTTCAAAGAGGGCGAGAACGAACGTCGAAGAAGCCGCTTCTCCCGCCGCGCGGATGGAACAGCGCACGAGCTTCCCATCTTGCCATTCACAGACGGCCGTGTGTCCCAAACTGTCGTGAAAGGGGACCTCCGCTTTGAGCGTTTCGCCGTTTTCGAGCACTTTGCCCTCCGAAAAGAGCACGATCTCGCCCGTCCGCGAGAGAAGGGCAAAGCAGTTTTCGGCGGCAAGCAAAAAGCCCTCCCGCCGCGCGGAGAAGGCGCCCTTTTCCAAAGCGTCGGGCAGTTCCGTGAGATGGAACCCCGTCTCGTTTTCGAGCGTGAGTTGCAGTTTGCCCTGCACCGTGAGCGTGAGAAGGCTCCCGCCCAGCCGCTCCTGCCTGAGAACGCGGAGAGACTGATCGGCGCGCAGAAAACGGCAAAAATATACCGCAACGCCGTTTTCGGTGTAGTACAGCTCGGCCTGGGGAGGAGGAGAGAGCAGAAAGTTTTCATCCAAACAGAATCCGAAAGGAAGAAATTCTCCGCCGCAGGGCGTGACCAGACAGGACAGCCCGTCCTTTGGGTCGAGCTCCGCCGTGCGCTCAAAACCGTCCACAAGCCCCAAATTCATGCCGTTTATCGTGAGAAAACACAATTTTTCCGCCAAAAAATATACCCGCATCGCTCTATTAGATGTATAGCAAAACAAAATTATGTCAAAAATCCCTGCAAATCCTATGGAGGCGGTCTATGAATAAGATCAACGGCTATACGGAAGAGGAAGCGACGGGACTGATCGAGTACATCTATTCGGGCAAAAATGCTGGCAAGACTCTTTCCTACCTGTTTGAAACGTATGGCAAAGAGCACAGCCGGGCAAAGGGAAGCGTGCGCAACTACTACTACGCCTTTTTGAAGAAACGAGGCGACGAGCGGGTGGAGCGCATCTTAAAGGACAAGGATCTTCATGCGGGCGAGGTACGCCCCTTCACCGAGGAGGAAACGGACGAGCTTTTGAGAAAGGTGCTCGCGGAAAAGAGCAAGGGCTATTCGGTTCGCCGCGCGATCATGAATGTCTCCGAGGGAGATGAGCGGCTCATGCTCCGCATGCAGAACAAGTACCGCAATCTTCTCAAAAAACAGCCGGAGCGGGTCGCTAAGGCCGCGCGGGAGGCCGGTATCCCCGAGGAAAAGAGTTTTTTGCAGCGCAAGCTGGAACGGGAGATCGACGAACTTTACTCCCGCCTCGCCGTCGATCTGAGGCGGGAAAACGCAGAACTCAAAGCCGAGTTGGAAAAATTACGCAACGGGCGGGGCGAATAATCGGCATATCCTGTCACAAACTGAATACAGCGGCAAAACCGCTTTCGGGAGGATGACATGGAAAAAATGTTTTGCCTCGGGATCATGCTCGGCGCACTCGGCGGAGCACTACTCGTTGCCAACAGCTACAAAATGCGCTCCTTCGTCAAGAAGAGCCAAGCGGAGTTTGTGGATAAAGTCAACGAAATGATGGATGAAAAGCTCGGCTGCAAGGAGGGGAATTGCCCCGAAAAGAGCGAACCCGAGAAAAAAGAAAAAAAGAAGTAAACATCGGAACGGGAGCGCCGCGGCTGCAAAGCAGCCGCGGCGCTTCGCTCGGTCTCGGCGGTTTTCTGCCGATTCCGCTTTACATTTCTCACGGAATGTGCTATACTGAAACCATGCAGCCGAGAATTGTTGCGTTCGACATCGGAGACAGACGCATCGGCGTGGCCGTCTCCGACCCCTTCAACGAATATGCCATGCCCCTCGACACCTACTTCCGCACGGGGAATTTGCAGGAGGATATTTCCGCTCTTCTTTCGATCGCGGAGGAAAAGGGAGCCGGCACGATCGTGTGCGGATTGCCCCTCAACGCAGACGGGACCCGCAGCATACAGACGGAAAAGACGGAACGGCTGATCGCCGCCCTAACGGCGCAAACGTCCCTTCCCGTTCTCTGCGAGGACGAGCGCAACACGACCCGCGAGGCGAGAGCGGACCTCCTTAAAATGGGCATTTCCCAAAAAAGGGACAAGCAAAAAAAGAATGTCGATTCGCTTGCCGCAGCTTATATTCTCGAAAGCTATCTTGCAAAAACAAAAAAGGGAGATACGAATATGAACATGAAGGAAGATTATAACGATTACGAGGACGATGAGAACATTGTGGAGCTCGTGGACGAAGAAGGCAATAAAGAGCGCTTCGAGCACATCGGTACCGTAGAATACAAGGGAGAATGGTACGCCTGCTTCACGCCCGAAGCGCGGCCCGAGGAGCGCGGGGACGAAGAGGACGAGGAGGACGAAGGGGAAGAAGTCGTCATCTTTCACATCGTGGGCGAGGAGAACGACGAACATCTTGAAACCATTGAGGATGACGCCCTGCTCGACGAAGTGTTTGCCGAGTTCTGCAACCAATACGGAGACAGCGAGGATGCCGACGAGGCGGCGCTTCTCGACGGCGAGGAAGAATAAGATCGAGCGTGAGATCACGGCGGGCACCGCGCGTTTCAGCTGCGGCGTCCGCCGCTTTTCTTTGCGCCGATTAAACGGTGAAAAGCGGGTGAAATTCACTTGTCTGCCAAAAATTATGCCGCTATTTTGTTTGATTTCACAAAAAAGGTGTGATATATTAAAGACATAAGTCCTGCGCTCCGCCAAAAGCGAACGGGACAATTTGCAGGAGAAAAGAATATGGCAGACCGAAAAACCAAAATATTATCCGTCATCCCCATGCGTACACAGGTGGTGTTCCCGGGGACAAATACCGTCTTTGACGCGGGGAGGAGCCTCTCCCTCGCGGCCATTGAACGCGCCGACGAAAATGACAAGCTCGTCTTTTTGGTCAAACAAAAAGATCCCCGTTTGGAACTTCCCGAAGAGAGCGATCTCTATGAGGTCGGGGTCGTGGCCAACATCCGTCAGGCTACCCGTCTCCCCGGGGACAGGATCCGCGTGTATGTGGAGGGCCTCTACCGCGCCCGTGCGCGGGAGTTCCGCGTGGAGAACGGCTACATCTATTCCGCGGTGGACGAGATCAGGACGGAGCACGGCGATCCCACCCTCGAAGAGGCCTACTTCCGGACCGCAAAGGAGCTCGTAAAGGACATCGTCGCGCTCGGCGGCAAGCTCACCAAGGATGTGGAGGCACAGCTCTCCACCATCGGCGACATCGACGAATACATCAACGTCTGCGCCTACAACATGCGCATCCGTGAAGAGATCAAGCAAGTACTGCTGGAAGAATATCAGCTCGTACAGCGTCTCAAACTCTTCGAACGCTGTCTCAATGACGAACTTGAAGTTGCCCGTTTGGAGCGCAAGATCGCGCAGGACGTGCGCAAAAATATCGACCAGTCGCAGAGAGAATTTTATCTCCGCGAACAGCTCAAAGCGATCCACAACGCCCTCGGCGACGACGTGGAGGAAAACGAAAAGCTGCGCGAGAAACTTCTCGCCAAAAAACTTCCCCCCGAAGTGGAGGAAAAGGCGCTAATCGAGCTTGCCCGCATGGACAAAATGCCGCCCTCTTCCCCCGAATATACGGTGCTGCGCAACTATGCCGATTGGCTCATCGATCTCCCGTGGCACGAGGAGACGGAAGATACCGTCTCCCTCGCCGATGTGGAAAAAGTGCTCGACGGCGACCACTACGGCCTCGAAAAGATCAAGGAACGGGTCGTGGAATACCTCGCCGTCTTAAAGCTCACGGGCGAGCTGAAAGCTCCCATTCTCTGCCTTGTCGGTCCTCCCGGCGTGGGCAAGACGAGCATTGCGACTTCCATCGCGCGCTCGCTCGGCAGAAAATTCGTGCGCATGAGCCTCGGCGGCCTCAAAGACGAGGCCGAGATCAGGGGCCACAGAAGAACTTACATCGGCGCCATGCCCGGCCGCATTCTCTATGAAATGAAGAACGCGGGCTCCATTAACCCCGTGTTCCTTTTAGACGAGGTGGACAAGATCTCGCAAGATCTTCGCGGCGATCCCGCAAGCGCCCTTCTCGAAGTTCTGGACCCCGAACAGAACTGCACTTTCCGCGACCGCTATCTCGAAGTACCCTATGACCTCTCCAAAGTGATGTTCATTGCCACGGCAAACACCCTCGATACCATTCCCACCCCCCTTCGGGACAGGATGGAGATCATCGAGCTGTCGGGCTACACTTCGCAGGAGAAGGAGGAGATCGCGAAGCGTTACCTCGTGCCGAAGAAATGCAAGGAAAACGGGCTCACCGAGGAAAATCTGCACTTCACCGACGGCGCCATTATCGACATGATAGAGGGATATACCATGGAAGCGGGCGTGCGCTCTCTGGAACGCACCATCGGGACTGTTTGCAGAAAGGCGGCCGTGCGCATCGCAAAGGGCGAAGAGGGAAATCTCATTACCGTCAACAAACACAATCTCGAAAAATTCCTCGGCGCAAAACGCTTCCTCCGCGACGACGATATGCGCGAACAGGACGAAGTCGGCGCGGCAACGGGACTTGCCTGGACGGCGGTCGGCGGCGCGACTCTCACCATCGAAGTCTCCGCCATGCAGGGCAAGGGCGACATCCTCCTCACGGGCAAGCTCGGTGACGTCATGAAGGAGTCTGCCCACGCGGCGATCAGTTACATCCGCGCCCATGCCGAGAAGTACGGCATCGACGCCCTTGATTTCGAACACAAGGACATCCATATCCACATCCCCGAGGGTGCGACCCCCAAGGACGGACCCTCCGCGGGCATCACGATGGCCACCGCCATTTTGTCCGCCTTTACGGGCCAGCCCGTGCGGCGGGACGTCGCCATGACGGGGGAGATCACCCTCCGCGGCAAAGTGCTCCCCATCGGCGGCTTAAAGGAGAAGGCGCTTGCCGCCAGCCGCATCGGCATTCACGACATCATCATTCCCGAAGAGAACAAAAAGGACGTGGAGGAGATCCCCGAAAACATCCGCAAGGACCTCAACTTCATTTGCGTGAGCAATATCGACGAGGTATTCCGAAACGCGGTGACGGGGCTGAGTTATGCTCATTAAAGAGGCAAAATTTTTGACGTCGGCGGCGCGCCCCGAGCAGTTCATAAAGCCCGAAAAGCCGATGATCGCAGTGTGCGGGAAGTCCAATTCGGGCAAGAGCACGCTCATCAATCTGCTGGCGGGCAGGAAGGGGCTTGCAAAGACGAGCGCGGCCCCCGGCAGAACGCGGCTCGTGAACTATTTCGATTTCGGTGAGTTCCTCCTCGCCGATCTTCCGGGCTACGGCTATGCCGCCGTCTCCAAAGAGGAGAAGATCAAATGGGCAAAGACGCTCGACGGCTTCTTTGCGTGCAAGGAGGACATCGCGCACGTGTTCGTGCTCTCCGATATCCGCCGCGATCCCTCCGAGGACGATCTGCAAATGATCGGTTTCCTGAATTATCACATTTTGCCCTTTACCGTCATCGCCACCAAGAGCGACAAGCTCTCCCGCATGAAGGGAAAGGAGCGGGTGCGGAAGGTGGCGCAGAGCTACGGCCTCGGCGAGGGAAACGTGATCGCCGTGTCCGGCCTCACGGGGGACGGCAAGGATGCGCTCCTTAAAAAAATCGAATCTATTTTGGAAACGGGCAGAGCGGAATAAAACGCTCTGCTCTTCTTCTGCCTCCGTTATCGCTTGACAGGCGGCGTTCATCTGTGATACAATGCAACCGTTTTCAGGAGATAACTTATGAAAAAATTCGGCCGTATGCTCTTTTGCGCAGCTGTGTTTGCGCTCACCCTTGCCCTTCTCACCGCCTGCGCGGGACCGAAATGGGAACTCGGCGCGTCCGTCGAGAACAAAACGGTCGCCCCGGGCGAGAATTTTACCGTCACCGTCACGACGAAGAACGTCGGCGGGGATTTCAAGTGCGACCATCAGACAAAGGACGTCGGCGCGGCGCCCTCCCTCTATCTCGACATCGGCGCGGGCAGGGTGTATCTCGCCTTCGATATGCGCGCAACGACCGATGAAGTGCGCAAGGTCACCTTTGCGGGCGGGGAAGCAGTCACGATCAAGTGGACCTTCCGCGCCAACACCCTCGAAACGGGCGCCGCAGACGGAATGGCGGCTCCTGCGGGAAAATATACACTGAAACTTACCTTCCTCGGTACGGAGAAGATCATAGAGGACTTCCTCGAAATCAAAGTCGCGTAAGTAAGAGAGCAGTCCGCCGCCGCGCCGCGAAAATTCGCGGCGCGGCGGCGGAAAATTTTACCGTTCTCCCCCGAAAAAACTTGTCAAAGCCAAACGGATATGGTATAATTGTGCAGTCTGTGGGTGTCTGCTTGTCACAAGCCGACCGCACCGCAGACAAATCCACACCTTCTTTTGCGCCGCTCGCCGTGTCCCGTAAATCTATTCCTGCGGGAAAAGGAGCGGAACTGCCGCAGAGAGGGGAGGAAAACGGAGGATATATGGCAGTTATCACCATGAAACAGCTTCTCGAAGCGGGCGTCCATTTCGGACACCAGACGAGAAAGTGGAACCCCAAGATGAAGAAGTACATCTTCGCAGCCCGTCACGACATCCACATCATCGACCTCGAAAAGACGGCCAAGCTCGTCGAAGAGGCGTATGCCTACGTCGTCGAAATGGTCAAATCGGGCAAGACCGTGCTCTTCGTCGGCACCAAGCGCCAGGCGCAGGACGCGATCAAGGAAGAGGCGGAACGCTGCGGACAGTACTACGTCAACTCCCGTTGGCTCGGCGGCTGCCTCACCAACTTTAAGACCATCCGCGGCCGCATCGAGTATCTGGAAAAGCTCGAAAGAATGGAGGAGAGCGGCGAATTTGAACTTCTCCCCAAGAAGGAAGTGCTCGGTCTCAAAAAAGAGATGGCGAAACTTCAAGAGAATTTGGGCGGCATCAAGAACATGCGCTCCCTTCCCGGCCTTTTGTTCGTCGTGGACCCTCATGAGGAGGACATCGCCGTCGCAGAAGCGCGCAAGCTGCACATCCCGATCGTCGCGATCACCGACACCAACTGCGATCCCGATCTCATTGACTATGTGATCCCCGGCAACGACGACGCGATCCGCGCCATCAAATTGCTCTCGTCCGTCATCGCAAACGCGGTCATCGAGGCAAACCAGGGCGAGACCTTTGAGGTCAAGGAAGAGCCCGAGACATCCGAAGAGGAGCCCGCGGCAGCCGAAGAGCCCGCAGCAGCTCCCGCAGAAGAACCCGCAGCGACCGAGGAGCCCGCAGCAGCGGCTCCCGCAGAAGAGTAAAATAAAAGGAGTATTCAGAATATGGCATCGTTTACAGCGAAAGACGTTATGGCGCTCCGCGAACAGACGGACGCGGGGATGTTGGATTGCAAGCGCGCCCTCACGGACGCGGACGGCGATATGCAGAAAGCGGCGGAACTCCTCCGCGAAAGAGGGATCGCCAAGGCGGCAAAGCGTGCAAGCAAGGTCGCAGCCGAAGGGTTGGTATATGCCTATGTCGGCGGCGGCACAGGCGTGCTCATCGAGGTCAACTGTGAATCCGACTTCGTTGCAGCCGGTGAAAAGTTCGTCTCTTTGGTAGAGGCGGTCGCAAAACTCACGGCCGAAAAGAAGCCCGCAGACGTGGAGACTCTCCTCGCGCTCGACATGGGCGGCAAGACGGTGGAGACTTTCCTGCAAGAGCAGACCGGCGTCATCGGCGAAAAGATCTCCGTGCGCCGCTTTGTCTGTTTCGAGAGCGCAGGGCTTATCGAGACCTATATCCACATGGGCGGCAAGCGCGGCGTAATGCTCAACTTCGAAGGCGCCGAGACCCCCGAGACCAAGGAGCTCGCCCACAACGTTGCGCTCCATGTGGCATTCTCCCTTCCCCGCTACCTCGCGGCGGAGGACGTTCCCGCAGAGGTCGTCGAGCATGAGAAAGAGATCCTCAAAAAGGAAGTCATGAACGAAGGAAAGCCCGAGGCGATCGCGGAAAAGATCGTGCAGGGCAGGATCAAGAAGTTCTTCGAGGACAACTGCTTGCTTGAACAGAAATATGTGAAGGACGATTCCGTCACCATCAAGCAGCTCATCGCAAACACCGCAAAGACGACGCCCGTCTCTTTGAAGGAGTTCTGCTGCTTTGTCCGCGGTGAGGGCATCGAGAAGAAGGCTGAGGACCTCTCCGAAGAGGTTGCCAAGCAGGTCGAGGCAATGAAGAAATAAGTGCGCAAATTTCAGCCGCCGCTGTTCACAAGAACAGCGGCGGCTGTTTTTCGGGTGCGGCAGCGATGAATTAGCGTAGTCAAGACATCTCTACTGCACTCGGCGCCCCCTGTGGGGGAGCCGGCGAGCGAAGCAAGACTGGGGGTTTTCGAGAACCCTTTCGGCATTCGCTCCGCTCATGCCACTTTCCCTTTCAGGGACAGCAAGAGTTTACCTTAGAGCCTCCTTGGGTGGTACGCGGCGACAGAAGGGGCGTTTTATATTTTGAAACGACACACATCAGCCTTGCGGAGGAAAGCGAAAAAGAAAATATTTTTCGCAAGGTATTGCAATTTTTTCCAAACTATGGTATACTGAAAAAAATCAAACTGCGGGAGTATGCTATGCAACCCAAATATAAGCGTATCTTACTCAAACTCTCGGGAGAGGCGCTGGCAGGCGAGCAGAAATTCGGGCTCAATGAGGAAGTCGTCTCCATGGTTGTCGATCAGCTTGTCAAAGTCCATAATATGGGAGTGGATATTGCCCTCGTCATCGGCGGCGGCAACTTCTGGCGGGGCAGACAGGGGACCATGATGGAGCGCACCACC
>CANRPN010000050.1 GCA_947632505.1 uncultured Clostridia bacterium | reverse complement strand
CTTTCTCACACGGGTAGAACCCCGTGTTCGGTCACCGTTCGCGCGGCAAATGCGCTCACTCATGTCGCATTGCGCCAACGATTATCAATCGTTGGCAGAAGGCAATGCTCCACCCTTTCAGGGACAGCAAGAAACTTCGTGTTCGTACTGCCCTTTGGCGAATAGAACGTGCGGGCGGGGCAGCTTGACGCTTCATCCCCCTATCTGCCTCCGAAAAATGGGGAAATAAGAAAAATACGGCATTTGTGCGCGGCGCCGCCCGAAAGGCGGCGCCGCGCTGCCGCTTTGGCATAAAAAAATTTTGTTTTTTCCGAAAAAATCTTGATTTTGAAACTCAAAACAGCTTGACGATACCCCCCCGATTGCTTATAATGAAGGGGTAAATCGGCAAAGCGCCCCGTTTTTACCGAGATATACAGCTCACAGCGAGTGGCAACGGAACAAGGAGTACGAATTATGAAGACCTATATGGCAAACGCTCAGACGGTTGAAAGAAAGTGGTACGTCGTTGACGCGACAGGCATTCCGCTCGGAAGATTGGCTTCCAGGGTCGCCTCCATTCTGCGCGGCAAAAACAAGCCGACTTTCACCCCCAATGTGGATACGGGCGATTTCGTGATCATTGTCAATAGTGATAAAGTCGTTCTCACGGGCAAAAAGCTCGAGGATAAGTATTATCGCTATCATACCGGTTATATCGGCGGCTTAAAGGAGATCGCTTACGGCAAACTCATGGCGGAGCGCAGCGACCTCGCCGTTTACGAGGCGGTCAAGGGGATGCTTCCGAAAAATTCCCTCGGCAGAACAATGATCAAAAAGCTCAGAGTTTACAAGGGCGCGCAGCATAATCACCAGGCGCAAAAACCCGAAGAGCTGAAATTATTTTAAGGAGTGAGGTATTGACATGGCGAAAGCAACGTTGAAGAAAAAATTGCAATACTGGGGCACGGGCCGCAGAAAGAAGGCCGTCGCCCGCGTCCGCCTCATTCCCTCCGGCAGCGGAGAAATCATCATCAACGACAGAGCGCTCGAAGATTACTTCCCGCTCGGAACAACGCAGTTTATCGTAAAACAACCTCTTGCCGAAATCGGCGCCGAGGGGAAGTACGACATCCGCGTGAACGTGATCGGCGGCGGTTACACCGGCCAGGCGGGCGCAATCCGTCTCGGGATTTCGAGGGCGCTTCTCCAAGCGGAACCCGAAACCCGTCCCGCACTCAAAAAGGCAGGCTTCCTCACCCGCGACCCCAGAGTCAAGGAGAGAAAGAAGTACGGTCTCAAAAAAGCACGCCGCGCACCGCAGTTCTCCAAGAGATAAAAAATACGGGGTACAGTTCTGTACCTCGTTTTTTTATTGGGTCCAAAGCCCGCTTCCGCTCCCGCGGAGCAACCCCCAAACGGGCGGTTTTCTGTCTTATCTGTCCCGCTTCGGGACGCAAAAGGAGATTTATGATTTACGAAAAGATCGATCTGTACGAGCATTATGCCGTAAAAAAACCCAAAAACGGCGCGGGCATTCTCACCGTTTACTGCCGCGAACAGCGGGGCGACCTTCCCAAAAAGCTGCGTCCCGCCATGCTGATCATTCCCGGCGGAGGCTATGAGTATTGCTCGGACCGTGAGCAGGAGCCTGTTGCGCTCAAATTTCTCTATGCGGGCTTTTCCGCCTTTGTGCTCGAATATACCGTGAATACCGCCTATCCCGTTCCTCTTGTGGAGGCGGCAATGGCGATCAGCTACATTCATGAATACGCCGCCAAATACAGCGTCGATCCTATGCATGTGGGCGTTTTGGGCTTTTCCGCAGGCGGACATCTTGCGGGGATGCTTGCGACCATGTATGACGACGAAGCCGTCAAGGCGGTGTTGGGAAAGCGGCTTGTCCGTCCCGATGCCGTGCTGCTCACCTATCCCGTTCTCTCGGGCGGGAGCTATGGGCACCAAGGCACCATGGACCGCATTTCGGGCGGAAATTCCGAACTCAAAAAGGCGCTCTCCATCGAGACGCGCGTCACAAAGAACTGTCCTCCCGCCTTTCTTTGGCACACCGCAGAGGATGACTGCGTTCCCGTGGAAAACAGCTTGCTGTTTGTTGCGGCCTGCAAAAAAGCGGGGGTGCCTTTCGAGCTACACCTCTTCGAAAAGGGCTGGCACGGCACGAGCGTGGCTACGTTTGAGACGGAGGAAAGCGAAGAGCGGGCCCAAAAGATCGGCCACCTCGCGGTTTGGTTCGATCTCGCGCTCGCATGGCTCAACCGCCACGGCTTTACGGTGAAGGCGCGTTAGGATGCTTCTTTTCCGCCTTGCGGGCAACGGCGTCATGCCGCGCGAGAAATCCCGCAAGCGCCTCTTGGCCGCCTGTTTTTGCGGCAGGCCCGCTTTCATAGGCGGGCGGGTCGAAAGCGCCGTCGGGTTGCTTCGGCGGGGCGGGTTCGGCAGGCGGGACGGGATCATTTTGCGCCGTAATCGCGGAGAGAGCGTCCAAAAGCTCGAAGATGCCGAATTTTTCCACGAAAAATCACCTCTTTTCATAAAATTTTCGGAAGAAAAAGCCGAGAGACATCGGTTTTTGATTGCAAAAAACCGTATTTTAGTATATAATTGATGTCGTATCGTTAGAACAAGAATTTTTCTTCGAACGTAAGGAAGCAACATATGCGTAAAATACTCAAAAATGTGATGACAATTTTCACGGCGGGTGTCATGACGTTCGGCGTGGCGTCCCTCGCCGCCTGCGGAACCAACTTTACCCCGCTCAAAGATGCTCCCGCGGCTGCTGCCGAGGTCTCTTCGAACGGCGGTTTCGTCGTGGAGAAGGGCGACTATGTTTACTTCGTCAACGGCGTTGAGACCTACACCTCCGATAACACCTACGGAACGCCTGTAAAGGGCGCGCTCATGCGGGTCAAGAAGAGCGACGTCGAAAATAAGAAGAACGGGGCGGAAACGGTCGTTCCTTCGCTTATGGTCGCTTCCGATTACACCTCGGGTATCTTTGTCTACGGGGACCGTGTGTATTACGCCACCCCCAACAGCGACCGCAACATGCAGGGCGTGGTCGAAAACAGCTACCTTAATTTCAACAGCGCGAAGCTCGACGGCTCCGACGTTGTTACCTATTTCAACGTATCGAGCAATTCCACCGTCTATCGCTATGTGGAAGTGGACGGCACCGTGTATCTGCTCTACGTGGAAAATTCCAACCTGCACTCCTACAACACCAAGACGGATACGGATACCGAGCTCGCCCGCTCCATGGGCGCTTATGTGCTGAACAGCCTCGATAAGAGCGATCCCTACGTCTACTACACGATGAGCGTGACCGCCGAGATCGATGTGCAGGATAGCTCCGTGTCCCGCAACTATAACCAAATTTACCGCGTGCGCGCGGACGCTACCAACGCGCCCTATGAATACACGTACAACCAGGATTACCTCGACGCGAACGACGGTGAAGTGCCCTATCTCAACCTCGGCGAGATCGTGCTCGATGGCGTGGGGAACGTGTTTAAGGACATGCCCACCCAATTTTCGCACGAAACGGCGGACGGGAAACTCACCGTTACCCCCGAATCTACGCTCGGCTTCACTTACACCTTGCAGGCATACACCAACGACGGCATCTACTTCACCCGTTCCGACCTTGCCACCACGAGCACCGTCGGTGAGGACGGCTGGCTGTACTATCTCTCCGAAGAGAAACTCGGCTCGGGCTGGAACTCCATCACGGGCAACAAGCAGGGCACTTTGGACGTCGTGGCGCAGAGCACCACGAACGCAGGTACCGCTGCGATCTTCTACAAGGAAGGCAACGCGCACCACTATCTCTATGTGAGCAACGGCTCTATCTTCCGCGCGGACGTCAAGGAGAATGGCCTTGCGGACATCACCCGCATTGCGATCGGCGTAGGCAGCGCGACGCTCAACTTCATCGATGCGACCTCCGATCCCACCTATCGGTATGTCTACTACACCGCGTCGGGGAATATCTACCGCGCCGTGTACAACGGGACCGCCGAGGACTACAACACCCTCAATTACGACAATAATAAGCCCTATCGGTCCGTGCAGATCCTGAACATCTCTCACGCGCAGAGCTGGTACAATTTCGAACTTGTAGACGGCATTGTATATTATGCGGACGCCGAAACACTTGGCTCCTCCTCATACACCTATATCTCCGCTGTCGACCTCAACAAGAACGGCAAGCTCATGAACAACGCCGAACTTGCCGACTTCAACGACGAATACGATGCAGCCATCGGTGAGGACAGCTACTACCAGGAACTCACGGGCGACGGAAAAACCAATCTTGCGGCGGCCGTGCGCTACTATTTCTACACGGGCGAGACGCAGCAGTTCTACGACAACATCAAGGAAGCCGAAGAGGAGACGGGCAAACAGAACACCCTCTACTCCGAGGACGAGGTAAAGGCCTTTGAGGAATTTACCGCAAAGACGGACGTAAAACTCCGTTCCGACTTCATCACCCAGCTCGGGGAAAAGGCGCAGGCGGATAAGGACAGCCTTACCGATTATTGGAAGAACGCCTTGCAGCACTACACCGCTCCCACCGAGGAGACGGGCACAGGCCTTCCCGCTTGGGCATGGGCGCTCATCGGCATCGTGATCGGTCTCGCGGTCATCGGACTTGCCGCCGTCGTGATCCTTGTTCTCCGTTCCCACAAGGACGAACAAAAGCCCATCGAAGAGAGAATGTTCGTCGACACTACCGACGACAAGGACGTGGATGTGTACGCAACGGACGAGCCTGCACCCGAGGAGGTCCCCGAAGAGTCCGCCGAGCCGGAAGAGGAAGAAGAGGTCCCCGAAAGCTCCGAGCTCTCCGAACCCGAGGAGCCTGAGGAAGCGGAGCCCGAAGAAGTTTCCGAAGAACCCTCCGAACCCGCAGCCCCCGAGGAGCCCGCTCCCGAGGAAAAACCCGAAGAATAATGACGAAAGATCCGCCCGAAAAGGCGGGTCTTTTTCTTGAATAAAATATTTTTTAACTTTTTTGTAAAAGACGGCATAAATCGGTTTACAAATGAACGGAATCTTAATATAATTTATTAGCCTGTCGCATAATAGCGAGGGGCTCATTTTGAAGGAGAAAAAATTATGGTTCGCTACATGAAGTGTCCGCGTTGCGAGTTGAATTACATCGACGCGGAAAAGCAGGAATACTGCGACGTCTGTCTGAAAGAGATGAAGGGTATCCGGACAGACGCGGATGAGATCGAAGAAGAGGAGGCAAACGAGCTCCCCACGGAGCTTTGCCCCATTTGCGGAGAAAACATGATGCGCGCAGGCGAAAAAATGTGCGAGGAATGCCGCAAAAAAATGGAGAACGAGGACGAGGAAGAAGGGGACATCGAAGAGGATGACGAGTGGCGTGAGTATCTCGATGACGACACCGACGACCTTGACTCCGACCTCGACATCGGGGAGACATTCGACGAAGACGAAGAGCCAGAGGAAGAAGAGGAGGAAGAGGAAGAATATCACGACGAGGATGAAGATCTCGATTACGTCACAGGCGACGAGATCTACACTCTCGGTGACGATGAGGATGACGATGAAGATGAGGGAGAGGGCGACGAGGACGACTTCTGATACCGTTTGGCGTTGCCGCGGCGCACTGCAAATGCAGTGCGCCGCGGCCTTTTTTTGCGCTTTTCGGTCGCCGCGGTTGTCAGATCGCAGAGCTCCACCTCCGCCGAGCGGAGGGCAAGCAGGGGACTATGGCTTCTAAAATCGCTGTGCGTGTTAGGCGTTTTTGGTCTAAAATGCATCATTTAGGCGTTTTTCGTCTAAGATGAAGGCATGTACGGACAAAGGCTCAAAGAATTACGGGAAGAAAACGGACTTTCGCAGGAGGCAGTTGCGCGCGCGTTGCATTGCAGCCAGCGCACGGTGAGCCGCTATGAGTTGGAGCAGCTCGATCTGTCCACGGAAGTTCTCATCTCCCTCTGTCACATTTTCAAAGTATCCGCCGACTATCTTCTCGGATTGGAGGACGAGGCGGGAGCAAAGGCGTACCGCTGAATTTTCCATGACTCTCCGCGCACTCTTCGAAAAACTCAAAAATGCCGCCGGCCGCTACGAGGCATCGCACAACTTCACTTGCGACGTCTGCGGGCGGGAGGTATTCCAAAACGAGCGCATTTGTGACGATTGCCGCAAGCATTTGCCTTGGAATCTCGCGCCCGTCTGTCCGCTTTGCGGCAGAAAAGTGGGGGAGGAGGGACTTTGCCTCGACTGCAAGAGGAAACCGCTCGTCGTCAAAAGGGCGCGCTCCTGCTTTTTACACGAGGGAGACGCCGCGCGGCTTGTGGTACGCTTCAAACGCGGGCAGAAGTATCTCTTCCGCACTCTGTGCGACTTTTTGCACCCCCTTGCGGCAAAAGAATTTCCCGAAGCGGACGCCGTTACCTTTGTTCCCATGACGGCGAAGGCGGAACGGGCGCGCGGCTACAATCAATCCCGCCTGCTCGCGGAGGAGCTCGGCCGCAGAATGGGGCTTGAATTTCTCGCTCCCGCAGTAAAGCAACGGGAGACGAAGGCGCAAAAATTCTTGGGCAGGGAAGAACGTGCGGAGAACTTGAAGGGTTGTTTCCATGTCCGCGAAAGAAAACTTGTGCGGCAGCGGCGCATCTTGCTCGTGGACGACACGCTCACCACGGGCGCGACCTCGGACGAGCTCGCTTCGGCGCTCTTGCGGGCAGGAGCCGCCGCAGTGTATCTCATCACCGTGACAAGTGTGCCCAAAAAACATCCTTTCGGCAAAAAAGACGAAATCCTGCCATCATCCGCCCCTCTTTGAGGGGCTTTTTTCGGTATTTTCTCTTATTCTCACCCATAAAATAGAACAGGATTTCTGGGAAATATCCAAAAATCGCGCGGGTTCGACAAAGAAACCCATATTCTTCGCACGGAAATATTTTATCATATAGAGGTAAACGGAAATGCGTTTCATCACCTTGCGGCTCAAATATCTTTTTGTTGCTTGTGCGCTCGTGTTGTTGCTCGTTGCGGGAGGGTTTTCCGCCAAGGCCGCGGGCGCAGAAACGGTATTTTGGAGCGGCGCGCGCTCCCTGCCCATCTACAACGTGGAACGGGAGGACAATAAAATCGCCATCTCCTTCGACTGTGCCTGGGGCACCGAACATACCGACGCCATCTTACAGGCGCTCGCAAGCGCCAAGGTGCACGCCACCTTCTTCACCGTACAGTTCTGGGCGGAAAAATACCCGAACTATCTGAAAAAAATCGACGAAGCGGGGCATGAGATCGGCACGCACAGCGCAACCCACTCCTATATGTCCCGTTTGAGCGAGACGGAGATCCGTTCTGAGTTGAAAAGCTCCTCCGAGGCGATCACCTCTGTTACGGGCAAGCAGGTCTCCCTCTTCCGCCCTCCCTACGGCGATTATGATAATTTGCTTATCGATACCGCAAACGCGATGGGGTTTTATCCCATCCAATGGGACGTGGATTCTCTCGATTGGAAGGACCTCTCTGCGGCTGACATCGCCGCCCGCGTGGTGGAGCGGGTAAAGAGCGGTTCCATCATCCTCTGCCATAACAACGGGCTGCACACGGCGGAAGCGCTGCCCATTCTCTTCGACACATTGCACGCCAAGGGATTTGAATTTGTCCCCATCGGCGAGCTCATCTACAAGGAAAACTATATCATCGACCACGCCGGTACCCAAAAAGCGGAAAACAAAGCATAGCAGGGAAATACTGTGGAGGTACAGAATAACATATGGATTACAATGCGGAAAAAAACAACAAAGTATATTTTACGGGAGAGATCGTTACCGAAGCTACTTTTTCGCACGAGGTGTACGGCGAGGGATTTTACGAACTGTTTGTAAAGGTGATGCGCCTTTCGGGACAGGCGGATATTCTGCCCGTCACCATCTCCGAGCGTATCATCGAAAAGAACGATTTAAGAGTGGGCAGCACCATCTGCGCTCTGGGGCAATTCCGCAGCTATAATAAGCTCGAAAACGGCAAATCGCGGCTCATGCTCACGGTGTTCGTGCGCGAGCTTGTGGAGAGCGTTCCCTCGCGCAATCCCAACAGCATCGTACTTTCGGGGTACATCTGCAAGCCGCCCATTTACAGGACCACCCCATTCAACCGCGAGATCGCCGACCTGCTCATCGCCGTCAACCGTGCTTACAACAAGTCGGATTATATTCCCTGCATCGCGTGGGGGCGGAACGCCCGCTTTGTGCAGAATCTCAAAGTGGGGGATCGGGTCGCGCTCTCGGGCAGGATCCAGAGCCGCGAATATCAGAAAAAACTCACCGAAACAGACGTCGTGACAATGACGGCCTACGAGGTGTCCATCTCCAAGCTCGCCGCTTTCGACGCAGGAGAGACTTTCGACTTAGAGGGGGAGTTCGACCTCTATGCCGCGCCGTCGTCGGGGAATTATTGAGAAGTAAGGCGCCTCGTCCCTTTCCCCCGCCCCGCGCAACCGCGCGGGGCGGGGTTTTGTCATGGAAACCATTGACAAACCGTCTTATGTTTGATACAATATCCCCGATGAAGCGCAGCAAACAGGAACAAATCAGAGGGATCCAGGAGCTCCTCGAACGGCGCCGCCGCTTTGACCTCGATTATATCCCCTTCATCGGCACCTGGAAAATGCCGGACGGGAACTATCCCTACCGCCAGCGGGGCACAGACGCCTTTTGGACGGGCTTTTGGCGCACGCTCATGTTCCTCTTCGGGTGGATCCTGACCGGCGTCTGCTTCGGCGCGCGGGTCACGGGCAGAAAGAATCTGCGCGCGCTCAAAAAAAGCGGCGCGATCTGCGTCTGCAACCACTTCAATTATCTCGATACCCTCTTTGTGCGCCAGGCGGTGGGACACTACCGCTCCTATCACACGATGGGCCCCAAGAACAACAAGGGCGGATTCGGCGGCTGGGTCGTGCGCCACGGCGGAATGCTTCCGTTCAGCGCCGATCATGCGGCAGCGCGCAATCTCAATGCGGAGATCGAGCGGCTGCTCAAAAAGGGCAAGATCATCAACTTCTATGCCGAGCAGGCAATGTGGACGAATTACCAAAAACCCCGTCCCATGAAGGACGGCGCGTTCCACTACGCGATCAAGTACAACGTGCCCGTACTGCCTGTCTTTTGTACGTTCAAGCGCAAAAAAAACGGCCACATCCGGCACTTGCGCATCCATATCCTGCCCGCAGTCTATGCGGATGATAGTCTGCCCCGCCGCGAAAAACTCAATGCGATGAAGGCGGCGGCGGAGAAAGAATGGAAGGACTGCTATGAGTCAGTCTATCAAATCCCGCTCGAATACCTGCCGCTCGCGGGAAATTAAGCAACAAAAAAAAGGGCGCCGCCCGCGGAATTTTCCGCGGGCGGCGCCTCTTTCATATAATTTTAATTTACTTTGCGGGTCTCTTTTTTTCGGCTCTCCGCGGCGCGCTCGGCTACATTTTCGCTTTCGTAGCGGATGCGCTCGGTCTGCTTCCATGCGGGTGTCTTGTTCTTGCGCGCATAGATGCGGCTCGACAGGAAGAGCGGAATATATTCAAGCAGGTAGAAGGGGTTAAAGAGCAGCATTCCGAGTTTTTCCCCTCCCGAAAGTACGCGGAAGGTATCGGGGTCCGACCACAGCGCCAGCACGCCGAACAGAAAGAGCAGCGTGTACATGATCCAAAAAGGCATAAAAACGAGCAGCCAGCTCGCCCAGAACCAATTTCTGTCGTGGTGGATCGCATAGAAAGATGCAAGTCCCACGCCCGCAAGCATGGTGATGATCGTCGTGACGGCAAATATCAGGAGGGGCATGATCCCGAAGAAATACTCCCGCTCGCCGTTTGTCATTTTGCCGCGCTCCTTGGCGCGCCGCTTGATCTCCGACTTATACTTTTTATCGCATTGGGAATATCCTGTCAGCCAGCGCACGCGGCGGGTGTAGTTCTCCCGATGTCCGAGCGCCTCCTCGGTGTAGATGATCGCATAGGGATAGAACATGGAGGTGAACCCGCGCAGGAGGCTGTCGAGTTTGAGTTCGTAATCCTCTGTAAGGGTGCGATAGGGCCAGCCGCCGATCTCCTCAATGACCCGCCGCCGTAGCATCATGCCCTGTCCGCAGAGGTTGAGGGGAATGTCCTTTTGCATACGGTAGAGATTTCCAAGGTCGTCGATCATCGGCCAGGTGAGAGTAGAACAGTTGGAAAAGAGGGAACGGTCCTTCTTTTCCCCCAAATAGTTCTTGGCAAACTTACGGGTGAGAAAGATGTCGTAATCGTGTTCGAGGGCGTTGTTCAGCTCGGCAAGATAGTCGGGTGCGAGCACCGCGTCGGCATCCACAATGACAAAGGACGCATAGGCGGAGAGCTCGTCCTTTGAAAGGGCTTTGAAATAGCCGTCGAGCGCATCCCCTTTGCAACATTGGTTGGGGACGACGAACACCCGCGCGCCGAAGTCTCGTGCGAGCGCAACGGTGGGATCGTCGGGGTCCTTCACGACCACGTTCACGTCGTAAAAAGCGCGGTCGTAGGTCTGTTTTTCGAGAGAGGCAAACAGATCGCCGATGATCGCGCTCTCGCCGCGGGCGGGAATGATGACCGAAATTTTGCGCTTCTCTTGCGCACGCTTGTAGGGAGGCTTTTTGAACCCGTAGCGGAAGCCCAGGATCTTCGGCAGATATAACAGCACCGCCAGCAGAGAAAGCACTCCGTAGACGAGCAGAATGTTGCGGATGAGGACGCTCATGGCACCTCCTTTTCTGTTATTATAATGAGTGGAGCAAACTTTGTCAAGAAAATATCATAGGTTTTTATGACAAATCTGCGGAAAGAAAGTGCCCGCGCGCTTTGACAGCGCGCGGGCACAGAATTTTCAGAAAGCACATTTTTCTGCGAGGAAGCCCGCAAGCTCGCCCGCGGGCAGGCGCACCTGCTCCATGCTGTCGCGGTCGCGCACCGTCACGGTGCCGTCCTCCAACGTGTCGAAGTCGATCGTAATGCAGAACGGCGTTCCGATCTCGTCCTGGCGGCGGTAGCGCTTTCCGATCGAACCCGCCTCGTCGTAGGTGACGGAGAACTGTTTTTTGAGCGTTGCAAGAATTTCTTTTGCCTTGGGCGCGAGGTTCTTTTGCAGGGGCAGGACAGCCGCCTTGTATGCCGCGATCGCGGGGTGGAAATGCAGAACGTTGCGCACGTCGCCGCCGTCGAGGGTCTGTTCGTCATACGCCTCGGAGAGCACCGCGAGCATGAGACGGTCTGCGCCGATGGAGTATTCGATGACGTAGGGTATGAATTTGCTGCCGTCGAAGGGGTCCACATAGAGGAGGGATTTGCCCGAGTATTCCTGGTGGCGAGAAAGGTCGTAGTCGGTGCGGTTGTGGATGCCGTTGAGTTCCTGCCAGCCCATGGGATAGAGATATTGAATGTCGCACGCCTGTTTTGCGTAGTGGGCGAGCTTGTCATGGTCGTGGAAACGGAGATGTTCGGGGTCGAAGCCGAGATCGACGAGGAATTTGAACGCTTTTTGCTTAAACTCCTCGTAGTACTGCCCGTCCGTGCCCTCTTTACAGAACCACTGGTGCTCCATTTGTTCGAACTCAATGGTGCGGAAGATGAAGTTGCCCGGGGTGATCTCGTTGCGGAAGGCCTTGCCGATCTGCGCAATGCCGAAGGGAACTTTGGCGCGCACCGAACGCTGCACGTTTCCGAAGTTGACAAATTCCCCCTGCGCGGTCTCGGGACGGAGATAAATTTTATTCTGGCTCTCGTCGGTCACGCCGCGGGAGGTCTCGAACATGAGGTTGAAGGTGCGGATGTTCGTCCAGTTGAAGTTCCCGCACACGGGGCAGCAGACGTGGTGCTCCTCGATGTACTTCTCCATTTCCTCGTTGCTCATGAGGTCGGGGTTGACGGCTCCCTTGGAGTGCGCTTCGATAAGGTTGTCCGCACGGTGGCGGGTCTTGCAGGACTTGCAGTCCATTTTGGGGTCGGAGAAAGAGGTAGTATGACCGCTCGCCTCCCACACGCGGGAGTTCATCAGAATGGCGGCGTCCACGCCGAAAGAGTTTTCGCTCTCCTGCACGAAGCGTTTCCACCACGCCCGCTTGATGTTGTTCTTGATCTCCACGCCAACGGGACCGTAGTCCCAGGTGTTGCCCATGCCGCCGTAAATTTCGCTGCCGGGGAAGATAATGCCGCGGTTTTTGCACAACGCCACCAATTTGTCCATTGTCACGCCGCTGTTTGCCATAACTTGCTCCTTTTAGATGTAGGTTGATTTCCGTAATATGGTAGCATTTTTGAAGGGCCCCGTCAAGCGTTTCGCACTATATTTTGAGGAGCCAAAACGCATAGGGAGCGGGAAAACCCGCCGTAAAGGCCACGAGGAACCATTTGAGCAGGGAGTACACCTCGCCCTCTGGGAAGAGCAGGCAGAGGCAGAACACCGCGCCGACGATCGCCGCGCCCACGGGCACTCTCCACAGGCGGCGGGGGAAGGGACAGCTGTGTTCGGGAACGCACAAATGGCTTGCGCCCAGCGCGATCGCCGCACCCGTCAAAAGTCCCGTCGCCTGAATGTAGTCGTGCGCGACGTTCGGAAGGAAGCAGGGGAAGATCGCAAGGGCCGCAAGGCAGAGCAGAATGAGATAGCGGTACTCGTGCGCAAATTTGAAGATCGCCGTCCAGGCAAGGGCGATGACGAGGCCGCAGCATAGGCCCATGAGAACGTCGGTGGGATAGTGCGCGCCGAAGTAGAGACGGGCGACCATGACGAGGAGGACGAGTACGCCCGCGATCACCCATGCGAGAACTTTTTTCGCCGCGCCCGCCGCCGCAAAGAGGAAGCTGCCCGAAGATTGGGTATGTCCGCTCGGGAAGGAGGCGTAGGGGTCGAGTTCGTCTGCCAAGAAGGGAGGCTCGTGGTAGTGCAGGGCCTCGGGGTGCGCAACATAGGGCCGCGGCCGCGCGATCGTGAATTTCATGAAGGAGTTGATGGGGAAGGAGGTGAGGGCGGTCATGATGATCTGTTCGCCCGCGCGCTTGGGTGCGAGCCAAAAGACGAGAATGGCCACGCCGCCCACGATCATCGCTTCCCCGAGCACGGAGAAGATCCCCAAAAACACATCGAGGAAGGGATTTCTGATCGATTCGAAAAATTGTAGGATTGCAACTTCCATAATTGACCATATTATATCACGGAT
>CANRPN010000049.1 GCA_947632505.1 uncultured Clostridia bacterium | reverse complement strand
TCTATTATAACACAGACCTCCGTTTGAACTACTTTTTTTCTCCCACCAACCCGTTGCACTTGTTAGTATAATTCACCCTTTCAATAAAAAAGAGCAAACCGTCGGTTTACTCTTTTAAGTGAATTTGACCGCTATTATTTAATCTGTCCATTTATATCACTTTCATTGTCGCAAGAATATCTTGCATAGATAACTGCTGTTTTTACCATGTTACAAAACTCCTTATAATGAATTTTTTGCCTTTCGGCGCGAGCAATCTAAACGAAAACGCATATATTCCGATAAGCCGTCCGTCGTCGGCTCTCCGAATATTCTGACTTCGATTTTCTGCTTCATCAAAAACACCTACTACTTATAAGCGGCAAGACCCCCATAAAAGTTAAGAGTTTTGGGAAAAATTTTTCAAGAAAACACAAAAATTTTTTGGGAAGAAAAGAGCGCTCCTCAAAGCGCCCTTTTATCACGCTCTTCTCCCCTTGCCAACTGTTTGGCGTAAATTTCTTATATAATTTCCACTGCTTTCATTGAGTTTATAAAAATTTCTAAAAACAAATCTGGCACCCGAAAGTGCCAGACTTAAATTAAAGCGATACTTTACATGAGTTAAAACTTTTCTTGCGGTTTATCTAAAAAGTACAGTTCCGTTTTCTCCCTTCTTGCCGGGTGCTCCAAGATTTCCATGCCCACCGCCACCAAAGCCATTGTGATTTTCTCCATATTGACCGCCTGTTCCGGCTCCACCACCTTGTCCAACCGATGCCGAATTATTGGAAATAATGTAATTTATTTCCCCACCATTATTTGTAAGCAAGCTTGCTATGTCTGTTTGCGATTGGGCATAATAGCATGCTCCCCCTTTCCCGCCAATGCCACCATTGCCCCCGTTGGATCCACCATGGTCAGTCCAATCATCTCCACCGCCATTTCCACCATCTCCGGCTCTCCCGCCGTCGCCGCCATTCCCGCATTTTCCGGTGTTAAATATAATATTGCCTCCGTTGATCAATATTTTTCCCTTGGCTGGGTCGTTCAATTCTACGGCGCTTCCGCCACGACCGCCACAGCCGCCATTCCCGCCGTTGCCGCCGTTACCGCCGTGGCCAGCATGGTAATATGCGGTCAAAAATACATAAAAACCTCCAGATCCGTTACCACCATTGCCGCCATGGCCACCATTTCCACCGTTGCCGCCACTTCCGCCGACGAAAGTTATCGTGACGGAATTGATTTTTAATTCGGATACCAAAGCGGCATTCCCCCCATTGGTTCCGTTCATGCCGTCTTCACCGTTCGCTCCGACCTTTCCTGAACGAGCTTCCCTGTCATCACGGCTCACATTTGTTCCATCTTCTCCTTTCGTTCCGTCCTTACCGTCTTTACCGTTAACTCCGTTTCCGCCACGGACAGTGATAGAATTTGTCACGCCGCCTTCGATCATAAGCATTTTTGCGATTATTCCGTCCGCACCATCGGAAAGCGCAGAAGCATCCCCCCCCGCGAGCAACAACGGGCCAGAAACATTGAATACACATTCCGCTGCATCGATCTGAACTGCAGGTTGAGCGGGCGCGCCATTGATCTCATCGCTGCCGTAAATTTCAACTTCACCTCCCGTCATGATTGTCACCTTAATGTTCTTGTTCTCGGAATTATCGGTGTAGACCGCAGGAAATCCGATTGCCGAACGGAAAGCAATATTTTGAAACTCTACGGCAATATCGTGTTCGGATGAAATTTGAAATGATATTCCATCAATAATATTACGAATAATATGCCCGTCTTTTCCGGGGAGTCCGAGCTTTCCCTTCACGATATAGTGATCGACTTCTATTCCATCGTACGCTCCGGTGAGCGTAAAGAGGCCATACTCTTTATTGAAGTTATCGTGGAATATATTTTCCTTATTGAAACTGTCCACAGTCTTTCCGGTGCTGTCCGTCGTACTCTCGTAACCTTCCGACAGATCGATCGTGATCGTGTGGGTTTTCTCAATGTCTTCTCTTTTGTGGGAAGTATATTTCTCGATAGTGTTGTTGTAGGCGGCCAACCCCTGCTTTTCAAACAACGTTTCCATCGTAAGGATGAGACTGTGATATTGTTCGGTATCCGGAATCAGAGACCAAAGAGCCACCATGCCGTTGGGGGCAAGCCCAACCGCATTCATATACTCTTCCCGATTGAGAGATTTCGCCCATGCCGTATAATTTTGATTGAGCGTAGCTTCATTCCACATGCCTACAGAAGCGCCGCCGTAACTACGGATAGTGACGGCGCTTCGCGTAACCGAATGGTTTTTAAGGCACTCATCAAGTTCTGAAGCGGAAGCCCCTGCGCCGCCGCTTACAATTCCCGCAACACCCGCGGAGAATTTTGCGGAGAGCGCACTTTCCAAAGAATTGAACGTGGAAATGTCTGACGTACTGATGAGATACGAATATTCTATACGCCCGCCGAGCTGAACCCCCGTAATGAGGTGGGTCCCATAAGTGTCGATGAGGTATTGCGCCAATTCTTCATCGCTCTTCAGATTCTTCGTTGCAGAAGACCGACGGTTCAAATCGTTAAGAAAGATATCAGAAAGCATCCCCCGCAGAGTGTCGATGTTATAATTTCGCATCCGGTAATAATAGGTGCCCACATTGTCGAAGTAGGTATAGTAGACCTGCCGCTCCTTAGAAGAGAAATTGCTGATTTGATTCGTATCGAACGCAAGATTTAAGCTAGCACTAAATGCCGAAAATCCACCTGAAAGCTCAAAATTGGCACCGATTTTGCTGGAATAATTCCGCGCATATTCTTCTATGGATTCAGCATAGATCCCCTTAGAAAGCGACGTACTCTCCTGAGTTTTACGGATAAAGTTAGCTGCTTCGTTAAGATCGAGAATGGAAGCTGTAGAGACCTTGCTTGAAGAGAAATACTCATCTTCAATGATATTATAGCCATAGCCAATACCATAATCGGTCGCAGAGGAAATGTCGTCGCTCCCGCCCGCCGACCCCGAACCGGATTTTTCGTAGCGATAGGATATGATATCCGTCCAATCGGAATCGGTGAAAAGCCCATCGCCGAGTGCGCGAATGCGAATATTGAGATACTCACTCTCGGAGATCAACGCAGAGACGGGATAGGAGAGCGTACCCGCAGACACGGTATCCTCTTTTTCATTGATGCGGATCCCATATCCTTTGGCTTCAAGTACGCTGTCCCAGTAAATCACATCGTCCTCGACAAATACATTCTCCGGCATGGAAAGCTGTTGAGCTTGAGGAAGGCTTGGTGCCTTATAGGAATAAGTAATGATGTCGGACCAATCTGAGTCTCCATAGAGGATATTATTACCGCAAGCCTTCACTTTTATATTCAATTCGGTGTCGACAGTAAACAGTGCCGAAATTGGATAAGACAGTTGGGTTGTGCGCTCTTCTTTTTCATTGACGCGGACAACATATCCGCTGGAGTTTGCGACACTGTCCCAGCAGATACACTCGTTTTCCACACGCACTTCTGACGGCGCTGCTAGTTTTGTAGGCGATATATCGCATCCCGCAACAGACATACACATGGCAATAGCAAGAAACAACGAGACCATGAATTTCCAAATTTTTTTCATTTGCTACTCTCCGATCTTTTTCATAACTCGTACCGTTAAACTCTTGTTCGCTTTGACAGGAGATTACAATCGATACTGGTCCATTTATTTTTTCACTTGTTTAATGCTTACATTATATCACTTGCACACGCGAAAAGCAAGAATTGCACGGGAAAAATTTTCATTAGTCCCAAATTTTCCCAAAACAAATCCCCATTTCGTTCGGAATGGGGATACGCTCTTGCCCTTGGGGGCGAAGTCTGAGCCCCCTTTCCCGCCCCCGATGGGGAGCCCCGTAAGGCTGTTCTTCAAGATTTGTTCCAGCCCTAAAAATTTAATAATGGACACGCCGATCGAAGTATCTTTGTCTGAACCATCGGCATTAGCCTCTCCTGAACCACGCGATAGTCGCGTGGTTCAGGAGAGGCTAATGCCGATGAACAGAAAAAAAAGAAAGACATGTAGAGCAAAGAAAGGGAGGAAAGTATTCTTGGCTGCCCATTGAGGGGGAGCTGTCACGAAGTGACTGAGGGGGTGTCTCGCTGTCCCTGAAAGGGAAAGTACCCGAGCAACGCGAGGGGGAAAGGGTTTGCCGAGAGTTTTGGCGGCAGGTACCGCCAAAATCCCGTCGCGTTTGCCGACGCTCCTGTCGCGACGCGGCTCACAGCCCACTGGGCGTTGAGCAGAATTGCGCCGCTCCACCCTCAGTCTCGCTACGCTCGCCAGCTCCCTGCATGGGCGCCAAGATTCTTGCTGACCCTGCAGGGGAGCCAAGCGACACCCCTTCCGTCACTCGCGTTGCTTGTGACACCCTTCTCACACAGGTAAATCCCCGTGTTCGGTCATCGCTCGCGCTACAAATGCGTTCGCTCGTGTCGCATTGCGCCAACGGTTATCAACCGTTGGCAGAATGCAATGCTCCGCCTCGAGGGGTGGGCAAGGACAAAGACCCGTTTACGGGTAGCAAGTAGGTTGTCATATGCGCGGCTTGCGCGCCGTTGGTATTATGAGGGCTAATAGCCCGAAGCTGAAAAACCACCGGCTATGCCGGTGGATATTTATTGCCGTCAGCCGTGCAGAATTGCCCTGTACGGCTTTTCTTTTTGGACTTCGGTGTCACTCCTCGGCGGAGATTTTTCAAGGCTCGTAAGCGTTTTTTCGGCCTCGTTATTTGATGATCTTCCTTTTAGGAAAGCTCTGCTTGGTAGGATTGGCTCATGCTTTAAGCCAAATGGACATAATGCTCATGTATTGTCCTGCCATGATGGCGTTTCTTCCGAACTGCATATCCCTTGACGAGGATCGGGACGAGGAGCTGCGGTGATGGAAGAGCGTCTTGCAGGCGGAGACAAAAGATTTCACAAACAATTCAACTTTTTTTCTTGCGTTGGGCGGGAAAATAAGTTATAATACAAATGTCAACAAATTTTATTGCTTTTCGGAGGGTATTATGACGATCAATAAACAACAAGAGGGGACCAAACTTGTCGTTGCGCTCGAAGGCAGGCTCGATACCACAACGGCGCCTCAGCTCGAAACGGAATTTAAGCGCTGCATTGCCGATGTTACCGAACTTGTCCTTGATTTTGCAAAGCTCGAATATCTTTCTTCTGCGGGGCTGCGCGTCTTGCTGGCTGCGCAAAAAGTCATGAATAAGCAGGGTTCCATGGTTATCAAAAACGTCAACGAGACGATCGCCGAAGTATTTGAGATCACGGGATTTTCCGAGATCCTCACAATAGAATAAACCATGAGCACATTGAGAGCCTATGCCCCGCAACTTCCGCAGGAGGAAATTTTGCGGGAGGAAAGAGTTGCGGAAGGCGCTGCGGTCAATACCATATCCGTCACATTGGAGATAGAAAAGCACGGCGCGGAGGAAATTTGCCGCGCCGCCGATTCGGTGATCCGTTCCGCAGACGTTTTTGCCGTTCGCTTTACGGGCGGCGGCTTTGAGGAAAGCGAACCCCGCTTTTCGCGCATTTTACCTGCAATGACAGCGGAAGAGGCGCTCGCCTATATGCACGGGCGAGACGCCGCTCGGATCGATCCCGCAGAAAAGCTCTACGAGGTAGAGATCATCCCCGCAGAGGAAAAAGTTTTTCTCTACGCCCGCTTTCACCATGTCATTATGGACGGAAGAGGGATGTACCTCTTTGCGCAGCGCGTATTGGACGCGATCGAGGGAAAGGAATTGCCTTTCTCCCGTTATTTCGGTGCAGAGGGGCAGGCGGAGGCGGATGACGAAGCCTATTGGAAGGAGAAATTCCTTGATTTTTCGCAGGAGACGTCCCTCTTTCCGGACGGCGGAACGGGCGAAAAACTGACCGTGCCCCGCAATTTCTCTCCCTCGTTGATCGGGGAGATCGCTGCGTTCGCGGAGAGGGAAGGATTTCATCTTCCCTATGCCTTTTTGGCGGCGGAGGCCCTCTATCTTGCCCGCGCCGCAGACGCGGATGAGGCGACGGTCCTCATGTCCCGCCGCAACCGTAACGCCGAGACGGCAGATACGCTCGGCTGCTATGTTTTGCTCGTGCCTCTCAGGATCGGGCTCGAAGGGTGCGAGAGTTTTGCCGATCTCTGCCGCCGTGCGCAGGAGATAGGCCGGGAGGCCTCGCGGCACAGTAAGATCGGTTATTCCCGCCTTGCGCACGTTGCGCAGATCAAAAACGTTTCGCAATACGGTTTCAACTATTACGATTTTACGCTCTCTTCCTCCGTTCCGCATAAGATCTCCGTGAGCGTTGCGGGCGCGATCGGCAACCATCTTGTCTTTAACGTGTTCGCAGGGGAGAACATGGCCTGTTCGCTCGACTGCCGTAAAGAGGTTTACGACGAAGAACGCGCGGGATTTTTCTTCGGGAGCATGGAACAAATCCTCATGCAGGGCGTGGCGGGGAAACCGCTTGCCGGCATAGAGATCCTCGGGGAACGGGAAAAGGCGCGCTTAAATGCGGTGCGCGGGGAAGAATTTCCGATCGACGGTTCGGAGAGCATTCCCTCGCTTTTGCGCGCCGTCGCCGCCGAACATCCAAACGCGCCTGCGGTATATGCGGGCGGAAAATCGCTCACCTTCGGCGAACTCGACGCACAGTCTGACGCGATCGCCCGCGCTCTTGTGGAACGCGGGGTAAAACAAGGCGACAAAGTGGGGTTTATGCTCAAACGGGACATTCGCCTTCTTCCCGCGCTCTTCGGCATTTCCAAAGCGGGCGCGGCCTTTATCCCCGTGGATCCCGCCTATCCGCAGGACCGTATCGACTATATCTTGCAGGACAGCGCCGCCGCCTTTCTCATCACCTCTTCACAGACGGGGAACGGGCTCGACATCGACGAGCTCTTGCGGGGAGGGAACGCGTCTCTTCCCACCGTTTCGCAGACGGACGTCGCCTATCTGATCTACACTTCGGGCACGACGGGCAGGCCCAAAGGGGTCATGCTCACCCATCGCGGCGTCGCCAACATCGTAAAACCCGAAAACAATCCCTTCAACCGCTATTTCACAAAGCATTGCAAGGGACTTACGGCGATCGGCTCGATCTGTTTCGACATTTCTCTCTTTGAATTTTTCGTGGCGCTGTTCAACGGCAAGTTCGTCGAACTTGCCGACGAGGAGGGCATGATCAATCCCGAGCGGCTCTCCGAATGTATTCTCGCCCACGGCGCAGACGCGCTGCACTGCACGCCCACCCGCCTTGCGAGCTATCTGCGCAACCCCCGTTTCCTTGCGGAGGCGGAGAAGCTCAAAGCGGTGCTCTCGGCGGGCGAAGTGCTGCCGCCTTCCCTCATCGCCTCCCTCAAAGAGCTTGGCGTGCATATTTTCAACGGGTACGGACCGACGGAAGTCACCATCGGCGCCACCATCACGGAGGAGGGGGACAGCCGTTCCATCGGGAAGCCGATCGCAAATACGGGCATTCTCATCGCGGACAAAAACGGCGACGCCCTTCCCTACGGGGTCGCGGGCGAGATCTGCATCTACGGCGCAGGGCTGGGGCTGGGGTATCTCAACCGCCCCGAGGAGACGGCCGCGCATTTCATCGTGCGGGGCGGCAGACGGCTGTACCGCACGGGAGATACGGGCAGACTTCTTCCCGACGGCAGATTGCTCTATCTGGGACGGCGGGACAGACAGGTCAAACTGAGAGGTCTCAGGATCGAACTTCCGGAAATCGAGAGCGCCATGCTTTCCTTTGCGGAGGTGACCCAAGCAGCGTGTCTCGTCAAAAAGAGCCGTCATAGCGAGCATCTTGTTGCCTTTTACTCGGCGGCAAGAGATCTCGGCGCCGAACTCAAATCGCATATCTCGGAGACGTTGACGACCTATATGGTCCCGGACGTCTTTGTAAGACTTCCCGCTTTGCCGCAGACGGCAGGCGGAAAGACCGATTACAAAAAGCTGGAAACGGAAAACGTGGATTTCCGCGGTTCTTACCGCGCGCCCGCGAGCGAACTTGAAAAGCTCATCTGCGGCGCGTTTGAGGAAGTGCTCGGCGCCACAGACGTCGGCGCGGACGACGACTTCTTTGAGCTCGGAGGAGATTCTCTCGGCGCGATGGAACTCATGCTCGCCTTAGAGCGCATCCGCAAAGAAAACGCGCCGGGATACAGCGATATTTACCGTTGTCCTACGCCTGCCAAGCTGGCGGAGCTGATGGATGGGGGGAGCGCAGGAGAGCAATATCCCATCCACGATCTCAACTATGAGGGGATCGGGGAGTATCTCAAAGCGCACACACCGCTTGGGGGAAAGCCGCTCGGCAATGTGCTTTTGACGGGCGGCACGGGCTTTTTGGGCAACCATATCCTCGCGGAGCTATTGAAGAGCGGCAGCGCGGAGCATATCTATTGCCTTGCCCGCTCCAAAAAGACCATGACCGCCGCAAAGCGGATACGGGGCGCCCTCTTCTACTATGCCGAGGACGATTTTACGGAAGAGAACAGGTGGACTGCCGTCGAGGGCGACATCTCCTCTCCCGCCATTTTTGCGGAACCGTTTGAGGAAAAGATCGATCTCATCATCAACTGTGCGGCGAACGTGGCGCATTTTGCCTATGGAGACGCGCTTTCCCGCGTCAACGAAGGCGGGGTGCAAAATCTCATCGCATATGCCTTAAAGACGGGCGCAAGGCTCTTGCAGATCTCCACGGTGAGCGTGGGGGGAATGGCAAAACGGGCGGCGCTGTCCGCATCGCTGTTCACCGAAGAGGACCTCTATGTCGGGCAGCGTATTTTCAACGAATACATTTACACGAAATTCAAGGCGGAATACGCGCTCCTGCGCGCTGCGGCGGACAAGGGCCTGCGCGTGCAGATCATGCGGGTAGGCAATTTGCAGGGCAGACTTTCGGACGGCGAATTTCAGATGAACTTGCGCTCCAACGGATTTACGCGCAGGCTCTCCGCCTATCTCGACATCGGCGCGGTCCCGCAGTCTCTTTACGATTCCACAGTGGAGTTTTCCCCCGTGGATGAGGTGGCGAAGATGGTCGTTGCTCTCGCCAAGAGCGGCGAGGGGGGCGCGTTCCACGTCTGCCCGCCCGCCGAAACGGCGTTCTCCCGCCTCTTCGATATTCTGAAAGAAATGGGCCGCCCCGTAGAGATCGTCTCCGATGAAGCGTTTGCAAAGCGGATAGAGGAACTCAAAATGTCGGGGGAAAAGAGCGGTTCCGTCGAAATGCTCTCCATCGAAAGGGGAAACGCCGATTTCGACTATATCCCGTTCTCCCGCGCTGATACGTTGAAGCGTCTTGCCGCGCTCGGATGTGTCTGGCGGGAGATCACGGACGACTATCTTAAAAAATATCTTACCGCACTCGGCGATATGGATATGTTTTGATCGATTCGGAGGCTAATATGGATTTTACAGTCATTGCATTATGGACGTTTGCGGTTTATCTCGCTTCGGTATTCAGCGCCGTGCTCACCGGGATCACCCTCATGCCGAAGTACAAGGGGTGGATCCGCGCGCTCGTTTGGGGCGCGGGCGCGGTCGTCGGGTACGGGCTTGCGTTCCTCTTCTATTGGCTCGACCTCACCAACGACGCTTTTGGGATCCTCGGTCTTTCCGCAATGGTATGTATCATTTCGCAGATCTTGTATAAGGATACGTGGTCCACAAAACTTTCGGTCGCGCTCATGGGCTGTCTCGTCGGAAATGTCTCGACGTTTATGCTCTGCGGCACCACCGACTCCCTGCTTGCGCCCGTACTCGGGCTGATCAAGGAGAGCCCCTACGAGGTGCCGAACTTGCTCTTCTTTATCGGCATCAAGCTGTTCGTCTACATCGTGATCGCGGTCTTGTATGCCGTGTTCTTCAAAAAGCGCCTCCACGCCACGATCGAGGCGGTGAAGGGGCGGATGGGCGTGTTTGTGCCGCCGCTGTTCATTTCGGTCATCGGCTTTTATGTCGTCAACCTCATCAGCAACAGTGTGGGCATCTTCCCCAACCATAAGCTGTTCTTCCCGCTGTATCTCACCATGTGCATCATCTTCGTGGTGGAATTTTGGATGATCTTCTATTCGGTCAACCAAAGCGCAAAGGCAATGAAAACGGAGGCGGAACTCTCCGTCGCGGCGAATATCCAGCAATCCATGCTGCCCTGCATTTTCCCCGCGTTCCCCGACAGGAAGGAGTTTGATATTTTCGCGACCATGAATCCCGCAAAGGAGGTCGGCGGCGACTTTTACGACTTTTTTATGGTGGACGATACGCACGTTGCGATCGTCATGGCGGACGTCTCGGGCAAAGGGGTCCCCGCGGCCCTCTTTATGGTGATCGGGAAAACGCTCATCAAGGACCATACCACCAAGGGAGCCGATCTCGGCGATGTCTTTTCCGAAGTAAACGAACTTCTGTGCGAAAGCAACAGCGAAGGGCTGTTTATTACGGCGTTCATGGGGGTCTTGGATCTCGTGACGGGCGAGCTCCGTTACGTCAACGCGGGGCACGAAACGCCCTTCCTCTGCAAAAAGGGAGAGACCTTTCAGCCGCATAAGATCAAGTCGGGATTTGTGCTTGCGGGCATGGACGGCATGAAATATCGCGCGGGAACGCTCACAATGGAGCCCGGCGACAAGATCTTCCAATACACCGACGGCGTTACGGAGGCGACCGACGCAGGCAATCACCTCTACGGCATGGAACGTTTGGAACAAGTGCTCGGCGAAAACAGCGGGCTTCCTCCTGCGGAGCTCTTGCCCGCCGTGAAAGCGGACATTGATAAGTTTGTGGGCAGCGCTCCCCAATTCGACGATATTACGATGCTTTGCCTCGAATACAAAGCAAAGGCGGAGGTGGAAGCGTGAAAGAACTTACCGTTGAGGCAAAGACGGAGAATCTCGACCGGGTAACCGAGTTTGTCAATGAACAGCTCGAAGCGTGGAACTGCCCGTTAAAGACTATCCATCGGATCGACATCGCCGTTGACGAATTATTTGGAAACATTGCGAACTACGCCTATCATCCCGGGGTGGGGCCGGTCACCGTGCGGGTGGAGATCCGCCATGAGCCGCTTTCTGCGATCATAACTTTTATCGACCGCGGAGTGCCGTACGATCCTCTGCAAAAGGAGGACCCCGACGTTACGCTTTCCGCCGAAGAGCGCGGGATCGGCGGATTGGGGATCTACATGGTAAAAAAGAGCATGGACGGGATACGCTACGAGTATAAGGACGGGCAGAATATTCTTACCGTCGAAAAGAACATCTGACTGTAAACTTCCGGGCAAAAGGAGACGATGATGAAAGGAAGAATACTTTTGGTATCGGCGCTTGCCTTATCCGTATGCATTTTGGCAAGCTGCGGGAAAGAGGAGAGTTTTATAAACCCCGGTGACTATCTCGGCGGGGGCGGTACGGGGGAAATTGCAGGCAGCGCCGACGATGTAACGGGTGACGTCAAAAATGATTTTTCCGACGAGGATTTTTCCGAATTATCGGGCAACACTTCCTCGGCAGGGGCGGTCACGGTCGCGCCGACGGACGGTGTGTATACGATTTCCGACAGCGGAACATATTTTTTCAAGGGCAAGTACGGCGGGCTCGCGCTTGGCGCGGACGGCTTGAAGCTGCACCTCGTCTTTGACGGCGCGGCGATAGAGACGGCGGAAGGCATCGCTCTCGACGGATCTGATCACAAAAAAGCAGAGGTCGTGATTACGCTCCTCGGCGAAAATTCCATTGTTTCCACCGCCGAGGGAGAGAACGCCGTCCACATCAAAGGAACGCTGTCTTTTAACGGGGAAGGCTCCTTGTCGGTGGAAAGCGGCAAGAACGCGATAAAAGTTTCCAAAGAACTTGCGATCGTCGATTGCGCGCTTACACTAACGGCGGCGAATCACGCGATCTCCGCGCTCTCCGTGTCTGCTTCCGACTGTCAAATCAATGTCCTGTCTGCGGGCAAGGATGGGATCAATGCGGAGTGCGACGACGAGACGACGGCGTTCACGACCGATGAGGGCTATGTCTATTTGAAAAATGTCGATTATTCCTGCGAAACGGCGGGCGACGGCATCCAAGCCGATACCGTTGTCTATCTCGACGGCGGCAACTACAACATCAAGACGACGGGAACTTTTGTCCCCAAAACGCAGATGTCCGAATACGGGATAGACGCGGACGATTTTAAGTTCATCAAATCGGGGAACACCTATCAAAGGATCGCAAGCGACGAAACGAGCCGTTACGGTGCAAGCCAACTCTACGGACTTGTGCAGGGTTGCAAAGGCATTAAAGTCGGCGAGATCGAATATCCCGACGAAAGCGCCCCCGACAAGGAGATCACGGTCACGGAAGGGGACTACTCCATTATCATTGAGAGCGGCACGTTTATCATCGACAGTACGGACGACGCGGTTCACGCAAACAGCGGAAATCTCTCCGTGAGCGGCGGCAGCTTCACGATCTCCACTTATGACGACGCCTTGACGAGCGATAATCTTACGAAGATCACGGGCGGAGAAATTACCGTGACGAAGAGTTATGAAGGCATCGAGGGCGGCTATGTGGAAATTTTGGGCGGCACGGTAAACGTTACGGCGAGCGACGACGGCATCAATGCCGCAAGCGACGATACGCGCGTTATCGAACACATCCTCATCGGCGGCGGGGAAATTTACGTCAACGCCGAGGGCGACGGCGTGGATTCCAACGGCTCGATCAACATGACGGGAGGCACGCTGATCGTGTTCGGCCCGACTTCGATGGGAAATGGGTCGCTCGACGCGGACAGAGGAATCGTGATCGACGGCGGTTATCTCTTTGCGGTCGGTCCTCTCGGCATGGTGGAGACGCCCGCGAGCAATTCCAAACAGAACGTACTCTCCTATGCGCAAAATCAAGCGATAAGCGCAAATACCGTCCTGTCTTTGGCCGATGAAAATGGAACGCCGATTTTCTCCGTCACCATAGAAAAGAACTGTCAATCGGTCATTGTTTCCTGTCCCGAACTTGTTATGGGAGGGAGTTTCAAGCTCTACGGCGGCGATACACAGCTTTGCGCCTTTACGGTGTCTGCGGTCATCACCTCGATCGGTTCACAAGGCAATATGGGGAATCCGGGCGGTACTCCACCGGGAGGTTTCGGCGGAGGTTTCGGCGGAGGCAGAGGCCCCGGAGGACGGTAATTCGATTT
>CANRPN010000048.1 GCA_947632505.1 uncultured Clostridia bacterium | reverse complement strand
AATGGTGGCAAGACAGTCGTTGATCCGCCGCGCTTCTTCCTCGCCGAGCGCACGGCCCTTGCAGCTTTCCAGCGTGCTTCCGATGGCATCTGCCTCCAACCGATCGCCCGCACTCAGACTGCACCCTTTGAGTTGCTCCAAAAGAGACAGCGCGTGTTCGAGGCGCAGGCTCTCGCCGCCGCCCTCTTCCGCAGGCTCTTCCGTCTCCGCGGGAACCGCAAGCGGAACATGGAACTTTTCATAGAGTTCCTCCGTACGGTCCTTCTTTTCCGTGTGGGGATGGAACGGAATGAGGAAGAGAAGGGTCAGAAGGGCCGCAAATGCCGTATAGGCCGCGACATAGATGAACAGCTCTGCGCTCGCGGCGGTTTCGCAGCCGACGAGGAAGGCGGCAACGCCGCCGAGGCCGACCGCAACGGGCACATAGGCCCTCTTTTTGCCGAAGATCGCGAGGAGCAGCGCCGCTACGAGCAGCACTGCGGGACAGACGATCAGAGAGACGAGATCGGGCATTGTTTTGCCGATGAGTTGTAACAATTCGGAAAATTCCTTCATTCTATTTTACTCCGTTTCGATTTTAGCCATGCTGTATGGCAATATTATACATGCTTTTGCCGAAAAAAGCAATCTTCGGTCACATTTCCACCTCGAAAAGTGCGGAAATATTCACGATCCGCGCGCGGACGGCGCTCTCCGCCACCCCCTTGATCTTGGCGACGGCCTTTTTATATAGGTCGATCTGCGGACCGTAGTCCTCTTTCAGCCGCGCCGCGTCGTGGGAGGAGTATTTATAGTCGAGAATCAGATAGCCATCCTCATCCTCGCAGAGAAGGTCGAGCGCGCCTTGCAGGACGAGCTCATCCTCGGCCGCCGTGCCGAAGGAGGGAAGCGCGCAGGCGGGCAGGGAGACGAGGAAGGTCTGTTCCCGCAGCACCCGCTTGCCTTCGAGCGAGGCAATGGAGGGCAGCGCAAGAATGTCGTTCAGCTTTTCCGCATCGAGAAGGGCGAGCTGCTTTTCGGAGAGAAGTTTCTCCTCCTTCATGCGGGAAAGTTCCTCTTCGGCGGGCCTGCCAAAGCGCACATGCTGCAAAAACGCATGATAGGCGAGCCCTTCTTCCACGGTGCGCGACGCTTCGCCCTGCCCGACGGATCCCCCTTTGGCGTACGGTCCGGCGTCCCGCGCGTCCGCGCTTACCGCGGGCTCCTCCTGTTCCAGATGCAGCAGCTCGGTGGCCGAGCTCTTGACGGGCAGATGGGTGCTCTCCGCATAGGGATAGGGCTTTTCGTACACCGCGCGGAGCCGTTGCAGCATCTCTTCGTCCGCGCGGTAGACGAGCGCCGAACGGGGAAGAGGCGTCTCCTGCGCCGCGACATCGGGGACAAAATAGTCGGCACAGCCGTAAAAATCAATAAAGTCGGAAAAGCGCTCGGCATATTCGGGCGAAAGAGCGGGTTTGGGGTCGTTGAAAAACAGGTGCAGGCGGTAGCGGGCGCGCGTCATGGCCACGTAGAGCAGATTGAGCTCCCCTTTCACCGTTTCGCGGTCCTCCAAGAGAAGGGAGGCGCGGCGCAGAACGGTTTCACGCACGGTGCGGCCCGCGAGGTCGAAGCTCTTTGGCGCAAAGAGGAAACGGTCGGAAAAGAGCACCTCGTCCCGCTCGTTGCCGCGGAAGGCGTTGCTCAGCCCCGCAAGGAGCACCACGGGATATTCGAGCCCCTTAGAGGCATGCATGGTGAGCACCTTGACGGCATTGTCGCCTCCGCCCTCGGTGTATTTCACGCGATACTCCATCGCTTTGAGACGGCGCAGAAAGGCGTTTACGCTCCCCTCCGCCTCCTCGGACAGGCGGCAGATCCTGCGCAGGCGGGCCTCGCCGTCCTTTTTGGCGGCGATCTCCGCTTCCAGCCCGTCCGAAAGGAGGCGCGCGATCATCTCCGCCGCTGTCTTGACCCGCATGAGATCGCGGTATTCGGCCGCTCTTTGCGCAAACGTATTGAGTTTTGCGGAAATTTCATCCCCCTGCCCGAGATAGGCGCGGCAGGCGGCGCGGAAAGTGTAGGCCTCGGGGAAGCGCAGACGGATGCGGGCGAGCTCCCCCTCCGTGAATCCGCCGATCCGCGAAAGAAGCGCCCCCGCAAAGGGGATGTCCTGTTCGCCGTTGTCGAGAAAGGAGAGCCAATCAATGACAAGACGGGCCTCCCAAAAATCGCAGACGTTGACGCTCGCGGCTGTGGAAACGGGGATATCGCGCGCGCTGAGCGCGGCCAGAATGCGGTCGGTTTCCGCGTTCCCCTCCCGCACGAGAATGGCGATATCGCCGAAATTGAGCGGCTTTGCAAGGCCCGCGTCGGCATCGAACCACTCCGAGCCGACCTCCTCTTCGACGATGCGGCAGATCTGCTCCGCCTGCGGATCGGTGCGCTCTCCCCCCGCTTCGAGCACGGAATAGACGCCGCGCTCCCTCTTTTCCGCCTTCTGCTTGGAAACGGTATGAAAAAAGACGCCGCCGCTGTGATCGCCGTACCGTCTGCCGCCGCGCATGGGGGCGTCCGCATAAGAGATGCCCGCGCTGCCCTCCGTCATGGCATGGGAGAATACGCGGTTGACGCATTCGAGCACCGCCGAGGCGCTGCGGAAGTTTTCGGTGAGAAGAAGCGCGTCGAACTCGCGGCACTTCTTCATAAAATACTCCGAGCGGCTGCCGCGGAAAGCATAGATGGACTGCTTGGCGTCCCCCACCAAAAAGACCTCTTCCCCGCCGATGAGGGAGAGAAGCTGTTCCTGCGCGGGATTGACGTCCTGGTACTCATCGACGAATACATAGCGGTATTTTTCGTGCAGAGCGGCGTTGATTTCGCCATCGGAGAGAATTTTTAAGGCATAGTGTTCGAGGTCGTTATAGTCGAGCACGCCCGCCTCCTTTTTGGCGCGGGCGTACGCTTCGTCGAACCGGAGCAGGATACGGGCGAGCGCGCGCGCCGTCTCGTTCCCGTCGAGATAGCGGGCGTGTTCCTCCTCGCGGGAAGCAAATTTCGCCAGCTGCGCATAGAGCTCCTTGACCGCCGCGGAAAGTCTCCCGCCCTGTTTGAGCCGCACGAGGGTCTCTCCCTCCGCGCGGGCGGAGGAGGGCATGCTGCCGATCTTGGAGATGGGCCGAGAGGCGAGCGAAAACAGATCTCCCTCGGTGAGGGCTCCGGCAAGGGCCTCGACCTGCTTCATGACCGCCGCCGCTTTGGGTTCGCGCGCGGCAAAGTATTCGGCCTGCTCCGCGGCACGTTCCGCAAGAAAGGCCGCCCGTTTGCGCACGTCGGAGGCAAGAAATTCGCAAGTTTCCTCAAAGCCGTCCGCGCGGCCCGCGCCTTCGAGCAGCTCCCTGTAATCCGCCCGCTCCCTGATCTTGGCATAGAGTTTTGTGACGATCTCGCGCAGCCTGGCATCCTTCTTGCCGCGGAAGTAGACGGACAGGAGACGCAGAAAATCGGGGTCCTTGCTCTCATATCCCCATTCGAACACCTCCCCGAGCGCGCGGGAGAGGATCAGCGCACCCTCGTGGTCCTCGGCGTCGATGACGCGGAAAGCAGGGTCGGCGTCGGCAAGATAGAAACGGGTGCGCACGAGCCGCGCACAAAAGGCGTGAATGGTGCAAATATCGGCGAGCGGAAGAGCGGAGAGCTGGGCTTTGAGCCGCACGCGCTCCTCTTCGCCGCTCTCGGAGAGCTGTTTGACGAGGGCCTGCCGCAGCCGTTCACGCATCTGCGCCGCCGCCTTTTTGGTGAAGGTGACCGCCAAAATATTCGTGACGTCGGCGCCCTCCAAAATGAGGGAGACGAGCCGCTCGATCATGACGAACGTCTTGCCGCTCCCCGCCGAGGCGGAGACGATGACCTTGCCGCGCGAACGGATGGCCCGCGCCTGCTCTTCGGTAAGTGTTACGCTCATTTCTCCCCCCTTTCGCGGCGGACGATCCCCGCGATCTCCCCGCACTTGATCGCCCGCTCCCGCCGAGGCTCCCCGATGAAACCGCACAGCGATTTCATTTTGCAGAACGTGCAGCTGTCGCCGAAGGGCGACGGGGCGATGTTGCCCGCGCGCATTTCGTCCTCCGCCCGCTTGGAGACGAGCAGGGAATAATCGAGGAAGTCCTCGAAGTCCGCCCGCGGCATTCCGCTGCCGTCGTATCCCCCCTTGAAGAGAAGGCTCGTGCCCTCCGTAAGGCTCTTGTCCATACGGGAGATCACCTCCTCATCGCCGCAATAAAAGCCCGTCATGCGGAACTTGGGCTCCCCCTCTGCGGTGAAGTTGTCCGCCGCGGGAAAATAAAAGGCTCCCGCCGCGCGTTTTCCCTTGGCCGCGGCGCGGAGATAGAGTTCGAGCTGCAACTTTCTGCCCGTATAGTAGGCCCCTGCGCTGTCCTCGATCTTGCCTGTTTTATAGTCGATGACGCGCACATAGTCGTCCGAAAAGTCGATGCGGTCCGCCTTTCCCGAGAGAAGCAGCTCAGAAAGAGAGATCGCCTCCTCGGTATTCGCCACGCGGAACGCGGAGCCCGCAAGCTGGCGGTAGGCCGCCGCCGTCACCTGCTCCGCCTCCTCGCAGAGGCGTCTCCCCGTGTACTGCCCCGCAGCCGTATCCGAGAGCGCACCGAAGCGGGCGGAGAGCAAAGAGAGCGCGGTCTCACGGGCAAATTCCCTGCACTCCTCCTCCGAGCCGAAACTGTTGAACCGTGCGGCCGCCGCTTCGAGCACGGCATGGATGAGATTGCCCGTATCCGTATCGAGAATGGGCCGCTCCGGCCGCTCCACAAGGCGCAGACTGCGCGCAAACCCCGCATAGGGGCATTCGAAATAGCGTTCCAAAAGGGAGGGCGACACCCCGCGCGAAAAGATGAGACGGCCCGCCTCCTCCGTCTTTTTCTCCCGTCCGAAGAGGCCGGGGTCGTTGAGGAGCGCGTAAAGCGTGGAAAATTTTCTGCCGTCCTCCTCCCGCCCCGCTTCGAATCCGTTCTTCAAAGCGAGCAGTTTGAGCGTTGCGGGCTGGCGTTCGCAGCAGTCGAAGGGAAACAGATCGGGCATGGACGGAAGATCGAACCATGCCTCTATGTACGAAAAAATCTCGCTTCGGCCGGTCTCCTCCCTTCCCCGCCGCAGCGGCCGCGAGAGATAGAGCGCCTGCGTAAAGGCCGTGAGATTGAGCCCCAAACTCTCCCGCGCGCGGGCGTTGACTTGCGCGATGGCGGGCTCGATCTCCACCCGTATGGCGGCAAGCGAGGCCATTTCTCCGTCCGTGATGATCGCCGTGTCCTGCGAAATGCGGGGGACGTCATCCGTGAGGCCGCCCGCAAACAAAATGGGCGTGCGGCAGAACTTGCTCTCGGTGAGCTCGCCCACGAACACCGCGTCGAGAGACTGCGGGATCATGGAAATTTCCAGCGCAGAGAGCGCGCCTTTCAGCCCGTCGCAAAATTCCCGCGCCGAGAGCTGCCTGTCCCCCGCCACCGTCTCGATCTCGGCGAGGATCTTTTCCAGAGGGTCGAGGGAAAGAAACCGGTTTTCCGCCCCCGTGAACGACCGCTGCAACCGCTCGGTGAGTTTGTCCGCATCGGAGATCTTGCGCAGCGCGCGGATGGCCGCCGTATAGTCCTTTCCCCGCCCCTTCCTGGGAAAGAGCCCCAAAAAGGAGAGCATCTTTTCACGGCAGGCGGCAAGCTCCTCCGTGCGGAAGCCCTCCGCATCCGCGCGGATCTCCCTCCGGACGCCGCCGCGGTAGCCCCCGTAACGGAGCAGATAGTTGCGGTATTCGTCCCCCCGCCCGAAATAATAGTTCGAGGCGATGGCGTCCGCCTCGTCGGGCAGAACGCCGTCCGACACCGCGAGGAGCAGGTCGGTCACGAGCGTGCAGAAAGGATGCTCGGAGAAGGCCCGCTTCTTATCGGCGAAGAAGGGAATGCGATAGGCGCCGAATACCCGCTCCGCCGTGAGAAAACTGCTCTCGGGCAGGAGTACGGTGATGTCGCGGTAGCGCGCCCCTTCGAAGATGTGCTTTTTGATGAGTGCGGCGATGAGGTTCAGTTCCTCCGCCTCGTCTGCGGCCGTAAAGCGGCGGATCTTGTCCGTACGCTGCCGCACGGGAACGCGTCCGGGCGCAAACAACGCCTGCCGCAAGAGCGCGGCCTCTCCCGAGAGACTGTCCCGTTCCATTTCCGTCTCTGCGCCGCCAAATTCCTCACACACGGTGCGGAACCGATGGGCCGCCTCGTTGGTATAGAGCTCCTCCCCGCCCGCCAAAAAAATGCCCGTGACGCTGCGGAAGGAACACAGCGCCGCGCGCACCCCTTCGAGCGCCTGTTTGGTAAAAGAGCGGAAGCCGAAAAAGACAATGTTTTCGCGACGGGGTTCGGCGGAAAGTTTTTCGGGCAGAAGCGCGAGGTATCCGTTTTCATCGAGCAGGCCGCGCTCGTTGAGCCGCTGCCCGTATTTTTCAAAGAGAAGCGCAAGGTCTTGGAGCTTTCCCCCCAGCGCGCCCCCTGCGCTCTCCGCGCTTTGGCGCAGCATCTCCGCAGTCACGCGCGAGGCGGAGAGCTGGGCGATCGTCTCATATACCGCCTGCGCCGCCCGCGGACGGAAGCATTTGAGTTCCGCCTCGTATTCGGTGAGCAGCGCGGAGATTTCGAGCACCGAGCCCTCCTTGGAGAGCACTCCCGGCCCCGACAAAAACCGCGCAAAGGTGGTGACTTCGGTGAGGAACGTGCCGCCGCATGCCGAAAGCACCGCCCGCTCGGCGAGCAGCGTGAGCCTGTCCTCGCAAAAGACGAGCGTGCGTTCCCCGCGCGCTTCGCCCTCCGCGGCGATCGCTCCCAGCCGCCGCAGAGCGTCGTCCAATGTCTTGGCCCCGATGATTTTCGCCATTCCTTCACGCTCCCTTGCGCCGCCGCCCCGCCGCAGGACGGACGGGACGGGCGTTTGCAAAGTTCTTTGCCCCATTATATCACATCTTCCCAAAAAATTTCTCGTATTTTCGCGGAATTGTTTTTACAAAGGAAAATTTTTATGCTATAATTGGCTTAGAAAAGGGAAACTTTATGAAAAAGAGATCATTTGCAACCGTTTTATTGCTTGCGCCCCTCCTGGTGGGTGCGGCGTGCGCTCCGGGCATCCAACGCACCGAGATCCAGACGAATTGGTATCGCAACACCGGCCTCGGGGACGATATCGCAGGCACCCGCGAGACCCTGGAATATTCCGTGGCGATGAGCGAATCCACCCCCCACAACGGGCTGACCGCGGACTATTCGGACGGCGTGTACACCATGACGCTTGTCAACGCCCCCATCACGCGCGAAAACGGTACCGCAGAGGGCTATATTCTCGAAACCTCCCTCTCCGTCAACGTGAAATTCACCTTTCAGGGCACGTCGACCGAGACCATGAACGACACCGTCTCCACCCGCGTGGAATTTTTGCCCGTGGGAAGCAATTTGCAGCCCGTAAGAAGCAGCAAGACCGCCCATACGCACGTCCCCAACGACGCGCCGCAGTCGATGGAGAGCGTTTTCGCGGAATATCACTACACCTACGCCGTGGAATATAACGACGCGCGCACGAAGGCGGCCGTCACCTATACCGACCGTCTCCCCAACGCGGCGGGCAAAGTCCCCGACCCCATTTCCCGCGAGCTCGACATCGAGAGCAAATACACCTTCCTCGACAACGAACAGATTTTGTTCGCGTTGCGGGGCATGAACCTCTCCTCCTCGATCACCTTCCGGACCATCAATCCCACCATGAACAGCGTGCAGGAAGTCAGTCTGCGCGCGGCCGCCAAGGAGGTGACCGAGTCTGTCTCCTTCGAGCGGAACGGCGAGCCCTTCTCCGCGGATGCCCTCGCCGCCACCGAACTTCGCGTGGGCTACGGCGGAAACGTGGGGCAGGGAGTGACCGTCGTGTTTGCCAAAAAGACGAGCGATACCGACAACACCAACCGCAACGTTCCGCTGCGCATGGAATACCCCGTCATACGCTCGCTCGGCACCATGCGCTATACCCTCACCAAGGCCGCCTTTGCGGAGAAATAAAACACCGATTAAAAGAGCCCGCCGCGCAAATCTTGCGCGGCGGGCTTGTCTGTTTGGGCGGGCGCCGCGCGCATATTTTGCGCACGGCGCCCTTTCTCTCACTTTTCGTAGATCTCCCGTTTGAGCACCCCGATGTAGGGCAGATGGCGGTACTGCTCGTTGTAGTCCAGCCCGTAGCCGATGACGAACTCATTCTCGATATAGAAACAGTTGTAGTCGGGCGCGATGTCGTACTCTCGGCGCGCCGCCTTATTGAGGAGGGTGGCGATCCGCACCGAGGAGGCGCCCCGCTCCAAGAGCAGCGCTTTGAGATTGGCGAGCGTAAAGCCGCTGTCGATGATGTCCTCCACGATGATGACGTCCCTGCCCTTCACGTCGCGGTCGAGGTCCTTGCGGATTTTGAGCTTGCCCGATGAGACCGTTCCGCTGCCGTAGGAGGAGACTGCCATGAAGTCGAGTTCCACGGGCATGGTGAGCCGCCGCACAAAGTCGGCGTAGAAGATGATACTGCCCTTCAAGATCCCGACGACGAGGGGATTTTTATCGCGATAGTCGCGGTCCACGGCCTCGGCGACCTCCCGCACGCGGGAGCCGATCTGCTCCTCGGTGAGAAGGATGCGTTCGCAATCGCGGTGCATTGTGTTTGTTTGCATGTTTTATGTTCTCCTTTGTGGGTTTTTTATCAGGTAGACGGCCTGCCGCGGTTTTTTCCCCCTCCTCAGGAGGGGGGTAGGGGGGTAGTGTCCTTTTCTCAAATATTCACCACCTCAGTCACCTTCGGTGACAGCTCCTCCTGAGGAGGCGCCTCTCTAAGGCGCCCCCTCCCCTACCCCTCCCCCAACGAGTTGGGGGAGGGCAAGAAATGCGGTAGAGATGTCTCCATGCGCTACGCTTAGTCGACATGACATTTGAGCAAATGCGCGGTCCTTGCCCCCTCCTCAGGAGGGGGGGTAGGGGGGGTGGTGTCCTTCGTCATAAATATTCACCACCTCAGTCACCTTCGGTGACAGCGGCGCCTCTCTAAGGTGCCCCCTCCCCTACCCCTCCCCCAACGAATTGGGGGAGGGCAAGAAATGCGGTTGAGATGTCTCGACTTCACTTCGTTCCGCTCGAAATGACAATTTGGAAAAGCGCGGATCGACATGACATTTGAGAAAATGCGCGGGGGAGGGCAAGAGAAAGCCTAAAAATACCCAATACGTTTGGTACTTTCGGTCACTTTTACCTTGTCCGAAATTTCGACGCCCTTGACTACAAGGACCTCCGAGCCGCAGGCAACCAACGTCAGCCGCCGCCCCAATCGCGCGGAAATCTTTCTGTCCGTCAAAAACTTTTTCAACGTCTTTTTGCGCCCGCCGTAGGGCACGATGAAGTCCCCCTCCCGCCGCGCACGCACCACGCAGCCCGCCGGGAATGCGTCTAAATCGGCCCGCAGCCCCGGACGGGGAGCGAGAACGAAAAAATCCTCTGCAAACGGCCGCTCGGCGATGGGCTCAACATTCTCGTAGTAAAACACGATGTTCCCGTACTCCCGCGCCGCCGTCTTTCCGCCCGGCAGACACACCTTCTTGCCCGTCTGCAACCCTTTCAGCTTGGCGATCTCCTCCAAATTCGCAGAAGTGTAATCTACTTTCGCGCCCATGCAGAGAAAACACGCCCGCAGAAAGAGGGGTTCGGGGAGACCAACGGGGACGAGCATGTCCCCATGCGCGCCGATGTGTTTGATCTCCTTTTTCGCAAGCTCGGTGAGATACTCGTCGTCCTGCGCGCACTGCGCCGCAAACCGCGCGAGGTGCTCTGCCGAGTTCCCATGAATTTTTTCAAAGGCGGGCAGCACGGTATGGCGGATGTAATTCCGCGTGTAACTCTCGTCCGAATTGGTGGAATCTTCGACGTGCGGAAGGTTATTTTCGCATACGTATCGCAAAATGTCCTCTCGCGAGACATTCAGGAGCGGTCGGATGAGAAAGGGAAAGTTTTGGATCGTCCTCATGCCCGCGGGAGAAGTCCCCCGCGCGAGGCGGAACAAGACCGTCTCCACAACGTCATTTCGGTGGTGCGCCGTGGCGATGAGGTCCGCCTCATTTTGATAAATGACCCCGCGGAAAGCGTTGAGCCGCGCGAGCCGCGCCACGCTCTCGACGTTGCCTCCCCCATTCTCCTGAATAAGCGCGGGCACATTTACCCGCACGACTTTGAGGGGCACCCCCCACTCCTTGCAGAGAGTTTCGCAAAAGCGCATATCGCGGAGCGACTCCTCCCCGCGGATGCCGTGCTCCACGTGGACCGCCGAGAGAACGATGCCGTATTCCTGCATACGGTTGTAAAAACAGTGCAGAAGGCACACGGAATCGGCCCCGCCCGACAGCGCGACGCACACCCGCTTTCCCCTGTACTGTTCCATGTCGAAGAAACTCATGTTATTTTTTCAAAGATCGCATCCACATTAAAATAAGAAATAATGTTTTTATCGTGACGGACGGCGGTCGTCACCCCGTCCGACCAACGCACAAAGCGCCACCCCGCGTACGGAATTGCCTCCGCCGAGACCTCCGAGCCATACGGTACCTTTATTATCACAAAATCTGTCTCGCCCTGCTCCTGCCCGACGATCTGCACCCGTCCGCAGTCTTTGAAACCAACGCTTTGGACTCCATAATAAACCGTTACATCGATCTTATGTTGCCAAAACTCTTCGGGAATGCCGACCATTTCTCCGTCAGCTTCGAAGCGTTTGAGGAGATACGATTTCGTTGTTCCCAAGGGATCGTAATAGCCGTAATCCGGTTGATAAAGCGCTTTATGATACGAATATTCATGCGGACATTGCTCCTCCACGGTATGGGTGAACTCATGGAGGTAGGTTTCAACAAATTTATCCATATCCTGCGCGTCCCTTTGCAGGAGCGCCTGATAAAGCGATTGCAGAGATTGATGGATATAGAGCGGGTTATTTAATTCCGGTTCGATTGAAACTACACCGGATTTCGCCGATGCCGTACCTTTTATTCTAAACGTATTCAAAACGTCCGTATAGTCGTTAAATCCGAAGGTGTTCAGAACGCTGTGATATTGCGCAAGCAGCCCTATAACTTCGTCCATGTCCACCGGCGTCAGCTCATAGCCCCTATCTGCGCTTCCCCTTATGATACCGTCTACGGAACCTGCCACATGACCTTGTGCTGAGTACGTCGCCCGATCGGCAACCGTTCCGACAGGGAGGGTCGTAAAATAAGCGTCGGCTTCAAAGAGCACCTTGCCCTCAAACCATTCGTTGAGATATTCCGAAACCAAGAGCGGAGTCAACGCAAAGATCTTGCGCTCGATCCCCGTCATCTTGTAGTCGATCTCAACGTCCTTTTCGAGCGATTGCGAATAGAGCCGCGCATGAAGTTCGTCTGTCACCGTAAAAAGAATTTTGCAAACGGGCGGGTTTTCTGCTTTATCTGCCTCTTCCCAACGGGCATACAGCGTCGTTTCCTCCAAACAGAAGGTATCATAGCCGAGCATGAGCCGCCCCGTTTCATCTGCCACCTTCGTCGTGTATGCTTCGCTCGTGTACCAACCGAGGAAAGTATAGCCGTCCAGTTCGGGCACGATGAACTTCGCCTTCGCAAGATTATCCCGATCGACCGTTACGGTGGACTGCATGGGGGCGTGATAGAGCTTGCCGTAATTGTATTTGAATTGCTTTTGGAGCGGCTCGAAATAGGCAACGTACTCCCAGTCCCGCTCGGCATAGCCCGCGTCGTGCTCCGATTCCCACGACAGGTCGGACCAACCCGTAAACACATATCCCGCCTTTGCGACTGCCGTAACCTTTGTGCCGCTCTCGCCCTTTTCGAGGCGTTGGCGCGTTTCACCGATGAGCGTGCCGCCCGTCTCCGAACGGTAGGTGATCGTGAATCTCTCCGTTTGGAAGATCGCTGTTACCGTCAGGTCCGAAACGACCCCCTTGTCATTTCTTTCCGCCGTCTTTCCCCCGTCCGACCACTCTAAGAACTCATAGCCTTCGTCGGCGACTGCCGTGACCGTCTCGGAATCCTCCGCGTAATAAACGGTCTGGGTTCTGCGCCCGCGCACCACCCCGTTCTCGCCCGCAAGGTAGCGCACGGTGAAGGAGAGCTTTTCAAACTCCGCCGTAACGGTGAGGCTGTGCGTAACGTTCATGTCCCTGCGGAGCGCATTCTTTTGCCCGTCCGACCACTTCACGAATTTGTAGCCCTCGTTGGGAATTGCCGTCACGGACGAGGCGTTTTCTCCGTAAAGAAGGGTCTGCTCCGTTTCGCCTTTGACCGACCCGTTCCCGTCCGTTTCGTAGCGCACGGTGAAAGAGAGCTTTTCGACAAATTCCGCCGTAACGGTGAGGTCGCCCCACACGGGATCGTCCGTTCTCGTCGCCGTCTTTACCCCGTCCGACCACTTTACGAACTCATAGCCCTCGTTGGGAATTGCCGTCACGGGAGACGCGCTCCCTCTGCGCTCTACCGTCTGTTCGGCTTCGCCCCGAATCGTTCCGCGTCCGTCCGTTTGGTAGCGCACGGTATAATAGACCTGCTTTTCGAACTCTGCCATGACGGTGAGATTTTGCGCAAGATTCCTGTCCGTGCGGGTGAGCGTTGTGATCCCGTCCGACCACTTCACGAACGTATAGCCCTCGTCCGCTTGCGCCGTGACGGGAGACGCGTCCGCGCCCGCTTCGAGAATTTGCTCGGCTGCGCCCTCGACCCTGCCGCCCTCTCCCGCAAGATAGCGCGCGGTGAACTTCTCTCCCGCGCACCCCGCGCAAACGAGGGTCAGCGCAAAGAAGAGGAATAAAAAAAGAATGGTTCGGTAAACGCGCTTCATTGCTTTCTCCTCCTTGCGTGTCGTTTGAAGCCATTATAACACATAGCGTAAAAATAGGCAAGAACGTGAGAGAAGTTTTTTGCCGCGGGGGCCGCCTCGGCCGAGGCGGACCCCGCGGCAGGATTTATGCTTGCGGTGCGGGCGCGGCGTTTTGGCCGCTTGCGGAAAGTATGAGCTGCGGTTGAGCTGGGAGCGGCGGTTGAGCTGGGAGCGGCGGTGAAGATGATCAAGGCGGCGTTGCCGCGATCGTTCTTCTCCCCCTTCGGGGACATGCGGCTTTCTTCCGCAAAAAATAATTTTCGAATTTCTTCCAAAAACGATTGACAAACGCGCGTTCTTCCGTTACAATAAATAAGCTAATCGGTGAGGCGGGACGGGTTTTCCGCTCCGAAGCCGATCCCGAACGGCAACATCGCGGGGTAGAGCAGCCAGGTAGCTCGTCGGGCTCATAACCCGGAGGTCGTAGGTTCGAATCCTACCCCCGCA
>CANRPN010000047.1 GCA_947632505.1 uncultured Clostridia bacterium | reverse complement strand
TCTTGAACGAAATTTTCATCAATACCGCGTTGCAATCATAGCGTCTCCTCCGATTCAAAGCAGCTCCCGCAGGCGGCTCAAAAAAATTTCGCAGCACTTCGGGAACACTTGATACTTTTTCCAGGCGATATTGAGATGCGATACGAGCTTCGGCAAAAGCGGGCGAAAGCAGAGTTCGCTATTTCCCGAAGTGTTGATGATGTGTTCGAGCCCCACGGCATATCCCACGCCCTCCTCCACCAAAAGCGATGCATTATATAAGAGGTCGTAAGTGGCGACGATATTGAGTTCCTCCGACTTTCGTTGGAACCAATCCGTGATGATACTCTTCCCCATCGAGTGACGGGAACGGATGATGGGCGCATCCCGCAGATCGGCAGGCGTAATATACTTTTTTGCCGCAAGCGGGCTGTCCTTTCGCATGAGTACGCCCCAGGTGTCCGCAAGCGGCAGCCGAAGATAGTCGTACTTAGAAAGATCTGCGGGTTCGATAAAAATTCCGAAGTCGATAAGCCCCTTGTCGAGCTTTTCCGCGATCGTTCCGACATCGCCGCTGAATAAGTGAAATTTGACGGAAGGATATTGGCTCCGTACGACATGGGCGGCTCTTGCGATGATCTGCAAGCCATAGCTCTCTCCCCCGCCGATGTAGACGTCGCCGCGAATCTCGGTCACGGGCAAAGAGAGCTCCGTTTCCGTCTTTTGGTATAGCTCCAAGATTTCTTCCGCCCGCTTTTTGAGGAGCTCTCCCGCCTCGGTGAGCGTGATTTTTCTGCTCCCGCGGATAAAAAGCTGCTGTCCGAGTTCTTCCTCCAAATGCTTCATCTGCCGCGAAAGATTGGGTTGGGAAACATAGAGCGTTTCCGAAGCCTTCAAAATGCTCTCTTCCCGTGCGACCGCCAAAAAATAACGCAACTCTCTCAGTTCCATAAAATCTCCTATGGAAATAGTATAGCATATAAAACTATAACTGTAAAGTATATCAATCTATAAAATATAAGTATTTGACATATGATACCGCAATGCTTATAATAAGGTCGTAATGGACAGAGACACCTTTCTTTCGCAAATGGCAAAACAGACGTACATCGCGGCGGGCTCGGAGACGCACCTTTATATGCACGAAATGTCGCAAAGGGCGCTCCGCTATACGGCGGAGATCAACGGCAAATATCACTCTCCCGAGGAACTGCGAAAACTCTTTTTTGCACTGATCGGAAAAGAACCTGACGAAACGTTTGGGCTGTTCCCGCCCTTTTCCACCGACTACGGGCTGAACATTTCGATCGGAAAACGCGTCTTTCTCAATTCGGGCTGTTGTTTTCAGGATCAGGGCGGGATCGAAATCGGAGACGATGTCCTCATAGGCCAGCAAGTGGTGATCGCGACGCTCAATCACGATCTCGATCCCGAAAAGCGCGGGAATATGTACCCCTCGCCCGTGAAAATCGGGAACAGGGTTTGGGTCGGCGCCCACGCAACAATCCTGCCCGGGGTAACGATCGGGGACGGTGCGGTGATCGGCGCGGGAGCCGTCGTCACAAAAGACGTTCCCGCAAATACGGTCGCCCTCGGCGTTCCCGCAAAAATAGTAAGAGAAATCAAGGACTGAGATTCTGTAAATAATAATAAAAGGAGAAAACATCATGATCGGAAATTTCACGTATTGCAATCCCACCAAACTCTATTTCGGCAAGAATGCCCTCGAAAGCCTGAACAGCGAGCTCTCCAAATACGGAAAAAAAGTGTTGCTCGTCTATGGCGGAGGCTCGATCAAGCGCAACGGCATTTATGACAAGGTGATCGCCCTTCTCGAAGCCAACGGGAAAACGGTCTTTGAAGATGCCGGCGTAATGCCCAATCCCACGATCGAAAAGGTAAAAGAGGGCGTGGCGCGAGCCAGGGCGGCAAAGGCCGACCTCATCCTCGCGGTGGGCGGCGGCTCGGTATGCGATTATGCAAAAGCGGTGTCCGTCTCCGTAAACTGCGATGAGGACATTTGGGAGAAATACTTCATCCGTTTCGAAGACGTCTCTTGCGAAATCGTGCCCGTGGGATGCGTGCTCACGATGGTCGGCACGGGCAGTGAAATGAACGGCGGCTCGGTCATCACCAATCATGATGAAAAGCTCAAAATCGGCCATGTATTCGGGGAAAACGTGTTCCCTAAGTTCGCGATCCTCAATCCCGAATTTACCTTCACGCTGCCCAAATATCAGATGATTTCCGGCATTTACGACATCATGTCGCATATTCTCGAACAGTATTTTTCGGGTACGGACGACAACACGAGCGATTACCTCTCCGAAGGGCTGCTGCGTTCCCTGATCCACAGCGCAAACATTGCCGTCGAGGACCCTCTCGACTATGAAGCAAGGAGCAACATCATGTGGACGGCGACTTGGGCCCTCAATACCCTGATCGCGAAGGGAAAGACGACCGATTGGATGGTGCACATGCTCGGGCAGGCGGTGGGCGCTTACACCGACGCCACGCACGGTATGACCCTCTCGGCCGTCACAATGCCCTACTATCGGTACATCCTGCCCTACGGCACGGCGAAGTTTGCCCGCTATGCGATCAATGTATGGGGAGTTGAGCCCGCAAACAAGACGGAGGAGGAAATCGCCTGCGAGGGTTTGGACCGCATGGAGGCATGGATGAAGAAGCTCGGGCTCGTGATGCATCTCACCGATCTCGGCGCGACAAGAGAGATGCTCGACGGCATGGTGAAGAGCACGCTTACTAAGGACGGCGGCTATAAAGTATTGGACGAAACGGACATTCGCGCCGTACTTTCGGCGAGCTTTTGAGCGGTAAAATCGATAGGAGGAGAGATCTTCATGGAAGAAAAATTGAAATTGACAAAAGAGTGGGACAAAGTTTTCCCCAAGAGCGAAAAGACAGATCACGCGAAAGCGACGTTTCGGAACCGTTACGGCATCACGCTCGCCTGCGATGTGTACCGTCCGAAGGGAGCGAACGGAAAACTTTCCGCGATCGCGGTGTGCGGCCCCTTCGGCGCCGTCAAGGAGCAGAGCTCGGGGCTGTATGCGCAGACTTTGGCGGAAAGAGGATTCCTCACGATCGCCTTCGACCCCTCCTTTACGGGGGAGAGCGGCGGCCTGCCGCGATACGTCGCCTCGCCCGACATCAACACCGAGGACTTCTCGGCGGCAGTCGACTATCTTTCTTGCCGCGAGGACGTCGATCCCGGCAAGATCGGCATACTCGGTATCTGCGGCTGGGGCGGGATGGCGCTCAACGCAGCGGCGATGGACACGCGGATCAAGGCGACGGTCGCCTCTACCATGTACGACATGACGCGGGTGAACGCAAAGGGCTATTTTGACGCTGCGGACAGCGAAGAAGCCCGTTATGAGACGAAGAAGGCGCTCAACGCACAGCGCACGATCGACTATCAAAACGGAACTTACGAACTTGGCGGCGGCGTCGTAGACCCGCTTCCCGACGACGCGCCCTTCTTTGTAAAGGACTACTACGACTACTACAAGACAAAGCGGGGCTATCATCCCCGTTCCCTCAACAGCAACGGCGGCTGGAACAAAACTTCCGCGCTGTCTTTCATCAATATGCCCATTCTTGCTTACAGCAACGAAATACGCAGCGCTGTTTTGATCGTCCACGGCGAAAAGGCGCACTCGTGTTACTTCTCGAAGGATGCCTACGCCGCGATGATCAAGGACAACAAATATGCCGAGAATAAGGAGCTTTTGCTCATTCCAGACGCCGTGCACACCGATCTTTACGACGGCGGCGGGAAAAATGCGATCCCGATCGACCGTCTTGCCGCATTCTTTGAAAAATATTTGAAGGAGGACAGAACATGAAAAAGATCACACAGGACGCGGGGAGAAAGTCTTTGGGCGAGTTTGCCCCCGACTTCGCACACTACAACGACGATGTGCTTTTCGGCGAGAATTGGAACAACGGCGATATAGACCACAAGACGCGGTGCATCATCACGGTCGTTGCGTTAATGTCTTCGGGCATTACCGACAGTTCGCTGAAATATCACCTCGAAAACGCCAAAAAAGCGGGCGTGACCAAGAAGGAGATCGCAGCGATCGTCACGCACGTCGCATTCTATGCGGGCTGGCCCAAGGCATGGGCGGTATTCAACATGGCGAAGGACGTCTGGGCGGAAGAAGGTGCGGAAACCGCTATGGCGGCACACGCAAATCAAATGGTATTCCCCATCGGCGCGCCCAACGACGGATTCAAACAGTATTTCAGCGGAAAAAGCTATCTCGCCCCCGTCTCCAAAGAGCAGGTCGGCATCTTCAACGTCACCTTTGAGCCCTCTTGCCGCAATAATTGGCATATCCACCACGCTACAAAGGGCGGCGGACAAATTCTCATTGCACTCGCAGGGCGCGGCTGGTATCAAGAGTGGGGCAAAGAAGCCGTTGAAATGAACCCGGGCGACTGCATCAACATTCCCGCGGGCGTGAAGCATTGGCACGGCGCGGCAAGAAATAGTTGGTTCTCCCACCTTGCGATCGAAGTCCCGGGCGAAAATGGCTCGAATGAGTGGTTGGAGCCTGTCGCAGAGGAAGAATATAACTCCCTTCCGTGAGGCGAAACATGGCGTTTACGGTCAATATTTACTATACGGGAGAAAACGGCAACGCAAAAAAGTTTGCGGAAGAAATGCGATCGAGCGGACTTGTGGAACGCATCCGCGCCGAAAAAGGCAATCAGCGCTACGAATATTTTCTTCCTTTCGACGACCCCGAAACGGTTCTCCTCATTGACGCTTGGGAAAACGAGGAAGCGCTCAATTTCCACCACAAAAGCCCGATGATGAAAGAGATCGCCGCGCTCCGCGAGAAATATCACCTCAAAATGCGCGTGCAAAAATTCAGCGAAACAGAGTAGCGGGAAGGTACGCGCGAGCGCCCTAAGCGATAGAGGTACAGGGGGAACACCATGAAAGGATATTTGAAAACACATCGTTGGGCGAGAATTTTGCTTTGGATAATGTCGGGGCTGCTGCTTTTTATCGTCCTGCTCCTTTGCGCCGTGCTGCTCTTCATCAATTTCTATCCTCCCTTCGGCGGGAGCGCAAGCAAAGCGAAAAAGGCGGAGTATGCTTTGCGCGCCGAAAATTATTTTGACGGGACTTTTCACAATATCGGCGCGTTTACCCTCATGAGCGAAGCGGACGATCCCTACAAGGACAGGACGAGCGGAAAGGGAAGGACTCCGAGCGAAAACTCCCCGTCGTAACGCCTGCATTTTTGCAAGAACCGTCGAAAGACGATCTGACGCTCACATGGCTTGGGCATTCGACCACCCTTTTGCAGATGCAGGGATCGAATATTCTCTTCGACCCTGTTTTGAGCACGATCTCTTCCCCCGTTTCCTTTGCGGGCTCCAAACGGTTCAGCGATCTGCCGATCACGGCGGAAGAGCTGCCGAACATCGACCTTGTGATCATCTCTCACGATCATTACGATCACCTTGATTATCCGACGATCCAAAAGATCGACTCCAAAGTCGGGAAATATGTCGTACCGCTCGGCGTTGAAAATCATTTGGAGCGTTGGGGCGTATCGGAAGATAAAATTACGACCGTCGCTTGGTGGGAGGAAGTCGAGATAGACGGCCTTACCGTCGTCTGCACCCCGTCAAGGCACTATTCGGGAAGAAAACTCATCGACCAAAACGACACGCTTTGGGCGTCGTGGGTGCTGAAAAACGAAAACTATCAAGTCTTTGAAAGCGGCGACATGGGATTCGGAGATCAGTTCGAGGAAATTTATGCAAAATTCGGAGATTTCGATCTTGCACTCATGGACTGCGCGCAGTACTCTACCAGATGGCACGACGTCCATATGTTCCCCGAAGAAGCGGTCACGGCGGCCGAGATCTTACACGCCAAAATAGCAGTCCCGATCCATTGGGGCGCATTCACCCTTTCAGATCATGCGTGGGACGACCCCGCCGAGCGGTTTACCTTGCGCGGCGAGGAAGTGGGACTTTCCGTTGTAACGCCCGAGCTCGGGGAAACGGCTAAGTGGAGCCGCTTTTCCGACTATACGCAAAGGTGGTGGAGAGAGCTCGCATGAACCCGTAACGTATGTTTGCGGTAATAATTTTGAGAATAAACCAAAATGAAAAAGAAATTTATGTTTTTCATCGCAACGTTATGTTCGCTTGCCTTTGCACTTTCGGCTTGCGATCGCGCGGGCGACAACGGCGGGACGCAGCTTGTTCCTCCCCAAAACGATTCGCCTACGGCGGTCTCAAATATGCTGGTCGCGTATTTCTCCTGCACGGGGACGACAAAAGGCGTTGCGGAACATATCGAGGCAAAGACGGGCGGCACGCTCTATGAAATTGTTCCCGAAATCCCCTATACAGAAGCCGACCTTGCCTATTATACGGGGGGCAGAGCCGATAAGGAACAAGCCGATTCTTCCGCTCGCCCCGCGATAAGCGGGAGCGTGGAGAACATGGAAAAATACAAGGTCGTCTTTTTGGGCTATCCCATTTGGCACGGTCAAGCGCCGAAGATTATCTACACTTTTCTTGAAAGTTACGATTTTTCGGGCAAGACGATCATTCCGTTCTGCACCTCAGGGAGCAGCGGCATCGGTTCGAGCGCGACGAATTTACATTCACTCGCAGCGAGCGCAACTTGGCTTGACGGCAGAAGATTCCCCTCGGGAACTTCGCAAAGCGCGGTCGATGAATGGGTGGATTCGCTCGGACTGAAATTCACGTCCGATGTTTCCGTGTTCGACCTTAATAGCGGCGAAAACGGACACGCACCCACGGTAACTCTCAACAGCGGATATGAAATGCCGATCTTGGGACTTGGCACTTATTCTCTTACGGGCGAAACGTGCAAAGCCTCGGTGAAAGCGGCACTTGAAAGCGGCGTTCGCCTTATCGACACCGCGCACATGTACGGCAACGAAAGGGAGATCGGAGAAGCGATACGGGAATCGAATGTGCCGCGCGAAGAGATTTTCGTCATCACAAAAATCTACCCCGGCGAACAATATTCTCACCCCGAAGAAGCGATACAAGAGTCGCTCGACAAACTCAATATCGGCTATATCGACATGATGCTCTTGCACCATCCCGGCGCGAATGACGTTAAGGCGTATAAGGCAATGGAAAAAGCCGTGGCAGACGGGAAGATTCGCTCTTTGGGACTTTCAAATTGGTATATCGAGGAGATAGACGACTTCATTTCACAGGTGGACATCAGACCTGCGCTCGTGCAGAATGAGATACACCCGTACTATCAGGAGCAAGCCGTCGTGCCGTATATGCACAATTTGGGAATTGTTGTGCAGGCATGGTATCCGTTCGGCGGCAGAGGGCATACGGGCGAACTCCTTTCCGATGAAACGATCGTAAAAATTGCCGAAGCGCACAACGTGACGGCGGCGCAGGTGATCTTACGTTGGCATTTGCAGCGCGGCGTTGTGGCGATCCCCGGTTCAAGCAATCCCGCCCATATCCTCGAAAACATTTCGGTGTTCGGTTTCTCGCTTTCAAGCGAAGAAATGAACGAGATCGCCGCCCTTGATCGCGACGAAAAACACGATTGGTATTGATACAGGTATGAAATTCGAATCATTTTCGGTCTTGATTTTAGCGTTCAGTTTAGCCGTCTTTGTGTTTTCTGCTTGCAGCGGAGTATCCGAAGCTGCTCCGTTACCGCCCGACCAAACGACGCAGAACGAACCAAACGAAACCCAAGACGGGGAGACCGATGCGATAATCAATAAAATTTTTCTGACAATAAACGGCCGCAAAATTGCCGTAAAACTCGAAGAGAACGCCGCGACAGCCGCTTTGATCGAACTCTTAAAGCAAGATGATATTATTTACACTGCAAGCGACTACGGCGGGTTTGAGAAGGTCGGCAATCTGGGACATGCTCTCCCTCGCACCGATACGCAAATGACGGCCGAGGTGGGCGATGTTATGCTCTATTTGGGAAATCAGATCGTCCTCTTCTACGGCAGCAACTCGTGGAGCTATACGAAGCTCGGGGAAATACAGGGCATTTCCGAGGAGGAATGGAACGCGGTCCTCACCGGAAGCGACTCCATTCGCGTAGAAATCGGTTTACAATAGATCATAAGGAGAGATTATAAGGAGAACCACGCGACGGTCGCGTGGTTCTCCTTTACACAAAAGTATCCGCAGAAACTCCGCGGATACCCTATGATCAAGCAAGAATGCGTGATACGGACAATTATGCGCCGGGAGCCTCCATGAGCCCCGCGGCCACGAGATTTTGCAGCAGCTGATTGTAGCTTGTGACAATATCCGCCGCATCTGCGCCCGCTTCCAGGGTGGGGACATTGGCAATGGGCGTCAACACTGCGTCTGCCCCTGTGGGGCCAACTTCGCCCGTGGGACCGGTGGGACCCGTGGGACCGATTTCACCCGTAGCGCCGGTGGGACCGACTTCGCCCGTGGGACCCGTGGGACCGACTTCGCCCGTGGGACCGGTGGGACCGATTTCACCCGTGGGACCCGTAGGACCGACTTCACCCGTGGGACCGGTAGGACCCGTGGCGCCAATCAAACCGATTTCACCCTGAGGACCCGTGGGGCCGACTTCGCCTGTGGGACCGGTAGGACCGACTTCACCTGTGGGACCGGTAGGACCCGTGGGGCCGATCAAACCGATTTCTCCCTGAGGACCCGTGGGGCCGACTTCGCCTGTGGGACCGGTAGGACCCGTGGCGCCGATCAAACCGATTTCTCCCGTAGCGCCGGTGGGACCGATTTCCCCCGTGGGCCCGGTAGGACCCGTGGGACCCGTAGGCCCTGTGGGGCCGGTGGGACCGGTGGGGCCTGTGATCCCCGTGCCCGAGCCGGTGGGCACATACTGCCGCACGCTAAACGAGGGAACATAGAAAGAGCTCCCGCAGCCGCAGTTGCAGCCGCAGTTACAACCGCAGTTGCATTGCAAAAGTACGCAGAAGCGTTCCTTAACAGACATACTTTTTCCTCCTTCGTCGTCCTGTTCTCTAAAACAGAACGCCCTGTTATCATCATATCCCGAGAAAGAAAAAGAGGTGACGAAGAAGAAAATTTTTCCACGGTGCGGAGAGCCCTTTCCCCTGCAAACTTTATGAGACCCGCTTTAATTCCTCATACACTTTCACCATGGCAAAGGTGTCGAGTTCGCAATATTTGAGGAGATGATGCTCAGCTTCCGCGCGCTCCTCTTGCGGCATGTCTTTGAGCCGCGGAAAGAGCTCCATTGCCTCGCTCCCGTTGTGCACGCCCTCCAAATTGTGATAGTTTAGTTCGGGGTCGTCGGGATAAATCGCAGGCAGCACGCTCTTGATCGAGAACGATCCCCCCATCGCGCGGTTATAATAATATCCGCTCTGGAAGGGGTCGAGAAGATCCTTGATGTTCTCCTTGATATTGAGAAGATGCTCGCTCAAATCGGGAAATACCTCCGAAAGTTCCTTAATGCGCGTGCACTCGAATGCTTTGTTGTAGGCAAGCACGCAGACATCCTTTGGAATATCTTCTATAAGCCGTTCCGCAAGGGCTCTCCTCGGGTCCTCCTCCGAACGCCCCAAAAATTCGCGGTGAGAAAGGGTTCCGTCCTCCCGCAGAATATGCAGAGAATACTGCACGGGGATCTGTTGGTAGGGCTTCGTTCCGACGTAACGCGGAATTACGGGCTGCACCGTCTCAAAGTCGAGAAAATAGAGCGGAAAAGTGAGCGTTTGCAAAAACTCTCTGATCCCCTTTTTGTCGATATAGGTGCCTTTGTCTTCGAGAGCGTACTCAACCTGGCGGCGGCGCATTTCGTTGAGCCGCCCGCCGTCCTTCAAGATGTCCTCAAAGCTGTAAATCCCTTTGAGGTAAAGTTCGAGTTTCTTGCCATAGGCGAGACGATACAGATGAAACACGGACGGCGAAGGAAGATTCCGCGTGCAATATCCGAAAAATGCACAAGGATACGGCTCATTGCATGATTCGGAAAGGTCGATATCCGGCTCCTCTTTCGAGGACATCACCTTCTGCGCCTCTTTCAAGCTCTCCCCCACCGTCCCGATCTCCTCTTCCACCAGCGGCGTGATGTCGGTGATCTTGAAGAACCGATGAAGGTCAAGAACGCCGTCATAGACATAACTCGGATCGATCGTGACAATGCAGACTTTGTTTACCTTCAACCCGCACTTTTCGAGGACGTATTTTTGATAAGAGGTGTCCACCACATAGACGCGGTGTTCGGGCGAAGTACTGCTCTTCACTTCGTAAATTTCATAGCCGTGAGGAGTTCTGCGCAGAATATCTACGGCGCAGTATAAGCCCTGATAGTCGAAGGACGCTTCGCAGATATTCTCTCTTCCCTCGGCGAGATATTTCCTTGTCAGCATCTTCATTCTGTTGAGGTCGAGACTTCCGTCCGCCCTGTAAGCGGTAACTTCGACGAAATCACCGAATAAGCCCATGGCAAGGTCGCCCACTTCATTGCCCGCCGTAAAACGCGCCTGCGTTTCCGCGTCGACGACATACTCCTCGGGCCTGTATTTTTTCAGCCACGGAATTTTGGGACACTGCTTAAAATCGCAATACTTGGTCTTGCTGAAATAAAACATTTCTTCCTCCTCGGTAAAATCGATTATATCATATCGGCCCCTGAAAATCAAGATGCGGCGGAGCGTTTCGAACAAATTCTCTTGTCAAGTTCATATCCTGTGGAGAATGGGAAACGCAAAATGAAAATTTCTCTCTGCATGATCGTAAAAGATGAAGAAGAGGTGCTCGGACGGTGCCTCGGCAGCGCTGCGCCCCTTGTGGACGAAATCGTCATTGCCGACACGGGTTCCACCGATAAAACGACGGAGATCGCGCATGGATATACGAAAAATGTGTATGACTTTGCATGGCGGGACGACTTTGCGGCGGCGCGGAACTTCGCTTTTTCCAAGGCGACGGGGGACTATCTCCTATGGTTGGATGCCGACGATGTCATTTCGCAGGAAAGCGCCGCTCTCTTCCCCTCGCTCAAAGAACTTCTCGAAAAGGAGCGGCCCGATATGGTGATGTGCCCTTACGATATGTGTCCCGACGGCGCCGCGGCCCGATTCACCTTCTTCCGCGAACGGTTTTTCAGGCGGGAGGCGAATTTTCTCTGGATGGGGCACATTCACGAGTGTGTTCCGCCGCGGGGAAAAGTCCTGCGGCACGAGTTTCGCGTTTCCCATTTCGGCAGCCGTAAAGAGCGCGGCGCACGCAATCTGCACATCTTTCAGAAATGGGCGAAAAAAGAGCCCCTCGGCCCGCGGGAGCTCTGTTATTACGGCAAGGAACTCTTCTATAACGGACTGTATTTGGAGGCGATCGCCGTGCTCGAAGAGATGCTTCGCGGCGACGGCTGGTATGTGAACAAGATTGAGGCATGCAAGACTCTCTCCGAATGTTACAGGGCGCGGGGAGACACGGAAAATGCCTATTTTTCTCTTCTGCGCAGTTTCCGTTACGGCGAGCCGCGGGCGGCGGTGTGCTGTATGCTCGGAAAACTGTTTCAAGCGGAGAAACGCTGGCGGGATGCGATCGTCTGGTATGAGGGAGCGCTCTTGTGCCGAGACCATTCAAAGGAGGGAGACTTCGAGGAACCCGCTTGCCGCTCCGTCACCCCCTATCTGGAACTCGTCTGCTGCTTCTATGCCATTGGGGACAGGAAGCAGGCGAAATTTTTCCATAACAAAACGGAGGAGCTTGCACCGGACCACCCCTCCGTTGTGTATAACCGACAATTTTTTAAGGACGCGTGACCGCCGAGAGCATAAGGGAGAGCGCCTCGCCGAAGGTCGTTGCCGCTGCCCCCGAATAGCCTGCGGGAATGCCGCGCGGAGCAAAGAGCACAAACTCCACCCCCATCACTTCGGCGCATTTTTTGTCCGATGTGACACTGTCGCCGAGGTAGACGGCCCGCTCGGGAGCGTATCCCTCGATGTGCGAAGCGACATAGTCCGCGAACGCTGCGGAGGGCTTATCCGCCCCCACCTCCTCGGAGATGAACACGCGGTCGAGATAGGGCGCGAAGCCCGCAAGTTCGATGTGACGGTGCTGGATCTTTTTGCCTCCGTTGGTACAAATGTATATCCGTCCTGCGTTTTTGAGGGCTTTGAGGAAGGAATGCACCCCTTCGTAGGGAAAGCAGCATTCCGCCATGTTGGAAAAATAGGCTGCGGAAACGGCAGCGGGATCGGCCGTGATTGCGAATTGAGCAAAGAGTTCGGCAAAGCGCCGCACTTTTAATTTTTCCCGTTCGATCTCCCCCCGTTCGAGCGCCTTCCAGAGCGCGTCGTTGATCTCATGATAGCGCGCAAGGAGACGCTCGTCCTCCCCGATGCCAAAGGCGGAGAGCGTTTGAAAGAGCGCCGCCCGTTCCGCCTTGGGAAAATCAAGCAGCGTATCGTCCATATCGAGCAAAAAAATGTCTTTCATAGGAAAACCGTGAACTTATTCCCATTCGATCGTTGCGGGGGGTTTTGAGGTAATATCGTACACCACGCGGTTGGCGTGACGGACTTCGTTGGTAATGCGGGTGGAGACGCGCTCCAATACCTCAAACGGGATCCGCGCCCAATCGGCCGTCATGGCATCCACGCTCGTGACGGCGCGGAGCGCAATCACATTCTCGTACGTGCGGAAATCGCCCTGCACCCCTACCGTCTTGCTGTCGGTGAGGACGGCAAAATATTGCCAGATCTCCCGCGCAAGGCCTGCCCGCGCGATCTCCTCACGGAAGATGGCATCGGCATCCCGCACGGTTTCGAGCTTCTCCCGTGTGACTTCCCCCATAATGCGGATCGCAAGCGCGGGCCCGGGACAGGGCTGCCGCCAGACGATCTCGTCCGAAAGTCCAAGTTCCGTGCCGACACGCCGCACTTCGTCTTTGAATAAATCGCGCAGCGGTTCGACGATCTCTTTGAAATCCACGACGTCGGGCAGCCCGCCCACGTTGTGATGGCTCTTGATGACGGCACTCTTCCCCTTTCCGCTCTCAATGACGTCGGGATAGATGGTACCCTGCACCAAAAAATCCACTTTCCCGAGCTTTTTGGCTTCTTCCTCAAACACGCGGATGAAGAGCTCGCCGATGATGTGCCGTTTTTGCTCCGGATCGCTCACGCCTTTGAGCGCTTCGAGAAAACGGTCGCCCGCGTCCGCTTTGATAAGATCCATGCCCAACTCTTCCCGAAATACGCGCATGACTTCCTCGGGCTCGTTCTTGCGGAGAAGGCCGTGGTCGACGAACACGCAGGTGAGGCGATCTCCCACTGCGCGGTGGACAAGGGTGGCGGCAACGGCGGAATCCACTCCGCCCGACATGGCGCAGAGCACCCGCTTCTCCCCGATCTTCTCTTTGAGGCGCAAAACCTGCTCGGAAACGAAATTCTTCATCGTCCAATCCCCTTTCGCGCCGCAGACGCGGTAGAGGAAATTTTCGAGCAGCTTATTTCCGTACTCCGAATGGACAACCTCTGGATGGAATTGAACGCCGTAAATATGTTTTTCTTCGCTTCCGAACAGGGTGATGGGACAGCTCGCGGTGGATGCGAGCACATCAAAGCCAGCGGGGACCTCTTCCACGAGGTCGGTGTGGCTCATCCAACAAACGCTTTTTTGCGGAATTTCTGCGGAGAGCGGACTGCTTTTGAGAAAGGCGAACTCACGTTTGCCGTACTCGCTCGACGGAGCATGCACGACCTTTCC
>CANRPN010000046.1 GCA_947632505.1 uncultured Clostridia bacterium | reverse complement strand
ATAGCCGTTATTGCAGTTGCAGCCGGTGTTTCCGCAGCCGCAAGAATTGCAGGTATTACACATAGTTTTACCTCTATTGTAAAAATTTTGAACGGAAATTTCCGCACTATCAGTGTATGCTCCCGCCTGCACTTTGCGTTCGCCCCTACCGCACACCCTTGCTGCGCAGATAAATTTTTTCGGCAAAGGCTTGCAATTCTCCCCGCGTTTTGATATATGCACCCGCCCCCTCCCGAGAAGGGGACGGGTCATAGCCACCCCCTTAAAGGGGGAGGGCGGCATGGCGCAGCCATGGCGAGTGGGGGTACATTCTCCTAAACTGTCATGTCGAGCGTAGTCGAGACATCTCTACCTTGGTGTTAAAATATTGTAGAGATTTCTACTTCGCCTAACGGCTCGTGCCGCCCTTCGACAAATGGAACGTGCGGGCGGGGCGATTCCGCTACGTTCCGCTCGAAATGACAAATAAGAAAGGCCTTTTTATGCGTTCCATATGTAAGAGGCGGCGCGGGCAAATTGCCCGCGCCGCCTCTTTTTTCGATTTTTCTTTCAAATTACTTCGCGTATTCCACGCTGCGAAATTCGCGGATGACATTCACCTTGATCTGCCCGGGATATTCGAGCTCCGTTTCGATCTTCTTCGCAATGTCTTTCGCAAGGAAGAGCGCCTGCGCGTCGTCTATCACTTCGGGTTTTACGATGACACGCACCTCTCTGCCCGCCTGGATCGCATAACTCTTGTCCACTCCCTTGAACCCGGAGGCGATCTCTTCGAGCTTTTCCAGCCGCTTGACGTAGCCCGCGCCCGTCTCTCTCCGCGCACCGGGACGCGCACCGGAAATGGCGTCCGCCGCCTGCACCAAGATCGCTTCGATCGTCTTGGGCTCCACATCGCCGTGGTGGGCCATAATGGCATTGACGATCATCGCATTTTCCTTGTATTTCTTCGCGAGATCGGCGCCGAGTTGGATATGGGTGCCCTCTTGCTCGTGATCGACCGCCTTGCCGATGTCGTGCAAAAGACCCGCGCGCTTTGCGAAGTTGACGTCGAGCCCCAACTCTTGCGCCATGAGCCCCGCAAGCTGCGCCACCTCAATGGAATGGCGGTAGACGTTCTGCCCGTAGCTCGTGCGGAATTTGAGCCGCCCGATGAGCTTGATAAGTTCGGGATGAAGCCCGAAGATGCCCACTTCGAACATCGCATTCTCGCCTGCGGCCTTGATCTGCTGGTCGAGTTCTTTTGTGACCTTTTCCACCGTCTCCTCAATGCGGGCGGGGTGGATCCTGCCGTCCGAAATGAGTTTTTCGAGGGTGAGGCGGGCGACTTCCCGCCGCACAGGGTCAAACCCGGACAGAATGACGACTTCGGGCGTATCGTCGATGACAAGTTCGATGCCCGTCGCATTTTCGATGGCGCGGATGTTTCTCCCCTCTCTTCCGATGATACGCGCCTTCATATCGTCGTTGGGAAGAGGAACGACGGAAACAGTCGATTCGGATGCATGATCGGAAGCGCAGCGCTGGATCGCGAGCGAAATGATGTTCTTGGCGTTGATATCCGCCTCTTCTTTTGCCTGCGCCTCCAAATTGCGTACCTGCACCGCGCAGTCGCGGCGGGTCTCGTCCAAGATCTCGTCCGTGAGCTGCTTTTTCGCTTCTTCGCGGGTGAGCTGGGCAATGCGTTCGAGCTCCTGCGTCATCAGCTCCTGCTGATGGGAAACCTGTTCTTGCATCTTGTCGACCTCTTCGGTCTTTTTTGCAAGGTTTTTCCTTTGATCTTCGAGGGACTGCTCCTTGCGGGAAATTTCCGTTTCGCGCTTTTCGAGCTGATCCTCCTGCTTATTGAGCCGCGCCTCCTGACGCTGCTGTTCGGCGCGCTTATCGCGCATCTCCTGTTCAAATTCGTTTCTTCGCTTTTCTACCTGTTCCTTAGCCTCTAAAATTGTTTCCCGTTTTAACTGCTTGCAATCGTCTTTGGCCTTTGCGAGCATTTCTTCCACTTTCTGCGACGTTTCGTCGAGTTTTTGTGCATTTCTCTTTTTGGAAACTTGTTTGAGAACGAACCACGTGACTGCACCGCCGATGCCGAGTCCCACAATGAGGAACACGACAAATAAACCGGCCGCAAGTCCCGTGCTCATATCAAGGAGCAGGCTGACAAATGTGTTCATAAGTTCAGCCTCCTGATTTAATTTTGACGTTTATCCCAAAACGCCCCGCAAAAGGGCATAGATAGGCATTGTCGTAAGCATTATACTATATTTTGTTGCCGTTGTCAATCAATTCACAAGAATATGTGAATTGATTACAAAAAAAATACATAGGAATCGCCGACGAGAAAAGGGCCTCGGGGAAACCCCGAGGTCCTATGTCTTTTGTAGGGAGCTTACTTCTTTTCGGCCGCCTTGGCAGCATCTTTATCCTGCTTGCGCTTGGAAAGAACGACGCTGATCCCTGCACCGAGCAAAGCTACCTGAATGACAAGAAGCATGACGATCGGCGTAATGTCGAGAGGCGCTTCCTCCACAACAAACTCGTAGTTGCTGTCAAGTCCGGTCCAATTCTCCGTCTCCTCTACCGTGACCTTCACATAGTAGGTTCCGGCGGGAAGTTCGGAGACATCCCCTTCGACCTTCTGCGTGCGCGCTTCATCATAGAAGTACTCGACTTTCGGTTCGCCGAATTTGGCGACAGGCCCTCTTTGACCGTCTTTTTCTTCGCCAAATTCCACGATCCACTCGTTCTGAGCCTGCGTGATGTCGGCACGAAGCTCAACATCGCTAAGGTCCACATTGCCGGCGTCCGGTCCTTCAAGTTCGAACCCGACGGTCACGCGCTTATCCTTGCCCGCGTTCGCATCTTCGAAGTTCGCCGTATAACTCTTGACATTGAAGTTATACCCTTGCTTCCAGCCTGCACCGAAGGAGACTTCCGCATCGGTCGTACCGTCGTACTCCTTATCGCGTGCTTGCATATACTTGCCCCATCCGCCGTCCGGCGTCAGTTTGACTTTGCGGATCTCGGCCAGCACACTGTCGGGGACGTTGAGCCGATAATTGCCCGCATCCGCGCCCGTCAGAACAAATGAATTGCCGTTCAGGAATACCTTCTTATTCTTGCCCGCATTGGCGTCCTCGAATGCACCCATCAGCGCTCTCATCTCCACCTTAACGTCATCGTCGAAGAGGACCCCAACGAGCTTGGCGTTTTCGGTATGGAGCGTTGCCGACGTGGTCCCGTCATAATCCTTGTCTTCCGCCGTAATGCCCGTAATTTCAAGGGTGCGGGGCGAGACGGTAAAGGCCGCAAGCGTACGTCCTTCGCACAGGAGCTCCCAGCTGCCTGCATCGAGATCGGATGTGAGCTGCTCTGCAAGCGCGTGGTACAAGCTGCCGTTTTCCACAGTGAAGGTGATACTCATCTGTTGTCCCGTGGCCCTTGTAAGCCGAAGCGTGAAGGTACCCGTGACGGCCGAATCGGTAGCCGTAAACTGCTTGTCGGCAGAATCGCCGTAGACCCAGCCGTTGATGGTCGCACTGACACCCCAAACAGCATACATCGTGATCGTGCCCGTGGTGCCTGCCGGTACGGGATAGACGGTGGTGTAGAGCCCTTCTGCCGTGACCGCAACGCCTTTCGCAAGGTTTTCATCGAGCGTCCAGCCGAGGAATACGACATTTGCATTTGCCTTCGGCGTGGCATCGGGAAGCGCCGCATCTGTGCCGGCCCGATAACCGATGTCGGAGGGAAGTTCTTCCGCAAAGTCAAGCGGATCGCGGAAGGTGATCGTGTAATCCTCCCAATCGGGCGTGCCGCTGTGGTTCTTGTCTACGCCCCAAACGGCATAGAAGTCGATGAATTTACCGTCGGCGTCCACCGCTCTCACAGTGTAGACATTGGTGAGTTTTCCTCCGTTGAGCATTGCGGAATTTGCGCCGTAATAGCTCGATCCGACGGGATAGGTGTCGGTGTAGAGGAAGCCCATGGGATCTTCGGCGTTGCGCGTCCAACCGATGAGGGTGTAGTTGACACCGCCGACTTCGAGCGAAAGACTGTGGTTGAAGGTATAGCTGTCTCCCACAGACAAGCCCTCGACATTTGCAGGCATGGAGGCCGAAACGCCCTGCGCACGCTGGTTGAAGCGAAGCGTGAACTCATCCTTCCAATCCACATTGCCGTTATGGTTGCTGTCGATCCCCCAAACGGCATAGATCTTGATGACGCCTGCTTCGGCATCGCGATACTTCACGGTATAAGGCCAATCGATAAGCCCGCTTATGATCGCTGCGGTCGGCTCTTCGTCGTACAGATCGCCCGCGATCGCCCGATCGAGCGTCCAGCCGAGGAGGATGTAGTTCCTGCCGGCGACCGTCACTGTGCGATCGTCGGGACGTTTTACTTCATCGCCCGCTTTGAGCCCTGTCAATGTTTCGTAAGTCAGCTCCTCGGTAAACAAGGTGCGCAGCTCTACGGTGAACTCATTGACCCAATCGGGGTTGTCGTTATGGTCGTTGTCGATCGCCCACACCGCATGCAGGGTGATGAGATACCCGGCCGCGTCCTCCGCTTTCACGCGGTAAATATCATTGAAGGAGAGAATTTCGATGGCGGGCTCTTCGGTGAAGAAGTAGCTGCTCTGCTGTTCGAGCGTCCAACCGATGAGCACGTACCGCTTGCCGTCATGATTGACGCTCACGGTTCCGTCGACATTGAGTTCCACTTCGGATCCGACCAAAAGTCCCGTAACCGTTCTGAACGCTTCGGCCGCATTGCCGTCTGTGAGCGGTTCTCTCGAATCGTTGACAAACTCTACCGTGTAGCGGTCCTCCCGCCAATCGGGATCGTTGTCTTTGTTGCTGTCCACTCCCCACATTGCATAGAGCGTGATGACAAGCCCTTCCGCATCGCCCGCCGAGACGGTGTAACTGCCGCCCGCATGCAGATAGGAAACCGCGGGTTCTGCGTCGAACAGAGCGCTGTCAAGTTTGTCGAGCGACCAACCGATGAGCGTGTAACGCTTGCCGTTCCATTCCAACGTGAAGGCGCCGAGATCGAGGGAAACAATGTCTCCGATCGTGAGCCCCTCAATTTCATCGGGCATTCTGCTTGCCATACCCTCTGCGGCATTGACAAAGCGTACCGTGAACAGATCGTCCCAATCGGGAGTTCCGTTATGGTTGTTGTCGACGCCCCAAACTGCGTACAGCGTGATCACGCCCCGATCGTCCGCCATGGTAAGATCGACGGGATAGCCGCTCTCTTCGGTATAGAACTTGTTGCCAAGCGCCTGAATGAGGCCGTTCAGAGCGGAAGGTCTGTCGAAGGCATAGCTCTGCGTGCCGGGAGCAACGCCTGCCCAACCGAGCAGGGTGTAGTTGGCTTCGCCGAGCTGCATGCTCAGAGCGTAACCCGCAAGGTTGACGGTCATGCCCGCCTGCACGGGAACGTCCGCGGGAAGCGAACTGCTGAGCGTACCGTCGGCCGCACTCTCGAAGTGAACTTTGTAATCCTTCGAGAAATCGGGGATCCCGTCGCGGTTGCGGTCGATCGCCCAAACGCCGTACGTCTTGATCACATGATCGACTGCGTGATAAGGATCGACCGTATCCGTATTGAAGTAACCGTTGATACGAATGAGCGCTTCAAGCGTATCGCAGACATAGGTCCCTGCCTCATAGGTCCAACCGAGAAGCACATAGGGAACATTGTTCCTAAGCAAGTACGCCGTGCCGGGAACTTCGAACTTCTGCCCGACTTTCATATTCGTGTTCCTTGTCTTGTTCACGAAGCCATCCGTCGTGTACGTTGCATTCTGATATTCCACGGTGTAGAAAGCGACAATGCTGTCATTCACGGGCTGATATTCGACCGTGTAGAGCTTATCGTCCTTCCAGTCGGGATCGCCGTCGCCCTTGCCGCCGTCGTCGTTGTCGATCCCCCAAACGGCATAGAGCTTGATAACGCCGTTTACGGAATCCGCATATTTGACGGTGTAAGGGATCTTAACGAGCGCGTTCATGATGCTCTCGTCGGGCTCTTCGACGTACAGATCGCCCGCGATCGCCCGATTCAGCGTCCAGCCGATGAGAACGTAGTTCTTGCCCGCCACGGTGACCTTGTATTCAACGTCTGCGGGAGATACTGCGTCGTTTGCCTTGCAGCCCGTGATCGTCTGGTACACATGCTCGTTTTCGAACAAGGTGCGGAACTCGACGGTGAAGTCCTCTGCCCAATCGGGAGTATCGTTCTTATTTTCGTCGACCGCCCATACCGCATGCAGGGTGATGAGGTAGTTGACTGCATCCTCTGCGTTCACACGGTAGATGTCGTTGAAGGAGAGCACTGCGACCGTGGGCTCTTTCTCGAAGAGATAGCTATCCAAACTTGCGAGCGTCCAACCGATGAGAATGTAATTCTTGCCGCCATGGCTCATGCTGACGGTGCCGTCGACGTTCAGTTCGACCTTCGCCCCGAGAAGCAATTCGGAGACCGTCTTGAATACTTCATCCGCGTTTCCGCTGGTGAGCGTTTCCTTCGAATCGTTGACAAACGCTACCGTGTAGCGGTCCTCCCGCCAATCGGGCGTATGGTTGCCGTTGTTGTCGATCCCCCACATTGCATAGAGGGTGATGACAAGCCCGTTCGCATCGTCTGCCGAGACGGTGTAGCTGCTGCCTGCAAACAGATAGGCTGTCGTAGGCTCTGCGTTGAACAGAGATTCTTCAAGCTGTTCGAGCGACCAGCCGATGAGCGTATAACGCTTGCCGTTCAATTCGAGCGTGAAGTCGCCGAGATCGAGGGAAACGATGTCGCCGATTGTGAGCCGCTCGATCGCTTCGGGCATTCTGCTCGCGAGGCCGTCCGCGGTGTTGACAAAGCGTACCGTGAACAGATCGTCCCAATCGGGAATACCGTTATGGTTGTTGTCAACGCCCCAAACCGCATACAGCGTGATGATACCGTTCTCGTCCGCCATGTTGAGGTTGACGGGATAGCCGCTCTCTTCGGTGTAGAACTTCCCGCCGAGCGCTTCTGCAAGGCCGGTGAATGCGGAAGGAGTATCGAACACATAGTTCTGCACGCCGTTCGGCGCAACGCCCGCCCAGCCGAGCAAAGCATAGTTGACGCCGCCGAGCTGCATGCTCAGATCGTAACCCGCGAGGTTGAGGGTCATGCCCGCCTGAACGGGAACATCCTCGGGAAGCGTTTCGTTCAAGATCGAACCGTCGGCCGCATTTTCAAAGTGGACCTTAAAGTCGCTCGAAAAGTCGGGGATCCCGTCGCGGTCGCTGTCGATCGCCCAAACGCCGTACGTCTTGATCACATGGTTGACTGCATAATAAGGATCGACGACGTTTGAGTTAAAGTAGCCGTTGAGCGCGAGAAGCTCTTCCAGAGTATTGCACAGGTAGGTGCCCTTTGCATAGGTCCAACCGAGAAGCACATAGGACTTTCCGTTGAGATCGAGGAATGCCTTGCCGGGAACGTTGAACTCCTGCCCGAGCTTCAAGCCCTTGTTTTCCGTCTTAGTCACGAAGTCGGTTGCCGAAATCTTGCTGCCATCGTAATCGATGGTAACGCCTTGATAGCCGTCGTCCACAGGCAAGAAGTCCACAGTGTAGAACTGATCGTCCTCCCAATCGGGCTCTTTGTCGCCCTTGCCGCCGTCGTCGTTATCGGCGCCCCAAACAGCATAGAGGTAGATCACGCCGTCGCCGTCGGTATCGTCCGCGGCCTGAATCGTGTAGTACTGCTCCACACCCTCCACGCTCATCAACTTGATCTTTTCGAGATCTTGCGCGGAAGGAGCTTTCTCATAGAGGTAGACGCCGTTTGCAAGGCTCCAACCGAAGGCAACATAGTGCTTGCCGCCGAGTTCGAGCGAAAGCTCTGCTTTGAGGGAGACCTGCGTTCCGACGTTGCCGGAAATGCCGTCCTCTCCGCCGGGAAGAATGCCCGTGACTTCGCCCGAGTCGACGCCCGCCGTGAATATGACGGTGAAGGTCTCCTCATAATCGGGCTTGCCGTTGTGATTTTCGTCCGCCGCCCAAATTGCATAGAAGGAGATGTACCCGTCTGCGTCGGCGTCGTTCGGATCGATCGTATAGTTTGCGCCCGTCTCATAGAAGTTCGCCGTGGGCGCGCTTGTGACGATCGCACTCTTTCCTCTGAGCACCCAACCGATGAGAATGTAGTGAGAGGTTACCCCGTTTTTCGTGATTTCGAGGGTCCCCGAGCCGAGCAACGTGACGGTTCTGCCCGCAGGTTCGCCGCTCAAAACATAGGGAAGATTGGTGCCGCTTACAATGCTGCCCTCGCCGAGATCGTTTCTGAACTCAACGCGGTAGAGCGTCTCTTCCCAATCCACGATGCCGCTCTGGTTCTCGTCGAGACCCCAAACCGCATAGAGGTAAATCACGCCGTCACCGTCGGTATCGTCCGCCGCGGAGACCGTGTATGCGCTCTTCAAGACCGTAAGATCGGTCGGAGCCGCAGTGTAGGGACGGGTCGAGGTGGGAGTTGTCGTCCAACCGGCGAGCGCATACGTCTTTCCGCCGACCGTGAGGGAGATGTGTCCGTCCGCCATGCTGACGGGAAGGCCCGTTACGACGTCGCCCGCTCTTCTGTTCTGTGCGAACAGACCGAAGGTGACATCGCCCATGACTTGCCCGTCTACACGATTTTCAAGCGTTACGCTGAATACATCGTTCCAATCCGCCGTGCCATTGCCGTTGCTGTCGATCCCCCATACCGCGTACAGGGTGATGTTGCCGCCCGCGTTTGCATCTTTTGCATCGACAAGGTAGCTGCCTGTGAGCGGCATGAAAGCGGGCGCTCTCTCAAAGAGGTGAGAGCCGCTTTCAAGCGTCCAACCGATGAGCACATAGTGCTTGCCGTTCGCTTCGAGCGTGTATCCGGATTCGAGCGGAACTCTCTTGCCGTTTTCGCCATAGATCTCGGCGCCGTTCACGGTGACAGATTCGGGCATTTCCGCAGGTGTGCTCACGCCGCCCGATTCGTTGGAGAAGGAAACTTTGAAAGTCTCTTCATAGTCGGGAGTATCATTGCCCTTGCCGTCCTCGTTGTCATCCACGCCCCAAACCGCGTACAGCGTGATGATGTAGTCTTCATCGGCATCGTCCACCGACTTGACCGTGTAACTGCTGTCTGTTGCGATGAGATCAAGCGACTGTTCAGGTCCCGCTACGGTGCAGAGGTAATCGCCCTCTTGCAACGTCCAACCGAGAAGTTTATAGCTGTGTTCGCCGCTGACAAAGCGATACTTCGCATATTCGGCGAGGCTTACCTTATCGTTTGCGTGCAGGAACGGATGCGTTGCGGGAAGAACGCCGCCAACAACAGCCCCCTCGATGGTCTTTCCGTAGACAAGCCGTACGAGGTACGCATTCTCCTCGACGTCGGGGATATTGTTATTGTTGGAGTCCACGCCCCAAACCGCATACAGCGTGATGACGTTTTGTGCGTCCGCATTCTCTGCGTTGACAGTGTAGCTGTCGCGGTAGATCGTCATGCTTGCAACGCTACCATCAACAAGTTTGCCGCCCTTTTCCGTCGTCCATCCGAGGAGAAGATAGGTCTTGCCGTTCACTTTGAGGGAAACGGGCTTCTCTTCCGTGCTGTAATACTTTTCGCCGAGCGCTACCGCGTCGCCGCGGACTTTATCCGTAAAGGTCGTGCCGAAGATATTGTCCGCGCCTTCGAGCGTGCCGTCCGTCTGCCCGTTTTCGAGCTTGACGGTGTACTTCTGCTCCTTAAAGTCGGGTTGATCGTTGGAGTTTTCATCCGCCGCCCAAACCGCATAAAGAGTGATGATGCCCTCTTCGGTCGCGTCGCTTGCCGCGAGCTTGTAGCTCTTTCCGAGTTCATAGAAAGTTTGCTCCGTGGGCATGCTGTCTACGAAGTAGCTGTCAAGTTTTTCCAAAGACCAGCCGAGGAGCACATAGCGCGTGCCGTCCTTTTCGATCGCGGAAGCTGCGGGAACGGGGATCTCGGTGCCCACGTCCTGATTGCTAAGCGTATAGCGCACCGATTCCGTGCCGCTTGCAGCGTCGACGAAGCGCACGGTATAGCTCTGTTTGTAGTCGGGAGTGCCGTCCCCTTCTCCGCCGTTTTCGGTATCGGCCGCCCAAACCGCATAGAACGTGACATTGCCCGTCACCAAATAGCGGGTGCCGGTTTCGAAGAAGGAAACTTCGGGCGCACCCATGGTGCAATATGCGGAAGCGTTGCTTTCCGTCGTCCAACCGACAAGCAGATACTTCACGCCGCCCACTTGGAGCGAAACTGTATTCCCGCCTTCGAGCGTGACATAAGTGCCCGTGAGAAGGTCGCGCTCCGTCTTGGTGAAGCTGCCTGCCGCATCGCCCGTCCAGCCGCTGACTTCGCCCTTCGCCAAATTCTCATAGGTGAGGGTGAAGTTGTCGTCGTTGTAATCGGGGTTGCCGTTGAGATTTTCGTCTGCCGCCCAAACCGCATAGAAGGTGACAAAGTATTTGCCCTCTGCATTCTTCACGGCGTCGCGGGAGGCGAGCACATAATTCTCGCCCGCAGCCCTGAACAGGCTGCTGCCAAATTCCGCCGCAGGGTCGGTATCGAAGAGATAGCCGCTTGCATTGTTGCTCTGCGTCGTCCAGCCGACGAGCACATAGCGTTTGATTTGCCCGTTCCTCTCAACGTCAAGCGTGTAGCCTTTGAGCAAGGTAACGTTCGCGCCGACCGTGAGGCTTTCGATGGTGTAAGGAAGGTCGTCGGGAACGATCGTACCGCCCACTTGATCGGTGAAGGACACGGAGTAGGTCTGCTTGTAGTCGGGCGTACCGTCGCCCTTGCCGCCTTCCTCGTCGTCCGCCGCCCAAACCGCATGGAAGGTGATGACGTTTTGTTCGTCCGCATGTTTCGGGTCGACGGTGTAGCTGTCGCCCTCGAGCGAGACGGTGGGCTCGTTCATGAAGAAGTAGCTTTCCGCGCTATCCTTCGTCCAACCGACAAAGATGTACTTGACATTGCCGATCTGTACGTTCTCAATGGTAGGCTTCGCGAGCTGAACGGTGGTGCCGCTGAGAAGACCGCGTGCGCCCGCAGGAGCCGCTATGCCTCCCACGCTCATATCATAGGCGATGTCGTACCTGTCTTCCAAATAGTCGGGAACGTCGTTTCCGTCGCCGTTGTTGTTCATATCCTCCGCCCAAACGGCGTAGAACGTGATCACTCTTTCGCTGCTTGCGTCGGCAGCTTTAACGGTGTACTTCGCGCCCGCCTCGTAGAAGGATTCCAAGCTATCCTTGGGATCGGAATCGAAGAGGTAAGCGCTTGCATTTCCGTTGAGCGTCCAACCGACGAGCACGTAATGCTTATTGTCTACATCGAGGGTGAGATTTGCGGCAAGACCTGCCGTGTCGTCCACTCTGAGGTTGCCGATCGAAGCGGGCATGACGACATCGCCACCCGCCTTGTTCGTATAGACGAGTTTGTATTCCTGCAAATAGTCGGGCGTACCGTCGCCGTCGCCGTTATTCTCGTTGTCTGCCGCCCAAACCGCATGCAGCGTGACATTTTCCGTTACGGTGAAGCTGCTACCGACGGGATAGAACGTGACCGCGGGCCTGCCGAGCGAGAAGTGTGCAGCGTCGTTCTCCGTCCAACCGACGAGGATGTATTTTACGCCGTCCCTTGTCGTGGTGTAGCTGTATTTGCCGTCATCGTCGAGGCCTGCCAGCGTGACTGCCGTGCCGTCGAGAATGTGCTCTACGGAATCGACCGTAACACCCGTGACATGCGTGTTATAGGTGAGCGTGAAGTATTGGTCGTCCCAATCGGGTGTGCCGTTGGCGTTCTCATCCTCTGCCCAAACCGCATAGAGGGTGATGACCTTCTTGTCGTCAGCAAACGACGTGAGGAGTTTGAGGTCGATCGGCGCATTCGTCACGGCGAAGAATTTCGTCGCGTCCTGCGTGAACGTGTCGTATGCGGCCTTGTCTGCACTACCATATATATATGTAGCATCTTCGCCTTGGCCGACGGACCAACCCACGAGAACATACTGCTTCTGCAAGGTGAGGTCGCTGTCTCCGCGCCGCTGATATTGGTTCAGACGATAACCGTTGCCGTTCGTGTAGTTGACGGTGACGATGTCGTTCTCCGCTGCGAGCCCGAAGCGGGTAAGAGGCCAGGAAGGACCGTTGATCTCATAGACCATTCCGTCCGCTTCGTCGCCGCTCTGCGCGCTCTCGTAGACGACCGTGTAGGTATCGATGTCTGCCTTGCCGTCGTCGTTTCCATCGATTCCCCAAACCGCATAGAAGGTGATCTTGTCGTCGACTGCGCCGTCCTTCAAGTCGTCGCGCGCGGCCACTTCGTATTCGCTGCCTGCGCCGTAGATGACGAGCTTGCCCGTCTTGTCAACGTAGTCTTTGAGATCGTCGCAGAGATAGTCGCCCTTTTCGAGCGTCCAACCCATGAGCACATAGGTCTTGCCACCGACCTTCAAAGTATAGTCTTTGGGAAGGTCGTACTCATCGTCCACTTTCTTGTCTTTGACTTCGGGGAAGGAAGTTCCGCTCGTGCCCCCCAACGTGCCTGTGGAATTTTCGCCCGTCTTGAAGAGCAGCTCGAAAGTCTCCGCATAGTCCTCTTGGTGGTTGTCGTTATCGTCCCTGCCCCAAACCGCGTAGAACGTGATGACGCCGTATCTGTCGGCATCCGCGGGATCGAGGGCATAACTGTAACTATACTCGCCGAGCGCGTTCTTTTCGCTTTCATTGTTGCAAAGATAAGGCGAACCTGCCTCGGGAGCTTCCGTCGTCCAACCGAGCAAGGTGTACTTTTCGCCCGTGGAAAGGGTGAGCGTGTAGCCTTGGAGCAAATCGTAGGTCGCGCCGAACGTGTAGCCCTTTGCTTCATAAGGCAGAGGATTCGTTCCGTCGGTAGCGTCGCCCGCTACGCCGGCCACATAGCGGAAGGTGAAGTTCTCCTCCCAATCTACGGTGCCGTTGCCGTTTTCGTCGATTCCCCATACCGCGTTCAGAGTGATGACGTGCTCGCCATTCGCATGCTCCGCTTTGACGATGTATTCATCGAGCGGCTTTACAAAGTCGGCCGCGGGAACGTTCGCACCGTCTTCGATTAAGTAGCTGCCAAGCGCCTTTGCCGACCAACCGAGAAGCGCGTACTTCTTGCCGTCGGTTTCAAGGGTGTAGTTCGCACGGGTGACGACCTGCGCGCCCACCTTCTGCTCAATGACAGAACGAGGCAGATCTTCGGGCGTGAGCGTCCCTCCCGCAGCGTTATTGAACGTCACGGTGTAGGTCTGCGCATAGTCGGGAATATCGTCGCCCGTATTGTTGTTTTCACTGTCCTCCGCCCAAACCGCATAGAGGGTGATCGTGTATTTGCCCTCCTGCGCGTTTGCGTTGTCCAAGGTACCGAGGTTGAACTCGTCGAGGAGATAACCGTAACCCGCTTCAAACAGGCAGCTTCCGGTCGCGCGCTTCCAAGAGGGAACATTCGTCCCCACAAGGTGAGAGCCGCTCTCGGTGGACCAACCGACGAGCACATAGTGCTTGCCGTCCGCACCTGTTGCGGTGATCGTCCATTCGTTGCCGTCCTCGGTCATTCCCGCGAGCGTGACGGTGAGCCCTTCCAACGTATAGTCGGTCTCTTCGGGGAAGGTAACACCCTCTTCCGGAGTGAGCGAATCCCCGTCTTGATAGACGATCTTATAATGACGGTCTTCCCAATCGGGGGTGCCGCTCGCATTCTCGTCGATCCCCCATACCGCATAAAGCACGATCGCATAGTCGAACGTCTTTACTTCGCCGTTGGCCAATTCCACAGTGTAACCCGCTTTTGCATAACGCGTGGCGAGCGTGAAGTTCTTCCCTGCGGGGATATAATCCACGGCAAGCGCTGCTTCTTCGGAGGTCAGAAGATAATTATCAAGTTCCTTTGCGGACCAGCCGAGCAGCGTGTAGTTCTTGCCTTGGGCGGTCAGTTTGTAGCCCT